>JBDLRB010000034.1:0-25387 GCA_039800205.1 Pseudomonadota bacterium | reverse complement strand
CGGCGTCTCGTGCAGCATCAGCACGGGCCGCCCCCGCCCGCCTTCGTAGTAGTGAATCTGACCCGATGGGGTCTGAGCGTACGCGCGTCGGATCATCGTCACATCCTTGAGAGGGAGGTCGGGCGAATGTACCATGCAGGCCTTCTGAAGGACGCGCCATGAACGAAACTCCGAAGCCCTCGTTGTCCGACTCGACTCGACACGCTGAACGGCTGTTTGAATGGGCGGCGACCGCCCACCGAGCGCCGCTGCCCGAGCCTGTACGACGCCGCGCGGCCATCATTCTGTCTGACGATATTGGCGCCATGGCCATTGGCGCGATCGAGCCCCAGGTCCAACGGGCACAGCAGCGCTACGTCGATCGCAGCACCCGAGCCGAAGCCACCCTTTTTGCGAACGGCGCACCGCAGTTGGAACGCGCGAGCGCCGCCACGGCCAATGGCCTGGCCATCACCTGGTGTGAGCTCGATGAAGGGTTTCGTAATGCGTCCTGTCATGCGGGCGCCTACACGATTCCGGCGCTGCTCGCCGAGGCTGAAGCGCTGGATCTGACGGTCGACGAGGTGTTGCGAAAAGTGGCAATCGCGTACGAGATCACCGCGCGGATCGCCATGGCTTACCCCTTTCCTGGCTTTTATGTGCATCCGCATGCCGCCTTCGCAGCGATCGGTGCCGCAGCGGCCGTCTCGCTGGTTCGTGGTCACGATGCCCGGCTACTGCAGGCGAGCGTGACGGGCGCGGCCTCCATGAGCTTCGCGGGCCCCTTCAACACGGCGGTCCGGGGCGCGCTGATCCGGAACGCGTGGACAGCGGCGGGCGCCTGGATTGGCTTTCAGTGCGCGGACTGGGCCGAGGTCGGCATCGGTGGTGGCCTTGACACCCCCCACGAGGTCTTCGTCAACAGTTTCGGCACGCGCGCGATTCCGGAGCGCCTGAGCGAAGGGCTGGGTGAAGAATGGTCCGTGACGAATGGCTACCACAAGGTCTACGCCTGCTGTAACTACGCTCATGCGGCGGTCGAGGCCAGTCTCCAACTGCGCGCACGGTGCACCCCGATCCAGATCGACGAGATCGTCGGGATCGATGTCGAGGCCGGGCCGGGCGGCGTCGCTCTGGACGCCGTCGAGCCGGCGACCGTTCTCTCCGCAAAATTTTCTCTCCCGCATGCGGTTGCAGCCACGACCGTGCTGGGGACCGGTGGCGCTGCGGCCTTCACCGAACACACCTTGAACGAACCGGAAATCGCCGCGCTGCGCCGTCGGGTCCGGATTGCCGCCTACCCGGACGCCGGCCCCCCGCCTCGGGATCGACCCGGCAAGGTCACCTGGCGGATGCGGGACGGCAATTCGATCAGCGCACTTGTCGAGGTCCCTCGTGGAGGCGCGGATCAGCCGTTCGACGAGGCGACCCTCCTCGCCAAGCTGCGCGCCCACACCGCCGAGCCCTTGCCGGGCGCTGCCCGGGTACTCGAGTCGATCATCGCGGGCGAGCCCGGGGCGCTCGCCCAGGGCTGGCGAGGTGCAGTGACCGACTTCGCTGAGCGGGGCAATCGATGAGCACCCTGGCGCGACGTCTCGTTCGACGGCTGATCGAGATCCGGGATCCCTCATCTACGCCCGCATCGGTCAACGACGCAGCGGTGCTGCACCTGATCGACGCACTGGGTGTCGGGCTCGCCGCCTCCGTTTCGCGGTCGGGGCTCGCGTGGGCCGGACTGGGCCGACAACTTGCTGCAGGCGGGCCTTCGACGATCCTGGGGCAGACGGGCGGCGCTCGCGCCGCAGAGGCCGCGCTGGTCAACGGCGGCCTGATCCACAGCCTTGAATTCGACGACACCCACACCGGATCGATCATGCACGGCAGTGCGGTGACCGCCTCCGCCGCGCTCGCGGTGGCTGAGGCGACCGGCCGAACGGGTCAGGCACTGATCGGCGCGTATACCCGAGGCTGGGAAGTTCTGGCTCGTCTGGGCCTGGCTGCACCCGGCGGGTTTCATGCAGTGGGTTTCCAGGCGACCTCGGTCGCTGGTACCCTGAGTTCGGCGCTTCTGAGTGCAGAGTTGCTTGAACTGGACGAGGACCAGACGGTCAATGCGCTGGGCATCGCGCTCAGCCAGTCGGGCGGCGTGATGGAGTTCTTGAGCAACGGCTCATCGGTCAAGTCCCTGAACCCGGGGTGGGCCGCACACGGCGGGGTCTACGCAGCGCTGCTCGCGCAGTCCGGCATGACCGGACCGGAAACAGCGCTGGACGGTCGCTGGGGACTGTTTGCCCAATTCACCCGGTCGGGCGAGGCCGTCGAACGAATGGCGGCATCGATCGATGATCTCGGTCACCGCTGGCATCTGCCCGACGCTGCGCTGAAGTTTTACCCCTGTTGCCACTACCTGCACCCGTTCATCGAAGCGGCGGGTCTGCTGGCCGATCGAGGCGCGCAGGCTCGCCGGATCAAGCGGCTCGTCTGCAAGGTGCCTGCGGGCGCGGCGCCGGTCATCTGCGAACCCTGGTCGCGCGCGCTGCGCCCGGAGAGCGGACATGCTGCGCGATGGAGCCTCCCGATCACGGTCGCCCTGCGACTCGTTGAAGGCAGCGTCGACCTCGGCAGCTTCGAGAACCTGCCGAGCGCCGAGGTGCTGGACCTGGCCTCGCGGACCCAATGGGAGCCGCTGCCACGCACACGATTCCCGGAACGCTTCGAAGCCGAGATCGAGTGTCACCTCGAGGACGGACGAATCGAATTCGCTCGAGTCGATGATGTCTACGGCAACGTTTCACGACCGGCCGACGCGCCGCGCGTGATGGCCAAGTTCAGGGATAACGCCTCGAGGGCTTTGACCGCGGACGGGGTGAACGCCCTGGCCCGTGCGGCCGAGTCGCTGACGTCGGTTGGACAACTCGCCGAACTCGGACAAGCGCTCCGGTGCGTGCGGGATTGAAGCGGCAAGCTCCAGGGCTAGCCACTCTCGCTCGAATAGCCTATTCTCGACCTATGAAACGACTGTAACCGGATGCCTGCGCGATGAACCGAACGCCTCCGCTCTGGCTCGACCTGACCCAGGAAGAACACGAGTATCAATACAACCCGCAGCACACCGTGCCGGACTTCGCCCTCTACCGGGCCCGCCGGGACCCACCCAATCAGGCGGCCCTGACCGGGCTCAAACGGATCGCAGACCAGGCCTATGGGCCGCACCGTCTCGACACAGTGGACATCTACCCGGCCGCCCGCGCCAACGCACCGGTCCACCTGTACTTTCACGGCGGTTACTGGCGTGCGCAAGACAAGAGCAACTTTGCCTTCCTGGCGGCACCATTGACGGCTGCAGGAATCTGCACGGTCGTGGTCAACTACCCGCTGTGCCCCGAGGTCACGCTGGATGACGTCGTCCGATCAGCGCGTGAATCGATCGCCTGGACAGCCAGAGAAATCGCCGCGCACGGGGGCGATCCCGGTCAGATCACGATTTCCGGTCACTCCGCGGGGGCCCACTTGTGCGCCGCCGCTCTGGCGACCGACTGGACCGCCCACAATTTGCCCGCCGGTCTGATCAAAGGGGCCGTGCTGATCAGCGGTATCTATGACCCGGCGCCGGCGGTTCGGACATCGGTCAATACAGAGATTCGTCTGACACCGGAGATCATCGCGCGCAATGACTTCGAGCGTCAGCCGCTTCGGGTCAAATGCCCGACCTGGATCATTGCGGGCGGCCTGGAGCCCTGGCAGTTCATCGATCAATCCTTCAGATATGCCCACCATCTTCACCGCGAGGGAGCCGATCCCGGCGTGATCGTCAGCCCGGGCTACAACCATTTCGACATCATCGATCAGTACATGCATCCCGATAGCGACGTGATGCGTTCGATCATGGCCGTTGTGCATGGGCGGGTATCGACGTGACGACGATCCGTGACCTTCGGCTGACGGGTCTCGAATACGCATTGCCCGACCACGAGGCCTACGGGATGGCCAGGGGTCTGACCGCGCGCCGCGGGGGTGGCCTGCTGACGATCGAGACCGATTCCGGAGTCACCGGCATCGGAGAGGTCTGGGGCCCGACCTCGATTGCAGCGGCCTATCTCGATCTGGTTCGCCCGTATTTTGTGGGCACGAATCTGTATGCCCAGCGCGGTGTGCAGCAAATGATCCTGGCCAAGCACTACCACTTCGGCACGCAGAACGCGTTGATCGCCGTGTTCAGTGGAATCGATATCGCCGCGCACGATGCGATGGGCCGGATCGTCGGCCTGCCCGTCTGTGAACTGATCGGAGGACGCCGTCGGGAGAGCGTCCCTGTGTATGCCTCGGGCGGTTACTTCACGCGCGACGAGGACCAGCTGGCTTCGTTGGCCCGACAATTGACGCCCCATGCGGATCGTGGGTTTTCCGCATTCAAGATCAAGATTGGTCGCAGCCCGGCCGATGACCGTGAGCGGGTCCGGCTTGCGCGTTCGATCATCGGCGATGGCCCGATGCTCGCGGTGGACAGCAACGGCAACTACACACTGGATCAGGCGCTTGAGAGCATGCGGGCGATTGCGGACTATCGTATCGGCTGGTACGAAGAGCCGCTTGCACCTCAGGACTGGCGCGGCTATGCCGAATTGCGCCGGCGCGCAGCGATGCCGATCGCGACCGGCGAAGCCTTGTACGAACAATTCGATTTTCTGCGTCTCGTTCAAGATGGCATGGCGGACGTTCTGCAGCCTGATCTTGCGCTCTGTGGTGGCCTGAGCGTTGCGCGTTTCATTGGCGAACTCGCAGCAACAGCCCACCTGCGCGTCTCGCCCCATGTCTGGGGTACTGCGGTCGGTCTGGCCGCAGCGGTGCATTGGGTCGCATCACTGTCCGAGTATCCACACCACGGTAACGACCCCACTCCGACACTCGTTGAGTATGACATCGGTCGTAACCCGCTACGCGATGCATTGCTGAGTCCGCCCCTCGAATTGCGCGAAGGTCAACTCATCGTGCCCAGGGGTCCCGGGCTGGGCATCGCAATCGACCCTGCTGCGATCGAGCGTCACCGCGTCGCTTAAGGACGGCGGATGTCATCGAACGCACCACGCCCATCACACCCTGTGGATGAAATTCGAGTCGCGGCCAATCCCATCCTCGAACTGCGTGAACTTCGAACCTGCTTCGATACCCCCGGGGGCGAACGGCCGGCCGTCGATGGCGTGAGTCTGAGCATTCATCCGGGTGAGACGCTTGCGGTGGTGGGCGAATCCGGCTCCGGAAAATCGGTCACTGCCTTGTCGGTCCTGCGGCTGTTCAACCGAGGCGACCGGGTCCGCCTGACCGGTCAAGCGCTCTGGACGAGGGCCGACGGCGAGCCCGTCGATCTGCTCAGTCTGGATTCCGCCCGGCTCCAGGCGGTTCGTGGCCGCGAGATCGCGATGATCTTTCAGGACCCGGGCGCCAGCCTCGACCCCCTGTTCACGATTGGCGACCAGATCCGTGAAGCCTTGCGAAAGCACCGGCCGTCGGACGATTCGAACGAACGTGCGGCGGCACTGCTGGCCGACGTGGGGATCGCTGACCCCCTTCAGCGTATCCACGCCTACCCCCATCAGTTATCCGGCGGCATGCGCCAGCGTGTGATGATTGCCCTGGCGCTCGCGTGCCGGCCGCGTCTGCTGATTGCAGACGAACCCACCACCGCGCTCGACGTCACGATCCAGTCGCAGATCATGCGTTTGCTTGCGGATTTGAAGGCCCGGCACGGCATGGCCCTGCTTTTCATCACACACGATCTCGGGCTGGTCTCGGACATCGCAGACCGCGTCGCCGTGATGTATGCCGGTCAGGTGGTCGAAAGCGGTCCCGTCGACACAGTGCTGAGCGCTCCCCTGCACCCTTACACTCGAGCGCTGCTCGAGTGCCGTCCGGTGCGTCACTATCGGGATCAGGCCGAGGATGAGCGCATCCTTCGCCCCATTCCCGGCGCCCCACCCCGCCCGGGATCGATTCGTGAAGGCTGCCGCTTCGCGCCGCGCTGCGCCTATCGGGCAGACCCCTGCACGACTCACGCGATCGAACTCGATCGCGGCGGCGAGACGTCGCGCAGCGTCCGTTGTCGACGCTGGCAGGAACTTCGATGACCGACACGCCCAGGCCGTCCACAGTGCGTCAGCAGCCGCTACTCGAATTGAGGGGTGTTTCACGATCGTTCCGAATGCCTCGCGAGGGGTGGCGGCCCGGGCCCATGCTGCGCGCACTTGAATCGGTGGATTTGTCGATCGGACCCGGCGAGGTGCTCGGGCTGGTCGGCGAATCCGGATCCGGTAAGTCAACCCTCGGACGGGTCGCCCTGCGACTGATCGACCCCACAGCCGGTCGGATCGAATTCGAGGGTCAAAACATCACAGCGATGCGTGGGGCCCCCCTGCGGGCGTTGCGTAGCCGCATGCAGATGGTTTTTCAGGATCCGTTTGCCAGCCTCAACCCGCGTCGTCGCGTCGGTGATGCAATCGACGAAGTGCTCGCACTCCACGGCATGACGGACCGCACGAAGCGCGTCGCGCGAAGCGCGCAACTGCTGGAACAGGTGGGCCTGTCGCCCGACGACCGCGCCCGGTGGCCGAGGGAATTTTCCGGTGGACAGCGGCAGCGTATTGCGATCGCGCGGGCGCTGGCGGTCGAGCCGCGACTGTTGGTCGCGGATGAACCGGTCTCGGCGCTCGACGTCTCGATTCAGGCCGGGATTCTCGCGCTCATGCGGGAGTTTCAACATCGTCTGAACCTGGCGATGCTGTTCATTTCTCACGATCTCGCAGTGGTCGAAGTCATGGCCGATCGGGTGATGGTCTTGTATCTGGGCCGAGTCATGGAGGTCGCGCCCACACGGACCCTGTATTCCCGCCCCCGACACCCCTACACGGCCGGCTTGCTCGCCGCAGCGCCTCGAGCCGACAGAATGCGGCAGGGCGCAGTCCAGTTGCGCGACGAGATCCCGAGTCCGATCCGGCCGCCGAGTGGCTGCGTGTTTCGGACGCGCTGCCCGTTCGCACAACCGCGCTGCGCATCGGAGGTGCCCCCCCTGGAAGACCTGGGCGATGGGCACTTTCGCGCCTGCCTTCGAAATGATCTCGAACTGGTGGCCCCGCAATGACCGGATCGAGTCGCCCGGACCACTCACATCCCGCATGTACCCGTCGCCTGATGGTCACGGGGGGGCGCGGCTTCGTTGGCGCGGCCGTCATCCAGCACCTGATCGAGCGCGGCCACTCGGTTCACGTGCTTGGCCCGGAGAGCCCGGTGGCGTTGCCGGCGGGCGCCACCGAGACGATCGGTTCCGTGGAAGTGGATCGGGATATCGAACGCGCCATCGTCTCGGCCCGACCCGATACGGTGCTGCACTTCGCGGCTTTTTCGGCGGGCCCGATCGGTCTGACGCGCTCAGGCGAAGCGGATCCAGAACGGATGTTCGCGGTGAACGTCCTGGGCTTCCGACGCGTGCTGGACGCCTGTGTCAAGCATCGAATCCGCCGGGTCATCTGGACGAGTTCAACCGTCGTGCTGGGGCAGGCCCAATCGATCTCGGAGCGCCTCGACGAATCCGCGCCACGCCACCCCCTGGTCCATTACGGACTCAGCAAGGTTCTCGCTGAAGACCTCGCGCAGTTCTACCGGGATCGTGATGGGCTGGAGTCCGTCGGTCTGCGCATCCCCCTGATGCTTGGGCCCGGCCTCTGGTACCAGGGTGCTGCGAGCCAGATCTCGGCGCTGGTGCGCCACGCCCTGATGCACGACCCCTCGAGGGTCACGGGCCCGGACGGACCGTTTGATGTCATGCATGTGGCCGATATGGGCGGTCTGATCCAGACGCTCCTCGCGAGCGAGGGTCCCCTGGCACCGATTTACCATGTGGCCGGATTCACTACCGACTTCCCAGCGATCGCGCGGACACTGGCCGAGCTCCTGCAAGCGTCCGTCCCCCCTGTTCACACCACCCCGCCTGCGATCACCTATCCTCTGGTCAACCCGGCGATGCTCGAGCGACAGACCGGCTGGCGGCCACGACACGATTTGCGCAGCACCCTTCTTGACATGATTGATGAACTCAGGAGCACCTTGAAATGACGATTGAAGAACGCCTGGCAACACTTGGGCTGGAATTGCCTGCACCCCGTGCCCCCGCCTATGCCTACGTGCCGGTCGCCTGCCACGGTGGGCTGGCATGGGTATCCGGCCAACTGCCCTGGCGGACCGATGGCAGCCTGCCGCAGGGCAAACTCGGCGCATCGGTCAGCATCGACGAAGGCCGCGACGCCGCGCGTCTGTGCGTGCTGAATGCACTGTCGCTGATGCGAGAGACCCTGGGCTCACTCGAGCGTATCGAACGGGTGGTCAAGGTCACCGGATTCGTCGCCAGCGCGCCGGGCTTCATCGACCAGCCCTCGGTGATGGACGGCGCATCGTCGATGCTCCTCGAGATTTTCGGCGAAGCCGGTCGCCATGCACGATCAGCGGTCGGCATGGCAGAACTTCCCAGAGCGGTCCCCATCGAGGTTGAATTCGTTTTCGGTATCCGCGACTGAACGCACGGTCTCGGATCATGAGGCCGCAGCGCTTTAATGCTTTCCTGTTCCATTCAATCAGAGAGGAGAACGAGACATGATCCCCAGAGTCTGGATGACCCACCTCGCCACGCTGGCCCTTGCCGGCTCGCTGGGAGCAAGCGCGCTGGCGCAGCCCGCCAGCGATGCCCTGATCTACGGCAAGACCGATGCGGCCGCCCGCAGCGGCGGGAAGCTGACGATCGGCTCGTTGACCGAACCGCCCGCGATGGATCCCTACCATCAGGCTGCGGATGCCCGGATCCGGGTGACGGTACTCGCCTATCAAGGGCTCTTTTATGAGAGCGCCAGCGGTGAACCGCTGCCCCTGCTGGCCGAGAGCTACACGATGTCTCCCGACGGCAAGACCTACACCTTCAAACTGCGCAAAGGGGTCAAGTTTCACACCGGCCAGACCATGAGCTCGGCCGATGTGAAGTACAGCTACGATTACCTCAGAGATCCGAAGAACGGCTCGCCGGGCGCCGGTGACCTGACGACCATCGATTCAGTCGATGCTCCGGATGCCGACACCGTGGTCTTCAAGCTGAATCGCCGGAATGGTCTCCTGCCGATCACGCTCACACACCGCTATGGAGGCGTGATCCCGAAGGACTACTTCGCAACGCCGGACGCACGCACCCGTCTGAACCAGACCTCAGTGGGCACAGGTCCCTTCAAGTTGAAACAGTTCAAACCGAACTCGGTCCTGGTGTTCGAGAAGTTCAAGGACTACTGGCAGAAGGGCGTTCCGCACCTGGATGAAGTCACCTTCGCATTCATGCCAAACTCGGCTGCGATGGTCGTTGCCGCGCGCAACGGTCGCATCGACATGGGTATCTTTACGCGGCCTCAGGACGCCGAGCAACTGGCCAAGGCGCAGGGCGTCCGACTGGTCCGTACCCCTTCGATGAACCAGAAGAGCCTGGATCTGGGCGCCGAACACCCGCTATTGAAGGATGAGCGTGTGCGACAGGCTATCGCGCTTGCCATCGACAAGGAAGCAGTGATGAAGGCCTCGATCGCTGGCTATGGTCAGGTGATCGGTACGATGGCCGCGGGCATGCAGGAGCGCTGGGGACTGCCCCTGTCGGAAGTGCCCAACCAGAAAGTCGACCTCGATCGCGCGCGGAAACTCCTCGCCGAGGCAGGACATCCAAACGGCTTCGAGATCGACCTGACCTCGATCATCACCTATGACTGGATGGACGCGGCGGCGGTCACGATCGCCGAGCAGTTGAAACGGATCGGCATCAAGGTCAACATCAAGAAGATCGAACTCGGCGTCTGGGTGCGTAACTTCCGCAGCCGTCAGATGGGCTTCACCTTCAACGACTGGCCCTCCTCGCCTGATCCCAGCCTGCTGTACTACCGCCATTTCCGTGCTGCACCGCTGGGCGCCGATTTCCGGAACTGGAACAATGCCGCCGCCAGTGCGCTTCTCGACCAGGGCCTCGGAGAATCGGATTACACAAAGCGCCGGGCAATCTATAACGACTTCCAGAAGATGCTGGGCTCGAGCGTACCGACGATCATGATGTTCTCGTCGGACCTGTTGACGGTCGAGGGCAGCCGCGTGCGCAACCACCAGCAGCATCCCACAGGCTGGTACTTCGGACTGGCGAAGACCTGGGTCGCCCAGTAAGCGGATCGAAGGCAGCACGCTGATGCTTCGTTTCCTGCTGCCACGTCTGGCGAGCGCTGCCCTGGCAGCGCTCGTCTCCAGCCTTATCGTGTTCACGCTGATGCGCGCTGTACCGGGCGACATCGTGGGCCAGATGCTGGGCCAAACCAGCGACCCAACAGCAACGGAAGCGCTCCGGGGCTTTTTCGGGTTGGACCGACCGCTCCATGCCCAGTTCGCGGAATGGTTGGTCAACGTGTTGCGAGGCGATCTGGGTCGCAGTTGGTACCAGGGTCAGGCCGTTTCGAGCATGGTCGGTGAGGCGTTCATGGTCACCCTGCAGATCGCGTTGCTGACGCTGATTCTGTCCACCCTGATCGGTGTGCCCCTCGGTGTGCTGGCGGGTATTGCTGAGGGATCAAAAATCGATGGACTGATCCGGGCCTTCAATCTGATCGGCCTGTCCGCACCGGTGTTCTGGGTGGGCCTGATGCTGCTGGTCGGCGCATCGGCTGTCTTTTCGTGGTCGCCGCCCTTTACCTACAGTTCACCGGGCGAAAACCTCTCGGACAATCTCGAGATCATCCTCTTGCCGATACTGAGCCTGGGCGTGCTTCAGGCGGCGGCGTACAGTCACTTTGTCCGTGAGTGCATGGTGAACGAACTTCGCCGGGACTACATCCGTGCCGCACTCGCCAAGGGTCTGTCGCCCGCGGTCGTTTACTTCAAGCATGCACTGCGCAACATTCTCGTTCCACTCGTGACCTTCATGGGGCTGATCCTGATCCAGATTCTGGGGGGGACCGTGGTCATCGAGTCCCTGTTTTCGATCCCCGGTCTCGGTCGCCTGATTCTCTCGGGTATCCAGGGTCGCGATTATCCGGTTGTGCAAGGTGCGCTCCTTTTCGTGGTGTTCGTTGCGATCACCGTCAATTTCCTGGTCGATGCCGCGTACGGCCTGATCGATCCCAGACTCCGAAAATGAGCGCACGCCGATTCGTCCAACGTCTCCTGAAGGCCCCGGCGAGCCGGCTGCTCAGCTATTTGCTGCTGTCCGTCCTGGCCCTGTTGATCGTTGCACCGGATTGGGTGGCCCCGCAGTCACCGATTGCAGTCGACCCGGGTCGCGCGCTGCAGCCGCCTTCGGCCGCCCACTGGTTTGGTACGGACGACGTGGGTCGCGACCTCTTCGCCCGCGTGATACACGCGACGCGCATCACACTGGGTCTGGTCGCCGGGGCCTTGCTGTTGTCAGCCGCGATCGGCGGCCTGCTGGGACTGATCTCTGGCTTCGCAGGGGGGCTCCTTGACCAGACCCTTGCGCGACTAGTGGATGTCATTCTGACCTTCCCACCGATCATCGCAGGGGTCGTGATCACCGGCGTCCTGGGCCCGGGTGCAGACAATCTGGTCCTGGCCCTGGCGATCGTCTACCTGCCGCTTTTCTTCCGGATCGCACGCTCTGGCGCGATGGCTGAAAACGCCCGTACGTACGTCGAGGCCGCCCGCTCGCTCGGATTTGGTGAGGCCAACATCCTGCTCAGACAGGTCGCGCCGAACGTGCTTCCCTTGATCCTGATGCAGTACGTATTGCTGTTTCCGCTCGCCCTGCAGATCGAGGCCGCGCTGGGCTTTCTGGGATTGGGCGTCGCCCCGCCCACACCCGACTGGGGCTCGATTCTCGAGCAGGGCAAGAATTTCATCATGGTTGCCTGGTGGATCTCCTTGTGGCCGGGTCTTTTTTTGCTGGCCTCTTCGTTTGCGGTGATGGTGCTGGGCCGGCAAATCCAGGAGCGGCTCGGTTCAGGTTGATCGAGCGTCCATCGGTTCGTTGAGCGGATAATTGTCATGACAATGAGTTTGGCACTGTTTGAGGACCCGATCGACGGTTCAGTCGATTGGGCGACTGCACCGCGCGCCGTGTTCGTGCGTACCGGTGAATTCACGATTACTGAGCGGGGCGGAGCGCAGCAGGTGATACGCGCTGAGGACTGTCGCCTGTTCGTCGGTCCGCTTCACATCGAAGGCACGGGAGAATTGTGGACCTTTGAAGTGCGCGCAACCGACGTCACAGCTCTCAATGCGACCGATCAGGCGCGATGTATCCTTGCGCATGCGATCGATCTCGACCCTCAATCGCCGTTTGTGATGCGTGCCGACCGCGTCGAATTTCCTGCCGGTATGGAAACACCCAGGCATGGTCACAAGGCAGCCGGCATCCGGCGCCTGTACCGCGGTCGCCTCGTTGCTGAAATCGGCGACGAGTTGCGGCGGATTGCCGAGGGCGATGCCTGGTTTGAAACTGGGCGCGATCCCGTGGTCGGCCGAAACGTCGCCCCGACCAGTGCGTTTGTGCGCGTCATGGTCTTACCGACTGCGCTTCACAGGCAACCGACGTTCATCGCATGGGATGCGCTCGAGGCCGCCAAGCCGCGCGGTACGATGCGCACCGAATACTTTGATACCGTTCTTCAACTGGATTTTTGAACACTCGGCCGGCGCTGAGTGAAAAAAGGGGCATACCAATGGACTTGGGTATTGCGGGCCGCTGGGCGGTCGTATGCGCATCCAGCAAAGGTCTGGGGCTGGGGTGCGCGCAGTCGCTCGCCGAGGAGGGGGTGAATCTCGTCATGAATGCGCGTTCAGCTGACGTTCTCGAGCGCGCGGCCGCGGAGATTCGGGCACGGACCGGTGTGGCGGTCCGAACCGTCGCTGCGGACATCACGACCGGCGAGGGACGCGCTCAGGTACTCGCCGCGGCGCCACAGGTTGATATCCTGATCAATAATGCCGGTGGGCCGCCCCCAGGAGATTTCCGCAACTGGCAAAGAGAGCACTGGATCGCGGCCCTGGAAGCGAACATGCTGACGCCGATCGAACTGATCAAGGCAACGGTGGACGCGATGATCGAACGAGGCTTTGGCCGGATCGTCAACATCACGTCCAGTTCGGTCAAAGCCCCCATTGAGGTGCTTGGCCTTTCGAATGGCGCACGCTCCGGTCTCACGGGCTTTGTCGCAGGACTGGCTCGGCAGACGGTCCGCCACAATGTGACCATCAACAATCTGTTGCCCGGTGTGTTCGACACGGACCGGGTTCGTCACACCGCGCAAGCCATGGCCACTCAAAAGGGGCAGAGCCTCGAGGACACGCTGGCCGAGCGCGCTCGATCGATCCCTGCGGGGCGCCTGGGTCATCCGTATGAGTTCGGGCAGGCCTGCGCGTATCTGTGTAGCGCACAGGCCGCCTATGTGACCGGACAGAATTTCCTGATCGATGGCGGCCATTACCGAGGGACCTATTAAGCAGTTTCCGGTCCGTCCGCGCGGCCCCGGTGGCATCGCGCCGATCCAGACGTTCAGGCGTAGTCGAGCGGCAGTGCGGTCGTAAACTTGATTTCCTCCATGGCGAAGCTCGAACTGACGTCTGCGAGATCCGTTCCTCGGGTCAGGCGCTTGTACACGGAGTCATAGGCCGAGATATCGGGGACGACAACCCGCAGCAGATAGTCGACGTCGCCACTCATGCGGTAAAACTCGACCACCTCAGGAATCGAATCGGCCGTTGCCCGGAATCGCTCAAACCACTCTGGCGTATGCCGGCTGGTCTTGACTGCGACAAAGACCGTCACCCCAACATTCACGCGGTGCCGATCGACCAGTGCGACATTTCGGGCGATCACTTTTTGTTCACGCAGCCGCTGGATTCGCCGCCAGCACGATGAGTTCGACAGGTTCAAGCGCTCGGCGACGTCGGCGACCGGCGTATCCGCATCGTGTTGAAGCATCTCGAGGATTCGACAGTCAATCGAATCTAATTTCATCTTTTGGCCTATATCTGAAATATTTATTCATATTCTAAGCTTATCACCCCATTTTTATGCGACTGAGATTCGGGATTCGGATCCTACAATCGATCGCAAACGTGTCGAAGCTGAGGACTTATGCTCGTTACTGCGTCCAGAACGAACGAACGACTGCAGGCGCTGTCCGGTTTGATTGGAGGCACCCCGATGATCGCGCTGGACTTGAGATGGCGCGGTCATCGCAGACGGGTCTACGCGAAAGCTGAGTTTCTGAACCTCACCGGCAGTATCAAGGACCGGATGGCGATCCGGGTGCTGGGCGATGCATTGCAGGCCGGACAGCTTCGCCCGGGCGATACCATCGCGGAGGCCACCAGTGGAAATACAGGCATTGCCTTGTCCGCCGTCGGCCGCGCACTGGGCTGCGCCGTCCGCATCTTCATGCCGGACTGGATGAGCGCCGAGCGACGTGCGCTGATTGGCGCCTTCGGGGCGGAGCTCAAACTGGTCAGCCGCGCCGAGGGCGGATTTCTGGGCGCGATCGCTCAGACCCAGGCGCTTGCGCAGGCACGAGCGGACGTCTTTCTCCCTCGCCAGTTCGACAACCCGGTCAATGTGCTCGCTCACCAGGAGGGCACAGGCCCGGAGATCCTTGCGCAACTTGACCAGGCGGGCATCCGACCCCTGGGCTTCATCGCCGGAGTCGGCACGGGCGGCACCGTCATGGGCGTCGCCCGCGCGCTGCGCGCCCGGGATTCAGCCATCCGGATCCACCCGCTCGAACCCGCCGAATCCCCGACACTCTCGACCGGGCACAAAATCGGCTCACACCGTATCCAGGGCATCTCCGACGACTTCATCCCCGACATTCTCAAGCTCGGCGAATTGAACGAACCGATCGCGGTGCCGGACGGCGACGGCATCCTGATGGCTCAGCGACTCGCCGCAGAACTCGGTCTGGGCGTGGGGATCTCGTCTGGGGCGAACCTCATTGGGGCACTCCGTGTTCAGGAAGCGCTGGGTCACGAGGCACCGGTGGTCACGATCTTTTGTGATGACAACAAAAAGTATCTGTCGACCGATCTTGCGCGCACGGAGCCCGTGCGTGAAAACTACTGTACCCCCGAAGTCGAACTGATCGGTTACACCGTGCTGCCGGGTGTCCGCCCCTGAATCCGGTCGGGATCGGCTGCCGCATGCCAGGCGGTTTTCCAGGACGGCGGGAGCGGGGCGCTGACCTCGATCAGCCGACCGTGATCGGGATGTTCGAACTGAAGCCCATGCAGATGCAGCCACAGCCGCTGTTCGCCACGATCGGCTGCGACGGCCCGGTTGATCGCGCCCTTGCCATAGGTTGAATCACCCAGAATCGGATGCGCCAGATGTTTCAAATGCCGGCGCAATTGATGTCGACGTCCCGTTCGGGGTTCCAGCTCGACCTCCGCCCAACGGAGCATCGGAAAACGCCCCTGCTCGACCGGGAGCGTGCCCCGTAAGAGCGTACGCAGAGCGGTACTCGCTGGCTGAACGGCCACCCGATCGGGCCGCATGTCTTCGGCAAGCCGTTTCAGGGGATAGTCGATCAGCAGCTCGTCGGGGGGCCAGCCCCGAACGATCGCCTTGTAGCGCTTTCGCAGCGCCTCGCCCGTTTCGAAGCGCTGCCCCATCGCCGACGCGGTATCGGGGTCCAGCGCGAAGACCAGAGCTCCGCTTGTACCCTTGTCCAGGCGATGCACAGGCCAGACCGGCTGACCCAGCTGGTCACGAACGGCTTGCAGCACGATCTTCGACTCATACCGATCGAGCGCTGTCCGATGGACCAGCCAGCTCGCAGGTTTGTCAACGATCAACAGTTGCGTGTCGCGGTAAAGCACAGTAATCATTGAGCGAGCACTCGATCAGCCGCACAGGAGGGCGGCCCGGATGACGGGAGCGGACTGATCTGGGATCATAAGCCCCTCGTCCGGCGCTCGTGCCCGACGCTCCTGGAAAAGCGGCCGATGCCTGTCCCCTTGCTGAACATTCATGACACCACCCAGGCCATTCAGCTGGCACTGGTGCCTGCGTTTTTGCTGACGGCTGTTGGCGCGCTCCTGAATGTCATGACGGGTCGACTGGCCCGCATCATCGATCGGGGACGTCAACTGACGGAGTCGCCGGCAGCGGCCGTCCTGATCTCGCGCGAATCGATCCGGGTCGAACTGAGTCAGCTCGAACGCAGGCGCGCGCTGGCCAGTGCGGCAATCACCGCCTGCACCCTTTCGGCACTCCTGATTTGCCTGGTGATTGCAACCCTTTTCATCGAAGTGATTCTGGCCATCCCGCTCAAGGGTATCGTCGCCCTCATCTTTACCGGTACAACGCTCGCGTTGATCGGCGGGCTGGGCTTTTTCCTGATGGAAGTCCGCCTGGCCACTCGATCAATCCGCATCCGACGGGCCGAGCCATCCGGCTCGAATCGAACAGATGGGTCGGGCCATTAAGCCGTCTGCTCAACCGAAACACGGGAACTTCTTTGACATGCCATACAAATTTGCAATCGTCGGTCTGGGCATTATGGGGCGGCGCATGCTCGCCAATGTGATGGAGCATCCGGGATTTGTCGTCAGCGGCATCTGGGACCCCTCGCCCAAGTCGGTGGCGCAAGCGCGGGCGACCGCTCCCGATCTCACAATTGCCGGCAGCGCTGAGGAGGCCATGGCCCACGCCGATGTCGTCTATCTTGCCTGCCCGCCCGGGCCGCGGAAGGCCTACGCGCTGCAGGCGGTCGCGGCTGGACAACGCGTCTTCATGGAAAAGCCACTGGGTGTGGACGACGCCGAGAGCGAAGACCTGGTCCAGGCCATGGAGCGCGCCGGTTTGCCTGGCAAAGTGAATTTCACGCAAGCGTCATCCCGAGGCTTCGATGAACTGCGTCGAGCGATCGATTCGGGCGAAACGGGTGAATTGCTTGGCATTGACATCGTTGTCAACTACTCAAATTGGCCGCGCGCCTGGCAGGTCGAGGCAGACTGGCTTCGATTTCGCGCGGAAGGGGGATACACGCGAGAGGTGATCTCTCATTTTCTGTTCCTCGCAGGGCGCTTCCTGGGTCCACTTCGGCTCCTGCAGGCATTGCCGCGCTATCCAGACGATCCTTCATTGTGCGAACTCGACCTGCTCGCCCGTCTTGAGACCGCGGACGGACGCCCGGTCAACATCCTGGCCACGACGGGGGGTCCGCGACCCGACCGGCAGGAAGTCACGGTACGGGCCACGTGTTGCAGCCACCAGTTCCGTGAGTTCTACCAACTCTGGCGCTCGGACGGTGGGGCCTGGGTCGAAGTCATCGACTGGTCGCGGGTTGAAGACCCCCGTCGCAGCGCGCTCCAGCGCCAGCTCAATGAGGTGATTCACTGGATCGAGGGCAAGCCCTGCAAGCTGGCGACTGCCTCTGAGGCGCTGGCGGTTCAGCGTCTGGTTGAGGCGATGCTCAGGGGCGGCGTCTGAGGGCTCGGTCGGCGACCGCATCGGCCGCTCAAGCCAGTCGTTTCAGCGTATTACAGGCTGCGCTCGCCTCTCACCGGGAACCTCCCACGGGTCGGCATGACGCGAGGCAGTCAAAAAGTCCGGATCAGTCAGCGCTTTCAGAAACTCAACGAGATCATCGGTTTCCTGATCGTTCAGGTCGAAGCCGATGATCAACTCGCTCCGTCGAGCACTGGCCTGACCGGTGAGGCGGGCTGATTTTCCGGCCGGCGCGTAGTGTTCACGGATGACCGAGCGCAGATCTGGAATGGATCCATCGTGCATGTAGGGTGCCGTGACGGCAACATTGCGCAAGGAGGGCGTTCTGAATCGGCCGATGTCGCCCGGGTCGCCAGTCAGTTCGTGCAGCCCTGTTTGCCCAGCGGGATACGCGCCTCGGCCATCTACGTCATACAGACCCGTGTTGTGAAAGCCGGTTTCGCCGGCGGGCAGCCGACTATGTTTGAGGTTGTCAGTGAAGTTGAGTCCGCCGTGGCAGTGGTAGCACTCGAGCCGCTCGCTGAAGAACAAGGCCTCCCCTCTTCGCGCCGAATCGCTGATCGCACCCTTTTCCCCGCGATAACGAAAGCGATCCCAAGGGCTGTTGAAGGAAAGGAGACTGCGCTGAAAACTGGCCAGTGCCCGGGTGAGCGTCGAAAGTGAAAAAAGCCGTTCCGCGCCGTCGCGCCGTTCGCCAGGAAAGGCCTCGCTGAAAAAGCGCTGGTAAACCGGATCAGCCTGAATTCGTTCGAACAATTGCGCTTCGCGTCCGGCCATGCCCCATGGGTGGCGACGCAGGCGCCACGCCCGCAAGGCCCGCGTCGAAACGGATGAACTTGTAGCCTCCCTGCCAAGTCCAGAACATTGCGGTGCTGCTGAGCGGTGGCGGTGCAAGCGTGGGGTCACCGTGATTGCGGGCAAAGGGAACGCCAATCACGAACGACAAGCCCGTGTAGGCCCCTCGGGGTACCACACCACGAACGACTGTATTTACGGCGGACGTGCCATTGCGGCAAGGGCCGCTACCGTCTTCGAAGTCGAGCAGGGCAATGTCTTCCAACTGGAACACCTTGTCCTGGACGAGGCTAACTGGTACACGGCGTCCGCCGTGCTGGATCAGCTGCAGGGCACTCACGAACATCCGGTAATCGCTTGGAACAATCGTTGAGGCGCTTGCACCAACGGGCCCGTACTGGCGGCCACAAGCGAAGGGTTCGCCGTTGATCTCAGCCGCAAATCGAATTTCAACCGTCTGGATGTCGCCGGAGGCAAATGCCTGAGCTAGAAAAAAAAGCGCTCGACGCGATCAGAGTGCGAGCGGCATAACGAAGCATTTTCATGTCGTATCTTCCCGAAAATAGATCAATGTTGGTGCGAGTGCGATGAGGCCCCGCCCTTTGGACGCTGTACCCAGGCTGTCACCTCGATTTCGCCTGCATCACGAAAACGGAGCCAGACCGAAAAGCGCTCTCCCTCCTTGAGTGGTGTCCTCAGGTCGAACAGCATCAGGTGATAGGCATCTGCCCGACCGTGCCGCGCTGGGACGGCCTGCCCCGGCAGCAGGTCAATCCCGTCAACCTCCCGCATGCGCATCACCCCCTGATCCATACGCATTCGGTGGAGTTCGACCCGTCCAGCGACGCTAGTACGAGCCTCGATCAGACGATCGGACGTACGCCCTCGGTTGATCAGGGTCCTGAAGTACACAGCGCCCGTTTGCGCGCCGAGCGGAGTGGGCGTTGAATAGGGATGATCGATACGAATCGATCCCAGCTTGAAATCGTGAGACTCAGCGGGGGTAATCCAGACAAGTGGCGCGGCGAGCGCCGCAGTCGCGGCAATACGAAGCAGCACCCTGTGGGCACGGCTCAATCGGTGGGTCAACATTTTTGCTCCTGACGTAACAGACGACGGCCGAGCGCTCCGGTCATGGAAAACGCTCAGCCCGCGAACAGTCGTACGGGGGTCAGGAACGAGCGGGCGGGCCGGTCGGCGGTGGCGGCGGAGCAGTGGGTTCGGCAGGGTCGACCCGAACGGTGTACGCCCAGAAAGACAGTTCAGGCTCTGAGAATCACAGCGCGAATGCAGAATTGATCGAACCCGGCGAGGCAGCTCCGCACAGGGGGCAATCCGCAGCCGTAGTGATCGCTTGGGAATCGCTACCGGGCGCAGGGTCGGTACTGACCCATTTCATCCCGCCGCCCGCCGTGCAGACCCACTGCATTGAGGACGGCGAAGAGGCCAACGCAAAGGGCGCGACGCCCTCCGCCAAGGCCACCAGGACAAAGCAGGCGAGAATCCAACGAGCGATCGAACGTAAACTGCACAGACGCATCAGGCTGAGAGTGTAGCCGATTCAAGCGAGCGGTCGCTCCAGATCAGGACGGCCGAACCGTTGGAAGGACAGCCCATGACCCAGACCTTCAACTCCGACCTGATTGTCGTCGGCGCAGGCGGCGCCGGCATGATGACCGCGGCAACCGCCGCGGTGCTCTCGCCCGGACGATCGATCACCCTTCTGGAAGCCGACAGCGAGCGCGCGTGTAACACCTCCATCGCCAGCAATTTCATTCCGGCGGCGGGTACGCGGTTTCAGCGGGCCGCGGGCGTATCGGATTCAGTCGACCAGTTTGTGGCTGATATCCTTCGGAAAAACGGTGAGGGCGGCGACCCCGAACTGACCCGGTGGATCTGCGCGGCCTCGGCCGATGCGCTTCACTGGATGGTCGACGCGCTCGGCGTCACACTCGAACTCGCGCCGGAACTGACCTGGCTGGGTCACAGCGCAGTGCGAATGCATGCGCACCCGAGCCGCGGCGGGCCTCCGGTCCTGGCCGCCTTAAGGGACAAGATTGCTTCGCTTCCGGGCGTTCAGGTGTTTGACCAGACTCCCGCGATTGGCCTGATCCATTCCGAAGGGGGAATCGTTTCAGGCGTGGACGCCCTTCGGGATGGGAAGCGGATACGCTTTGAGGCCCCTGCAGTTGTCCTTGGCTGCGGGGGCTTCGGGGGTCACCCAGGCCAGGTCGCGCGCTACATCCCCGAAATGGCTGAGGCCCCGCATATCGGCGCATCGACAGACCAGGGCGATGCCATCACCTGGGGACAGGCCCTGGGCGCCCGACTCGCGCGGATGGGCGCCTACCAAGGCAGGGACTGCATCTCGGCGGATGGCACCCGCGTCACGCCGCCCGTGCTGAGCCAGGGCGGGATCGCGGTCGACCGGAACGGACGTCGTTTCGTGAACGAACTGGATGACTATTCGGCGCTCGCACGGGTGTATCGGCGACAAGCGGGTGCATCCGCCTACTTCATCTGGGACCAACGAATCCAGGACATGGTGTCCGGCGTTTTCGTCATGCAGCAAGCGATGGCGCGCGGGGGCATCACCCGGGCGGACTCGCTGGCCGACCTGGCGGACGCTTTCGACCTGCCGCCGCAAACGCTCTCAGATACTCTGGCTGAACGGCATGCCTTGGCGCCGGGTACACCGGATGCTTTCGGTCGCCCCACCCCCACCCACCCTCTCCAGCCACCCTACTTCGCTGCGCGGATCACCGGTGCCATCGCGCACACTCAGGGGGGCCTCGTGATCGACCCGTGCGGACGTGTGCTCCGCGAGGATGGATCCGTCATTGCCGGCCTTCACGCCGTAGGCAACGCAATCGCCGGGCTCTCCGGCGAATCTTGTACGGGCTATCTCAGCGGAAACGGGCTGTTGGTTGCCTACACCACGGGCTACGTGGTGGGGCGATATCTGGCAAGTGTCTAGCCCGGGTTGCATGGATCGGACAGACAGGCCACGATACCGGGCATGCAGCCTCTGAAAAGCCTATCGACGGACGCCTCCTCGGCGAGGGCGGACCCAGCGCGGCCGCCTCTCGCAGGCGTGCGGGTCCTTGATTTCACACGACTCCTCCCTGGACCAGCCTGCACAGAAATTCTGGCCGAACTGGGCGCCGAGGTCCTTCGTGTGGACGATGCGACCCGAGAGGACGGGGGGGATTTCCTGCGGGTCCCACCGGGCGCCACGCCGGCTGAACGCGATGCCGTCTACACGGGCGGCGCACTCTACGAGGCGGTCAATCGCGGTAAGCGATCGATCGCATTGAACCTGAAACATCCGGAGGGTCGCAACCTTGCGCGACAGCTGGCCGCGCGGTCGCACGTCCTCGTCGAGGGCTTCCGGCCCGGCGTGATGGCGCGACTTGGCTTGTCCCATTCCACCCTGCTCAGTGAGCACCCCGCCCTCGTTTACTGCTCGATCAGTGGCTACGGCCAGGACGGTCCGTGGGCTCAATGGGCTGGACACGACATCAACTATCTGGCCTTGACCGGCGTGCTCGAGCGACTGCGTGCCCCGGGCGGCAAGCCAGTACTGTCGAGCGTCCAGTGGGCCGACCTGGCGAGTGGCGCCTTGCATGCGACGATCGGTATTCTTGCTGCACTCTTTGATGCGCGTGGGTCGGGCATGGGCCGTCACCTCGATATCGCGATGGCACAGGGGCTCTATGGCCTGCAGGTCTCCGCCTTGGCCGAGGCGCATGCGCGCGGTGCTGGGGCACAGGCTCCGACCTCCGATCATTCGATCCCCTCGATCCTGACCGGAGCGGTAGCCGCCTATCAGGTCTATGGCACCCAGGATGGCCGCTGGCTGGCAGTGGGCGCGCTTGAGCCCCCTTTCTGGCGTCGCTTCTGTGCCGTCATCGCTCGAGAAGATCTGATTGACCAGGGACTGGTCGACGGTCCGCGAGGCGAGCAGGTCATCAGCGAGGTGGCCCGCCTGATCGCCACGCGAAGCCTGTCGGAGTGGGTGCAGGCCTTTGACGGCGTAGATTGCTGCGTGACCCCGGTGCTGAGCCTTTCCGAGGCCGCCTCACGAGGCCCCTATCCGCGGCAAGGCAACACGCTTTTTCCCATCCGCCTGGGAACGACTGACCTCCCCAGTGCACCGGAATGCGGTGAACACGGTTCTTCCGTTCTCGCTGATCTCGGCTACGACCCCGATCAGATCATCGAACTGGCCGACCAGGGCATCCTGGGTCTGCCGGGCAGTCGACCGAATCTTCCTTCAGTGAGTGACCCCGCTTGAGCACGCTCCTGCCTCCCGACATGCGCGTCATCGAGCGGAACTGGCTCTCGAGTAATATGATTGTCTTTGACAACGGTCTGACCATCACCGTGGTCGACACGGGCTACGACAAGCATGCCGGGATCACTGAGTCCCTGGTGGATGCGGCGCGGCTCGACCGGCCGCTGACCCGAATCATCAACACCCATCTGCACTCTGATCATTGCGGCGGTAACGCACGACTGGCGGATCGCCATGCCTGCGAGATCCTCGTCCCATCGGGCGCCTTCGAGGCCAGTCGATCATGGAACCGCAGCGCACTGAGCTTCGATGCGACCGGCCAGCGCTGTCAGCGCTTCGTGCCGACCGGCATGATCGAGCCGGGCCAGACCCTGAGGCTGGGTGAGCGCGACTGGCAGATACACGCTGCACCGGGACATGACCCCGACGCCATCCTGCTCTTCGAGCCCACCTCGAAAACCCTCATTTCAGCGGACGCACTCTGGCAGGATGGCTTTGGCGTCACCTTCCCCGAGCTATCGGGTGATAGCGGGTTCGCCGAGCAGGCCGCCGTGCTGGATCGGATTGAGGCGCTCGCCCCCGCACGGGTGATCCCGGGGCATGGCAGTCTCTTCACCGACGTCGGGGCTGCGCTTGGCCGGGCCCGGTCCCGGCTTGATTATTTACGGCGCAACCCGACCAAACATGCAGCCTACGCAATCAAGGTCCTGGTTCGCTATCTGATGCTGGAACTCGAAAGCGCTTATCCCGCGCAAATCCTGGATCGCCTGGGCTCGGGCGCGATCGTGCGGCATACCGCAGCCCAACTGGGCTTGACCCCCGACGAGGCGATCCGGTGGGCCATTGATCAACTGACCGCCGGCGGACAGCTGGAGCGCGAGGGCAGTGGCCCATTGCTTTCGAGATGAGGCCTGGCCAGACAGGCCACGGTCGCCTGTTCGGGACGGCGTATCATCAGAACAAACGATCGGTCTCAGGAGGCCTTCCTTGTCAACATCCCGTATCGATCTCTCGCCCGAGCGTATCGCCGAGGTCCAAGCGAGCTTCCAGCGACAAGGGTTGATGCGTGCACTCGGTGCGCAGTTGACCGCCCTCGAGCACGGGCAGGCCACCGTCGAAATGACGCTCAGTGATCAGGTGACGCAGCAGCACGGTTTTTTCCATGGCGGAGCGATTGGGGCCCTGGCCGATACGGCCTGCGGGTATGCAGCGCTCTCCACGGTGCCCCAGGGCAAGGCTGGCTTGACCGCCGAATACAAGATCAACCTGCTGGCACCCGCCGATGGCGACCGGCTGATTGCAGTCGGACGCGTCTTGCGGGCGGGGCGCACTCTGATTATTTGCCAAGCAGAGGTCGAGGTCGAAAAGCAGGGCCGCAAAAAGGCCTGTGCCGTCGCGCTGATGACGCTGTGCGTCGTGAATACGCTGGGCGGGCTCTGAAACCCTGTCCCCGCAGGATGCGTTGTATGAAGGAGCTCAGCTGATGGTCCTTGATGAAGCACGCCTGATGGTCCGGGATGCGGTTCGCGCGTACTGCGAAGCCGAAATCAAGCCCCATGCCGCGCGCTGGGATCGTGAGCGTTCGTTTCCCGTCGAGGCCCACCGCGGTCTGGCAGCGCTGGGATGCTATGGCGTCATGGTGGACGAGCGCTGGGGCGGTGCCGGCCTGGACGTACTGAGCCTTTCATTGATCATCGAAGAAATTGCAGCGGCGGACGGGGGCACCAGCACAGCCATCTCGGTCAACAACTGCCCGGTCTGCAGCATCCTCGAGACCTTCGGCACCGATGAGCAAAAGGAAGAGTTTCTGAGACCGCTCGCAACGGGTGCGATGCTGGGGGCCTTCTGTCTGACCGAGCCTCAGGCAGGGTCGAATGCAGCGGACATCCGCTGCGCCGCCCGTCGGGATGGTGATGACTATGTGATTGACGGCGTCAAACAGTTCATCACCAGCGGGCGCAATGCCCAGCTCGCAATCGTCATTGCTGTGACTGACCCGGATAGCGCCCCCCGCGGCCGGATGTCGGCGTTCATCGTGCCCACCCACACACCGGGCTACCAGGTCGCACGACTCGAGGACAAAATCGGTCAACACTCCTCGGACACCGCACAGATCGTCTTCGATCATTGTCGAATTCCAGCCCACTTCCGAATCGGTGAGCCAGGCGCCGGTTACCGCATCGCACTCGCAGGGCTCGAAGGCGGCCGGATCGGCATCGCCTCGCAATCAATTGGCATGGCGCGGGCGGCCTTCGACTGCGCACTCGCCTACGCCAGGGAGCGCATCACTTTTGGAAAGGCGATCTTCGAACACCAGGCCGTGCAGTTCAGACTTGCCGAGATGGCCACCCGAATCGAGTCGGCCCGCCAATTGACCTGGCATGCAGCCAGCCTGAAGGACGCGGGGCAGCCCTGCATGAAGGAAGCAGCGATGGCCAAGCTGCTGGCCAGCGAGATGGCCGAGCGGGTCTGCTCGGACGCCATCCAGATTCTGGGGGGATATGGAGTGCTGAGCGACTTTCCGGTCGAGCGGATCTACCGGGATGTTCGTGTATGCCAGATCTACGAGGGCACCAGCGACATCCAGAAACTGATCATCGCTCGGGCCCTGTCCAACCAGGGGGGCGCCTAGTCGTAGCGCCGCGCATCCTCGATCAGTTTGCCGTCATCGGGCAGGCGGGCTGCATCGACGATTTCGACCTCGCCTCGAAGCCGGGTTTGTTCACGCAGAGCGTCCGCGACCCGCACCGCAAAATCTGCCCCGATCGCTGCGCCGGGAACCAGCGCACAACGAAGCACCA
>JBDLRB010000033.1:0-5737 GCA_039800205.1 Pseudomonadota bacterium | reverse complement strand
GCAAAAGGGCAGCAAATCGCTGGCGACAGTCCACCACTGAATACGGATATGCGGCCCATCCTCGGCGCCACGCGGTGCGATGGACGGATTGATCCAGGCACAAATGCCAACATAGACCATGAACAATGCGGCAAGCATCAACCCGGGAACCACCCCCGCAGCGAACACATCAATGATCGAAACCTGGGCAAACGTTGCGTACACAATCATCGCGATGGACGGTGGAATCAGGATGCCAAGGGTTCCCCCCGCCGCGAGCGCACCGCTGGCGATCGACAGGTTATAGCCGCGAGACCGGTACTGCGGCGCGGAGACCGTGCCGATTGCTGCCGCACAGGCGACGCTCGACCCACTGACGGCGGAAAACATGGCACATCCTGCAATGCCGGTTTGGAGTAACCCCCCGGGCAGCCTCCTCACGAGTGGAGTCAGTCCGCGGAACACCCTGTGACTGAGACCGCTCTCAAGCAAAATTTCCGCCATCAAGATGAAGAGCGGTATTGCAGTGAGGGTGAAACTGTTCATGCTGCCCCAACTGACCAGCCCCAGCGATCGAAGACTGGGTACGCCACCGCTTGCCAACAGCCACGCAAGCGCCGCAATCCCAACAGCGAACGGAATCCACATCCCGGAAATCAATAGCCCCAGGAACAGGAGAAGCAGCGGCACGGACTCGATGCCGGACATCAGAGACTGGACTCCGGGTGCGAAGGCCCCAACTGCCTGACGCGCTGGATGATCTGGACAACCAGCACCAGCACCAGGAGGAACACGCCACACGCCATCAGCGCCTGCGGAATCCACAAGGGTGTTCGCAGAATCGTCGGCGCGGTAATGGCCCGATCGAACGATCGGAGCGCAAGGCTGCCCAGTTGCCAGCACAGGATCGCTGCGAAACCCAATGCCACGAGATCGTAAATGAGCAGGAGCCCGGCGCGAGTCCGCGTCCTCAAGCGATCGATCAGTACGTCCACCCGAAACAAGGCATCCCGACGAAGCGCAATCGCCATTCCAAAAAAGCTCAGCAACAGAACGGCATACCCGCCGATCTCGTCGACGAATTGAAACGACCAATCCGCCAGCCAGCGAAGAATCGCGTCAAGCGACACCACAACCGCAAGCCCCGCCACCAGAAACTCGGACACCACGCTTGCGCCGCCGATCAACCGATCGACGGCGCGCTCAAGCACACGGGTGACGGGTAAATCGGTACGACTCACTTGCGAAGAGCGTCCCGAACTTTCTTGATCGCTTCGCTGGCCTCGGGTCCGCGCTCGCGCGCCCACTGGTCCCAGTAGGGCGCCAGTGCACGGGTCGCCTCGCTGATCTGTTCAGCACTGGCCTCGGTAATCGTCATACCCTTTGTCCGAAGCATCGTTGTGACCTCGCCCTCTTCCTTGAAGAGTTGCTCAGTCGTTGACGGTGCAAGACGCGCCACTGCCGCGCGAACCTTCTGCTGGTTCGCCGGGGACAGGCGGGCGAATGCAGCCTTGTTCACCAGATAGACGCCGTCAAAATAGTTGACGCCGAGACGGTAGTTCGACTTGAGCAGGTCACCCCATATCTTGCCGCCCCCCGCACTGGCGGTGAACACGCCATCGACCGTGCCACGCTGCAGACCGGGGGGCACTTCCGGCGCACCCATGGTGATGGGCACGCCACGCATGCGCTTCACGAATTCGGCTTGCTCAGGTGAAGTCACGCGAAATTTCTGACCGGCGAAATCCTGAAGTTGGACGAGTGGTTTGGTGCTGAACGCGACCTGAAAAGGAAAGTTGAAGCGCCCGAGTACGACCACGCCAAGTTTGTCGAATCCGCGATCGATGTACGGACGCATAATCGCTTCGGCTTTGTCGAACTCATCGCGGTTGGCGATCAGCATCGGAAGCCGCAAGACGCCCGCGATCGGTACCGCTCCAAGGAAAAAACCGTCGTCACCAAACTGGATGGTTCCTTCGCCGACCGCCTGGGCAATATCGGTCGACTTGATCGGCAACGACCCGGCAAGGTTCAGACGAATACGGACCTGACCGTCGGTCTCCTTTTCAATGGCCTGGATCACGCGCCGTAAGCCCTGCACGTTCGCGAGTGCATCGGACGGCCCGAAGGTATACGCGTTCCAGTTCGTTGACTGGGCCGTCGCGCTCATGGGCGACCAAGCGGCCAACACTCCGGCAAGTGCAACGACTGCAAATCCTGTGGTTCTCATCATGTCCCCCTTGGTTAAACGTGTTGATCAATCTCCGGACCCTGCGCGTCCGGCATACCTCGACTCCAGCGCAATGAAATCGGGGTAATCGAACAGATCCCAGAGCGCGCGGTGATCCAGCATGCGATCCGCCCACGAGCGCGTGGTGCCCTCGTGCAGCAGGGTTTCATAGAGCATCGCCCCCATGCGTCCAATCATGCGCGTGATCGAATTCGGGTAAATGGCCATTCGATAGCCGATGGACTGCAACTCGGCGGCGGGCAGATTGGGCGTACGCCCACCCTCAACGATATTGGCGAGGGCAGGCGCGGGCACCTCGCGGGTGATGCGCCGCATTTCGTCGGCACTTTCAGGGGATTCGACGAAGACGACATCGGCGCCCGCTTCGACGTAGCGACCGGCCCGATCGATCGCAGCGTTGATTCCCAATGTGGTTCGGGCGTCGGTTCGTGCGACGATCACCAGATCGGGATCGACCCGTGCATCAGCAGCCGCCCGAACACGGCCGCACATCTCCTCGGTCGAAACCAGCTTGCGACCCATTTCGTGACCGCAGCGCTTGGGCCAATCCTGATCCTCCAGCTGCACCCCGCTGACGCCCGCGCGCTCGAACTCACGCACGGTTCGAATCACGTTGAGCGGTCCGCCGTAACCGGTATCGGCATCCGCGATCAGCGGGATCGAACTGATCTCGGCAATCCGGCGGGCCTGGTCAAGAATTTCTCCGAAGGACAGCAAGGCGATATCCGGCGCCCCCATCCTCGTGATCGACACACCGGAACCGGTCATGTAGATCGCCTCGCATCCGGCGCGCTCCGCCAATCGGGCGGTCAGACAATCGAACACTCCAGGCGCCATCAGGAGCGAAGGGCGCGACAGATAATCGCGCAGTCGGCGATTGCGACCCGTCGCCGTGTCCAGCGGGCGTGGCATCGCGGGCACATCGCGCTGAGTGGGTTCGGTTGTCATGGATAAATCCACCCTCTCTGATCCTTGAATCGGTCACATTCGACCATCGGTGGGCGATCCGTTCGCCCCGCCCTGTACAGATCACCTCAACAAACGCTCAGCACGGCGCCGCGCGCGTCCGCGCTTCTTCGATGGCCCCCAGCACCTCTGTGGACGTATGCGTGGGATAGCGCGCCCGGAAAAACCGCAGCGAGCCCTCATGCAGTTCGGCATTGGGCGAGGCGACCGCATCACCCACGACCACGGTGTAGTAGTCGTGATAGGAGGCCGCTCGAACGGTCGATTCGACACACCCTTCGGTGGTGGTCCCGCAAATGATCACGGACTGGATCTGCTGCGTACGCAGAATGTGATCCAGGTGCGTGCCGATGAATCCATCGGGGCGGAATTTCTCAACGACCCAATCGTCCGGGCGGAGGGTCAAACCGTCGACCAGTTGCCAGCCCCAGCTACCCGGGATCGCATAATCAGGCGCTTTACCATCCCGGGTCTTGAATCTCAGCCAGGCGGGTGAATCCATTCGCGCATTGGGAAGCGAAGCCTGCTGCATGAAGATCGTCCGCATGCCCAACTGCTGCGCCCGGGAGACGAACTCGACCATCCGCGCCACTGCGGGCGCCATTTGGGCCACATTCTTTCCGTACCGGGCGAAGTGTCCCTGCGGACTGCAGAAATCATTCTGGATATCAATCGCCAGCACCGCGCTCCAGCGCGGATCGACCAGTTCGTCGAGGGTATCCAGCACCTCGCGGCCCAGGATGGTCTTCATGCGCCGACCTCCTCGATCGCAACCGGAAACAATGAGGGCGCATCCGGCGCGGGCATGACATGGTAGAGCGCAAACCGCCATGCGGCGCCGGCCAGCACCTCGGGCGGTGTAAACGGGAAAGCGAGATTACCGCCCGTACACTTGCGACCCGGAAACCCGTGATGCAGCAAGTACTGCTTGAAGGTCTTGGCCGCGGCCAGGGCGAGCTTCGGATCGCTGGCGATCACTTCAACCATCACAAAGATTTCACGCGGTGTCATGCCGGTTGCGGGCGGTGACAGGCGTGCAGCGTCCAGGCCGTACAGTCGCGGATAAAGGCTGTAATCGCCCGCCACCATGGAACGGGTAATGCGCTCGACCTCGGCAAGGGTCGCATCGATCTGAGCGATGAAGCCCGGGTCGACGCTTGCGGCGAGCAGCACCGCCCGGTGTCCGACCTGAGCAGCCCCCTCGATTTTCAGTGTGGTCTGAGCCGCAGGCTCCCAGCGCGCGCCGCTCACCCGGGTCCGGCGCGCGTCAACGGCCTCGTAGCGGGCCCCTCCCACATGCAAGGTGCCATCGGGCTCGGTGAACCGCGTTGGATCCGCTTGCTCGTAGAGGCTATGGGCCGCAACCGACAAGGGTGTCGCGCGACGTCCGGGATGCATGCTCTCGAGGACAAAGCCCTGATGATCGAGTTCGGCGAGCATCGCATCGCGTCCGCCAGGCTCACAGCACACCGACGTGCATTCGATGATCTTGGCCATGTGCATCACGTGCGCCATGTCAAAGCCGAGCCGCTTGGGAATTGCAGCGAAGATCGCAGTGTCGCAGGATCGACCCGCCACAATGACATCGGGCTCGAGCGCGAGCGCACGCTCGAACGGTTCACAGCCCATTTGCCCAACGACATGCGTGCAGGCATCGATCTCCTCAGCCGTCACAGGGAGCGCGGCGCCCAGCGGATTGAGTTCGCCCGAGGCGAGCGCCGCCTTGACCCGCTCACGCGGTAGATCCGAGCGAATCGTGGCCATTCGAAAGCGCAGCCCCTTCTCTCGCGCGATATCGCGCAGCACGTCGAGCGTGGTCTCGAGATGCGGCGCAGCGCCCGCCGTACCGGCCGTGCCGATGATCAGTGGCACGCCGAGTGAGCGGGCCCCCTCCAGCACCAGGCTGAGATCGCGACGGGTCGCCAGCGGGCTGGTGGCGAGTTCCCCTGAACCCAGGTAGGCGGGACCCGGATCAACCGACCCCATGTCCGCACCGATGAAATCCGGACGACGGCGTAAGCCCTCGGCCAGGGCCTCAGCGGGTATGCCGTAGCCCAACTGACCCGACGCCGAGAGGATGCGCAAGCGCTCGGGGCGGCGCGCAAACAGTGCGGCTACGGCGCTCATAGCTCGAGCTCCAGAAGCGGCGCGTGCTGCTGCGCACCATAAACATCGCGATCGCCGGGTGATCCGGCCACGATGCGGCGCGGCAGAGCGATCTTGATCGCGTGTGCGACGGCGTAGGGAATCACCGCGACGTCGGATTCGCGCACGCCGTAGAGCGCGGCGATCCGGGCCGGGCTGAGCGACGGTGAGTTCGACGCCCGGTCGAAGGCGGCGCGGTCCGGAAACATCAGGTCGAACGAGAGGGTCAGTGGGCCCGCATTCTTGCTGCGCACCACCGTTGCGGTCTGAGCGAGTGTCGGCACGGCGTCAGGTCATTCGTTGAGATTGACTGACGATACGCTTGTCAGCTTGTTATAGCAAGCTATGGATGAGAGGGAAGGCTCAAGGCACCGACAGAAGCGCTGTGAGCAATCG
>JBDLRB010000032.1:0-60651 GCA_039800205.1 Pseudomonadota bacterium | reverse complement strand
AGCGCATCCTCGACATCGCCCCCGAAAAACTGCACCAGAGGGTGTCCGTGATCCTGGGGTCGAAAGACGAGGTCGACCGGGTGACGGCCTACCATCAGGCCGGCTGAAGACGTCCTCGGATAACGCGCAAGCAGAAGGAATCAGTCGCCCAGGAGACCGCGCACATGCCTCTCGGCTGATTGCGCCAGCGCATCCAGGTCATAGCCTCCTTCAAGCACCGACACAATCCGGCCATTGCACAGCTGGTCCGCCAGGCCCACCAGGCGTGAGGTCACCCAGTGATAATCGGCCTCGGTCCAGCCCAGTTGGCCCAGCGCATCCGCACGATGCGCGTCGAACCCCGCAGAAATGAACAGCATCTGCGGCTGAAATCGCTCGAGCGCAGGCATCCAGTCCTCCTCGACCGCACGCTGCAGGGCCGCGCCCTCGCTGAACGCATCCAGCCCCACATTGCAAAAACGCCGATCAAGGGGCACTTCGCCGCTGAAGGGATAGAGCTGGCGCTGAAAGGTCGACACCATCAGGATTCGTTCATCGCCCGCAGCAATATCCTCGCTGCCGTTTCCGTGATGGACATCGAAATCGATCAGGGCGACCCGATCGAGGCCCAACGCGGTGAGCGCGTGGCGCATGCCGATCAACACGTTATTGAAGAAACAGAAGCCCATCGCGGCGCTGCGTGTGGCGTGGTGTCCGGGCGGCCGCACATTGCAGAATGCCCGCCTCGCCTGGCCCCCCACCACCGCTTCCGTGGCCCGCACGGCAGCCCCCGCCGCGCGGCGGGCCGCCTGCAGCGTGAAGGGATTCATCGATGTATCGGGATCGATCGTGACGTGACCGCTCTGCGGTACCGCAGCCTCAAGCGCGCTGAGGTGAGCCGGGTCGTGGGCGCGAAGAATCTGCGCGTCAGTCGCCAGGGGAGGCTCCAGCGCATCCAGACGATCCAGCAAGCCGGTGACGGCCAGTCGGTCATGGATCACCCGGACCCGATCGGGACGCTCGGGATGGCGAGCACCCATCTGATGCTGGAGGCAATCGTCATGCGTGAGGTAGGCCACTGGGGTCATCGCTCATCCTGGACTGCGTCGAGTTTCATGATCATCCCCAATGTAAGGCTTGGTCAGGACCGGACAAACCGCCCACCGCTAGGATGCGCGGGCTCGCTTGATCCGTTGTCCTCTGGAGCATACCGAATGTCGACCTTCGCCCGCCAGACCCTCGTCGTGATCCTTTCACTGGGCCTGACCGCATGCGGCAGTGATGCCGGTGATCCGGTCCTGGACTATCTGGACAGCGCCGGTGCAGCCTCCGTCGCGGGGGGTCTGACGATCACCCCAGCGGGCCTGCTGCAGGTTCAGGCGGGGCCCGCCCAGGCGCTGTTGTCCAACGGCAGCTTCGACGCTGCGCCTGGTCCCACCACCGATTGGACGCAACGGACGCACCGCACCCGGTTCGGCACCCTGGGTGATCTGATCGGAGCGGTCCCTGCCGGTCTGCCCGCAGCCCCCTACACAACCGTCGCCCGAATCTGCGGCTACCCCTACACGTTTCGGAAAATCCTTCCAGAGGGCGGCTTCGACATCGATCAGGTGTCTTGCAGCGATCGGCTGACCAGCGCCGATTTTACGATTCCCGCAACGACGACCGCGCTGAGTCTGCAGGCCGATGCCAGCGGCCAGATCACCTGCGGGGGCACCTGGACGACTCTGATCGCACTGATGCCCGTCGCAGAAGGTCCAAAGGTCCCGACGATCCAGATCAAGCCCACCACCGCCGAGCTCAGATCAGACCGCTGGACCACCTTCAGATTCGAGATTCCGAGCGCGACCGTCGCGGGCATGGTCGGAAAACCCTACCGGCTGATTGTGCAGGGCATGAGCGGTACCTGCCAGGATCCGCTGATGGAAGAAAGTGTCGTGCTGATCAGCGGACTGAAGGTCGAGGCCACGCTGGGCAACTGAAGCGAACAGACGGCTCATCCCCGAAGCGCGCGTCCGAGAGCCTCATCGCGTGCCGTTCGCCGCAAGGGTGGTTCGAATCCCCGCAGCATCCAGGTTCGGGGCAAAGGCCTCGATGAAGGCCAGCGTGATTTCACGCAGGTAAGTCCCTCGGCGAACCGCAACCCGCGTGGTGTTGACCGGCAGCAACCCGTCGGTGCGCAGCCGCTTGAGGCTGCGATCGCGCTTCGCATCAAAGGCGACCGACGCAATGATGCCCACACCGAGCCCGAGCTCCACATAGGTCTTGATCACGTCCGAATCGATCGCAGTCAGTACGACATCGAGGGTCAGGCCGGCCGCCGCAAAACGCTGATCGATCCGACTGCGTCCCGCGAACTCGGGGCTGTACGTAATGACCGGCCAGGCTGCAATGTCGGCCAGCGTCAGTCGACGACGGCGGACAAGGGGATGGTCCGGCGTGACGACCACCGCATGCGACCAGGTGTAAGCCGGCAGCGTCACCAGTTCTTCGTAATGATCAAGGGACTCGGTCGCGATGGCCAGATCGGCCTCGCCGCGAATGACCTTCATCGCGATCTCGGTCGGGCTGCCCTGCTGCAGGGACAAGCGCACGTCCGGGTAGCGCTTTCGATAGGCCGCCACCACCGGCGGGAGCATGTAGCGCGCCTGGGTGTGGGTGGTGGCCACGACGAGTTGGCCCACTTCGCGGGCCGCATGGTTCTGCCCGACACGCCTGAGGTTATCGACATCGATCAGCATTCGCTCGATGATCGGAAGCAGTTCCTGACCCGGTCCGGTCAACCCGGTCAGGCGTCGGCCATGGCGCTCAAAGATCTCGATTCCGAGTTCAGCTTCCAGTTCGCGAACCTGCCGGGACACGCCCGGCTGAGAGGTATGGAGGATCCGGGCGGCCTCGGTCAGATTCAACTCACGGCGGACGATTTCACGGACATAACGCAGTTGTTGAATATTCACGCGTGATGCCTGAATTCAATTTAGAAACCGGATTTTATTCAGTTTTCGTATGATCAGACAGCGATCTGTGTACCGATTTCGACGACTCGGTTGGGCGGCAGATCGAAATAACGTGCTGTGCTCGTGCTGTTCTGGAGCAGCCATGCAAAAAGCGACCGACGCCAGCTGAACCACCCCCTTCGCGAGACCGAGACCAAAACGGGCTTGCTCGCAAAGAACGACACGCTGTCCTCGTCAATTGCAACGCCGGACTGACGCACCAGTGAAAACACCTTGCGCAAATCAACCGCCTCGCGGAATCCGAATCGAGCCAGCACACGGATGGGTCCGCCTCCGGGTGTCCGGGCGACCTCCACCCGTTCACGATCGGGTACCCTGGGCTGCTCGGAAAAATCGATCGTCAGGAACAGGACCGTCTCGTGGATGACGTGGTTGTGCTTGATGTTGTGCAGGAAACTCGTTGGACAACCGGTGCGCCCTGAACTGAAGAACACCGCGACGCCGGGGACGCGAGTCAGCGCAGCAAAATCAATCTCCTTGCCCTCCCACCTCGCCGCGGGACTGGCGTCCTTCCGGGCACGCAAAACTTCAGTCCCCAGCTTCCAGGTGCTGAGCACGCTGAACATCACGATTGCAACCAGAAGAGGCAACCAGCCGCCCTCGGTAAATTTGCCCAGATTCGCAGCGAAAAACAGTATCTCGACGGACAGAAACAACCCGACAGCGGCCAGGAGGATCCGCCGCCAGCGATATCGACCAAGAGCCAGGACCGCCGCAAGCAACAGACTGCCGATCATCAGATCACCCGAGACGGCCAAGCCATAGGCCGCCGCCAGAGCGCTTGAACTTCGAAATTCCAGCACCAGGAACAGGACGGCACCGAGCAGCAACCAGTTGACCACCGGAATGTAGATCTGCCCGCGCGCGGTCTCTGAGGTGTACTGAACCCGGAAGCGCGGCAGGTAGTTCAGGCGCGAGGCCTGCTGCGTCACCGAAAACGCGCCGGATATGGTCGCCTGCGAGGCAATCACCGTTGCCGCCGTCGCCAGGATCACCAGGGGAATCAGGAACGGCTCGGGGGCGAGGAGAAAGAAGGGATTGCGGACCGCCTCGGGATCGCGCAGCACTAACGCGCCCTGACCGAAATAATTCAGCATCAGACAGGGGAGAACCAGCGCGAACCAGCCCAGCCGAATGGGCGACTGCCCGAAATGCCCAAGATCCGCGTACATGACTTCGGCACCGGTAACAGCAAGAAACACAGCGCTCAACGCAGAAAATGCCACCGCTGGATGATCGACCGCAAACGACAAGGCAAACGCCGGGTTCAGGGCCACGAGGATCCCAGGCGTTTGGGCGATGCTCGCCCCGCCCAGAGCCGCCAGGGTCAAGAACCACATCACCATGATCGGACCGAACAGTCGGCCCACCCGGTCCGTACCATGACGCTGGAGACTGAAGAGACCCACAAGAATGACCACCGCCGCCGGTACCACCCAGTGACTGAACGCCGGCGCGGCAACCTCGATGCCTTCGACTGCTGACAGCACCGATATGGCGGGTGTGATGATCGCGTCGCCATAAAAAAGCGACGCCGCAAAGACCCCCAGCGTACCGATCAGCCAGGACAGGCGGTCCCGACCCCGGGCACTGACCAGCGCGCGAGTCATGAGGGCCAATACGCCCCCCTCACCGCGAGAGTCGAAGCGGATCAATACCGAAACGTATTTGAGCGATACGACCAGCGTCACTGCCCAGAAAATCATCGATAACACGGACAGGACCGCTTCGGGCTGGGGGCTCAGTCGCCCTTCGGCAAACGCTTCCTTGAATGCATACAGCGGACTGGTGCCGATGTCACCGAACACGACTCCGAGCGCAGTGAGCACGAGCGGCATTCTTTTTGATGCGTCGGCGGTGATCATCATGGAAAGCGTGCAACACGCGGCCAGAAACGAAACAGCATACGATGTTGCGCCGCATCATTTGGGCCGTCAAGTTCTGCTCATGGTCGGCAACGACCCAGTGGTCCTTGTCCGACCGGCACGCGCTCAAGCGCTCTTATCTTGACCCGGTTCATGCACCGCGATCGGGTGGCTACTTGTCATTCGATAGTTTGACCCAGCCGGCAGCGATACCAGCGGACCCGGCTCGAGCAAAGCCACGGGATCGACGCCGAGCCGGTTCGCCAGCTTCAGCAAGGTCTCCATGCTCGGATTGGAAATCCTGCGCTCGATCTTCGAAAGCATGGTCCGGTCGACGCCCGCCTCCAGAGCCAGACGCTCCTGCGAGATGCCCCGCGCCGCCCTGAGACGGCGCATATTGGCGGCCAAGCGCTCGCGGACATCGCCCATCGTCAGGGGTACAAACGCTGCATTCATCTTTTCAGTCTGGTTGCGGCCACCTTTCTTTGCCACGGTCTGACACGCCACGGCTCAAAACCCTCATCAATCACGCTCGGCGGACAGTACGGATCGATCCGCGAATCGTGCGAGCTCGAATAGAATCCGTCTCATCCCTTGGTTCTTCAGGTCGGCAAGTCACCCGTGCCCCCAGAACTCCGTCTGCCCTATCCTCTGGAGTCTCCATCGTGAAACCACTGATCGCATCGCTTGCGCTCTGCGCAAGCGCCCTCGTCTCGACCGGCCTCGCGGCGCAAACGGCCGACTTTCCTTCGCGCAAGAATCTCACCATCCTGGTCGGCTTCGCTGCAGGCGGAGCCGCCGACGTTGCGGCCCGAATCATCGCCAAGCGCGCGGGCGAAATCCTCGGTCAATCTGTGGCGGTCGAGAACAAACCGGGGGCGGGGGGCAACATCGCCACGCAAATGCTGGCGACAGGGGCTGCGGATGGCAGCCTGATCATGCTGGGTACCGTCGGACCGCTCTCGATCGCGCCCCACATGGGCAAGAAGCTGGGCTACGACCCGATGAAGGACATCGCGCCCCTGACCATGGGGGTCGCGTTCCCGAACATCCTGGTGGTTCATCCGGGCACCGGATTGAAGACCTTCGCAGACTTCATTGCCTTTGCGAAAAAGCATCCGGGCAAACTCGATTTTGCGTCGACGGGTCCAGGATCCGCCTCACATATGGCGGGTGAGTTGCTCAACCAGGTGGCGGGTATCGATACGGTGCACGTGCCCTACAAGGGCGGGGCGCCCGCATTGGTCGATGTCATGGGCGGACGCGTGGCGTCCTGGTACGCCACGGTCACCACGGCCAAGAAACATATCGAGGCCGGAAAGCTGGTCCCGCTTGCGGCCACGGGTCTGAACCGCCATCCGGCCCTTCCCGAAGTGCCGACCATCGCGGAATCAGGCTACCCCGGCTTCAATGCAATCAACTGGTATGCCTTCATCGCACCCGCACGGGTCCCCGACACCGTGCTCGACCGGTGGAATCAGGTCCTCGTGCAGATCCTCAAGGAACCCGAATCGGTCGAAGCCCTCGGTAAGCAAGGCTTCATTCCTGCGCCCGGCAGCCGCGCGGAACTGCGCGATTTCATGACCCGGGAATTCGAAACCTGGGGGCGCGTGATCCGCGAGCGCAAGCTGGCCGGCAACTGAAGGGCAGGTTCGGACACACCCAAACGATCACCCTCGGAGCACGCCGATGCGTCAGCCCGACAGCGCCGCTCATTCTTCGATGAGTGCATTCATTGCCGAGGCCGCGCAGGCCGGTCGTGACGCTGCAGCCTGGCAAAGCATTGATCTGATACGCGAGACCGACTGGATCATCACTGTCCCGCGCGCCGCGCGCGAGCATCTGGCCGCCGTCGTACGCGCGGCCCTGCGACCCGGCCAGCCACTCTTCGACTATCGCCGATCGGACTTTCCCTTCACCGACGAGGCGCTCACTCCCATCGGCCAGGCCGTCCGGGAGGCGCAGCACGGTCGAGGTATCGCGCTGGTCCGGGGTCTGCCGCGGGAATCGCTGGATGCCGAAGCCTTCGAATTGCTGACCTGGGCAATCGGGCTCCACACGGGCGTGGCGCGCCCACAGGATCGCCACACCCGCTACATCAATGCCGTTCGGGACGCCGGAGTGGATTACCGGAGCCCGACCGGACGCGGCTACTCTTCAAGCGCCGAACTCGACTTTCACGTCGATGGCGGCGATATCGTCATGCTCAGCTGCTTCAATGCAGCGGCCTCGGGCGGTGAAAGTCTCTGCGCGAGCGCGGTCAGCGCCTGGCGGCAAATGATCCGGGAGCGCCCCGATCTGGCTCAGACGCTCGAGCAGCCGGTGGCGTACAGTCGGCAGGGCGAGGAGCCGCCGGGCGAGGCCCCTTTTTTCATGACGCCGGTGATCGGACGGACCGAAACAGACCTGTTCTGCCGATGGAACCGGAATCGGATCCGCAATGGACAAGCGATTGCCGGTGCCCCGGCGTGTACCGCGCAGCAACTCGAAGCCATGGAGTACTTCGATTCAATCCTGAGGCGACCGGAATTCATGTTTCGCATGTTCCTCGAACCCGGCGATCTGCAGATCCTGTCCAACTTCTCCACACTGCACTCCCGGACGGCGTTCGTGGACCACCCCGAGCCCGAGCGAAAGCGCCTCCTGTATCGCTTGTGGCTGACGCCCCCCGACGGCATCCGTCTGCCACCGTCCTGGACGGTCTCGTGGGGGTGCGCCGACCCGGGCGTCGTTCGAGGGGGAAACCCGGGCCACCACCATGACGAGCGCTGCAAGCTGTTCGAAGCAAGACAGGCGGCGGAGTTGGGAATGCGTCCGGCTGCCTGACTCAGACGGGAATCGGGGGCAGCACGATTTCCGCCCCCTGACCGATGGCCGTACGCGGAAACTCCCGAGTGGTGTCGATACAGCCCCCCAAGGCATAGACCCCGGCGGGATCCCGGTAGCGCATCATCTGCCCAAGAATCGAGCGATTCGCCTCGGGATTCGCCCGGGTCTCAGACACGAGCGCTTCGACCTGCCGTTCATCAATTCGCGGCTCGCCCTCATCGTCAATATAGACGGCATCGCGCCAGTGATACATCTCGAGGCACTTGGCTTCGAGCGTAAACGGCTTGTTTCGGACCCAGAAATTGCTGAACAAACCGCCGCCCATGTACATCACCCACGACCCCTCGTACCCGGATGCATCGGACGAGCGCGCATCGGGGTTACGAAACCAGAGCCGATCACCCGGGACGTAGTAGCGCATGGGCAGCGGGCGTTCCAGCCCATACTCGACCAGGTACACCTCGTGAAAGAGGCCGGATCGAATCGCATGGCGTTCGTTGCGCTGGCGGATCGACTCATACTGCATCGGATCGTGCTCGCGGAGTTCGCGGGCAAGACCGAGCAAGATCACGTACTCGGACGCGCGATAGCAGGAAAAATCATAGACCCGGCCGGTTGCCTCGGGCTGCGTCGCAGCAACCAGCGCATCGATCAGGTCGACCCCGGGATGGAGGATGAAGCCGTAATCCTCATCGTAATGCCAGAAATCCTCGGGCCGCTCCGCCGCGCTGGTCTTGAACGCGAGGGCCGTGCGACGCGCGGCGAGGGTCATATGACGGCGGACTCGAACCGCCGAGGCGAGGCCGGTCACATCGGCGAACACATGGGGCAGAGGCGCGGCGAGAAGCCCCACCAGGATCTCGCGCTCGATCGCCCTGGGCTCATCCTCCTGGATCGCATGACCCAAATGCCGGTGCAGTGCCGCCGTGTCGAATTCAGGCAACCAGGCGCGACGCGCGTCCGGGTGAAGCCGCAACCACACCGTGTGGACCCCCCGACTTTCGAAACAATCGATCTGAAGGCAGTCCGTCAGGGCAAGGGCATCGGCCAACGCGCCTGCGAGGGTCTGTTGCTGGCGGGCCGTCGCCCGGTCGCCGACCACGATCTGAACGCCACCGATTGAGGCCGTCGCATGAAGTCTGAGGGTCTGAATATTCGTCATCAAGCCGAGTCTGTCGGCCCAAGGACAATGCTGTCAACCCGACGAAACCCGAAGTCACGGGATCGAGCCACAAAATGAAACGCGGAACCCCTTCAGTACTGAACGCTCAAGCGAAGGTCCAGGCTTCGGTTCGCCGGTTCAAAGACCGTCCCGAGCCCGGGACTCCACTCGATCTCTGAATCGCCATACCGCTGGACGCGCAAGCCCAGACTCCCCCGCCAGCCCTCATATTGCCAGGGCGCATCGATTGCCAGGGAAACGCCCTGGCGCTGCCGATTCGTCACATCGCCATACACAGGATTGATCTGCGAAAGGTAAGAGTCGTGCCACCCGGCGACCAGCACACCCGCTCGCACGGTCGCGGGGTGGTCAGGCAGTGACCAGGGCAGCAGGCGCCACTGGGCCGCCAGCCACAGGGACCGGTTGAATCGCTGGTACCCGGCCGCCCCGCCCGACGTCAGTCCCCGCAAATCGGTCCACTCGGTGGTTAGCGCGAGTCCGAGCCTTGGACGCCAGCCCTCGGCCGCCGGGCCCAGCAGGAGGGTCGTGGCCGTTCGGATTCGCAAGGCATTGTCGAGTCGACCGCTCGCCGCGCTGCGATAGTTGATCGACCCCAGGTCCGTCTCGAATTCGATCGCCGAACCCGCCAGCGCACCCGGCGACGCGACCGCCTTGAGCCCGATCAGGGGCCCGTCCAGTCGCATGTCCAGGGCGGGCTCACGATACGCATGCCAACCTGCGTGGAACGACAGCTTCAGGCCTGTACCCGAGGACGACGCGCCCGCCGTGCCGGTCAGCCCCAGGATCAGGGCGACGGCCGAAAGCCATGAGACAAGGACTGGAGCCATTGGGTGCCTTCGCCTGTCGGACTCGGGGCATCGGGCGATTGGGCCCGCTGCGAACGGCGTATTCTCCATCCCGGTACACTTCCACAAAGTCAAAATTCCACGCCGGCCGTCCGGCAATTCCCATGAATGCTCCGGAACATCCCCCGATACGCAGCTATTCCGGTCGGCGCGGCCACTTCACCAGCGGTCAGCGAAGCGCCTACGAACGCCTGCTGCCTGCCCTGAGCCTGCCCTTTCGTCCCAGTCCGATTGATCCGGTAGCAACCTTCGGCCGAATCGCCCCGCTCGTTCTGGAAATCGGCTTCGGCATGGGTGAAACCACTGCAGCCATTGCACAATCCCGCCCCGAAATCGACATTCTTGGCGTTGAAGTCTACCCGGCCGGCGTTGGATCGCTGTTGCGCAAGATCGAAGTCCTTGGTTTGGGCAATATCCGGGTGATCCAGCATGATGCGATCGCCGTACTGGAATCGATGGTCCACCCCAGTTCACTCGCGGCCGTTCATGTCTTCTTTCCCGATCCCTGGCCCAAGGCGCGGCACCACAAACGGCGACTGATTCGCCCCGAAGTGGTGCACCTGATTGCGTCGCGGTTGGCGTCCGGTGGGATCCTGCACTGCGCGACCGACTGGGGGCCGTACGCCGTACGAATGCTGGAGGTCCTGAACGACGCCGCTGCACTCGAGAACACGGCCGGCCCGATTCGGCTCGGCGAGAGCCCGGAACAGTGCATCGGATTTGCACCGCGCCCGGACGGACGGCCCCTCACCCGGTTTGAACAGCGAGGCGTTCGCCTGGGGCACGGCGTCTGGGACCTGGTGTTCAGAAGGCGGGGCGATGCCCGAAGCGACGTGAGCGCGCAGCCCATCGGAGCACACCATGTTTGAACTGCTCGTTGGACTCCCCTTGCTGGTCAAGGCTGCGCTGATGGGCCTCGTCGAAGGACTAACGGAATTCCTGCCGATTTCCAGCACGGGGCACCTGATCCTGGCCGGTGCCCTGCTGGGCATGACGGGCGACAAGGCCAAGGTGTTTGACGTCGCCATCCAGAGCGGCGCCATGTGCGCCGTCGTCGTCTATTTCCGGACGCGATTCACCCTGACCCTGAAAGGCATCACCCGCGACCGCCAGGCCCAGCGGTTTGCCCTGAACGTCCTGATTGCATTTATTCCGGCGGCCGTGCTCGGTTTGCTGTTTGCCAGCCAGATCAAGCGTTTTCTGTTCTACCCGGTGCCCGTTGCGATCGCACTGATCGTTGGTGGACTGATCATCCTCTGGGCCGAGGGCCGTGCCGCCGCGCGACCGGATCGGATCCGGATCCGGGACGTCGATACGATCGGTCCGCTCGATGCCCTGAAACTGGGCCTGGCGCAGGCGGCCGCACTGATCCCCGGCACCAGCCGCTCGGGTGCGACGATCATCGGGGGCATGCTGTTCGGCCTTTCGAGGCGGGCAGCGACCGAATTTTCCTTCTATCTCGCCGTACCGACCCTGGTCGGCGCGGGCGTCTACGACATGTGGAAACACCGGGCTCTGATTGAATCAAGCGACGTGCCGATGTTCGCCGTGGGACTGATCACGGCCTTCGTCAGCGCACTGGCCTGCGTGCACTGGCTGATGCGCTACGTGGCCACGCACAATTTCGTCCCGTTTGCCTGGTACCGAATCGTGTTTGGTGTGCTGATTCTGGCGACTGCGTGGACGGGGATAATCGCCTGGTCGACTTGACCCAGCCAGCGACCCCGCGCGACCCCGCGCGACACCGCCCGGGACGCCTCGAACCGGCCGGACGGCGGCCGCAGCCGAATCCGACCGAGCTCAGCCGCGAACGTACGCGCCGTGACGCGGTCGATCGCCGCGGGGGCCGTCGTGCCGATCGGCACCCCGTCTGTAGTCGGGATGACTGCGCGCCCGTTCGATGTACACGGGACGGCCCTGCGGCACGTGGTAATGAACCCGGGGGGGCGCACTGTAGTAGCGCGGCCCGACGTACACCGGGGGCGGCGTGATAACGACTCTGGGAGCGGGCGCGTAGTAGACCGGAGGGGCAATGACCACCGGTGCCGAATACACCACAGGCGGTGCGGGCGGCAGCCAACCATAGGACTCAACGGGCGCCACCGGGGCCGGATAGCCGTACGCCACACCGGGTGCGACCGGGACCACCGGGGCAGGCGCATAGGGGTAACCGCCCTGAACCCGAACGTCCGCCTGGGCACTGCTGCTGGCGCCGGCCGCAGCACCAAGCAGGCCCCCGACCACGGCGCCCCGATCACCGCCCAGCGCCTTGCCAAAGGCCGCGCCGACGCCGGCACCGACCAGCGCGCCCAGGAACTCGCTTGAAGCGTGTGCAGCCATGGGCATCAGCAGAGTGATTGACAGGGCAGAAATTGGGATCAGCCGGCTCAGTTTCATCGCAGTACTCCCTCGGTTCGGGTCAACGCCAACATGCGTTGCAGCGTGTCAAAAAGATAGCACCAGACACCCGGGTCGAACCACTCGGGGGGATGCAAAAAGTGTAATCAAACGTATATACTAAATAACTTTCCAGTCAGTCATTTTAGATGAATCAAACGATTGCGTCCGAGCGCCCGCCTCGCTGGGAACGCCGAAAGGAAAGGCGTCCGGCGGAGCTCCTCGCTGCGGCACTGGATTGTTTCGTCGAACGCGGATTTGCCGCCACCCGCCTGGAGGACGTCGCAGCCCGTGCGGGCGTCAGCAAGGGCACGCTCTACCTGTACTATGCAGGCAAAGACGAACTGTTCATGGCGGTGGTCCGCGAGAACATCCTGCCCCTGATCGATGAGTTCCGTCGAGAGATGACCCTGTCGAGTGCACCGTGCGCGGAACTCCTCAGGCGATTCATTTTCGGTTGGTGGAATCGGGTCGGCGAGACCCAGCTCGCAGGCATCGCCAAGTTGATCGTGGCCGAGGCAGGCAATTTCCCCGAGGTCGCGCGTTTCTTCCACGATGAAGTCGCGCGGCCGAATCACACCCTGCTCGCGGAAATCATCGAGCGTGGGGTGCGCTCAGGCGAGTTCCGCCCGGTCGACAGTCTGGCCGCCTCGCACCTGTTCCTTGCGCCGCTCGTGTTGCGCGCAATCTGGAATCATTCCATTCAACCGTGCTGCCCGGACGTGTTTCCGGTGTCGACCGAACGGATGCTGGCTGCCCATGTTGATCTGGTGCTGGCCGGTCTCCGCGCGACCGGACGGGACCATCCATGAACGCCTTGAAACGTACGTTGTGGGGACTGATCGTTGTGGCCGTTGCCGCCGTTGGGGGCTGGTATGGCCTCAAGGCCCGCAAGACCGATCCCTCCACCCCGCCGATGGCCTCGCCGACCCGGCCTGCCGAAACGGTGATCGAACTCACTCAATCCGACCTGCTGACGGTCGAGCCCTCACGACTCACGCGCAGCCTTCCGGTCACGGGTACCCTGATGGCCAGCAGCCAGACGCTGGTCCGCGCCCGCGTGTCGGGCGACGTCATCGATCTGCCCGTCCGGGAGGGCATGAGCATCAAGGCGGGCCAGCTGCTCGCGCGCATTGACCCCACCGACTTCGAGTTGAGGGTCAATGAACGGGCCGCCCAGCTGCGCTCGGCCCAGGCGCAGCACGATCAGGCGCGCCGAACGCTCGAAAACAACGCACAGCTTCTGGCCAAGGCCTTCATTTCTCAAAATGCATTCGACAACGCCCGATCGGCGGTCGAGGTCGCCGCTGCGACGGTCGAAGGCGCCCAGGCCCAACTGGCTCAGGCGCGCAAGGCGCTCGCCGACACCCGGATCACCGCGCCCATGAGCGGTGTCATCGCACAGCGCTTCGTCCAGCCCGGAGAAAAGATTTCCCCCGATGGGCGAATCGTTTCGATCGTCGATCTCAGCCGCATCGAAGTCGAAGTCGGCGTACCCGCCTCGGATATTGCCTCTGTCCGGATCGGTCAGACCGCATCGATACGGATCGAAGGCATCAACCAGCCCGTTCCCGCCCGCGTGCTCCGGATCAACCCCACCACCGCAGCCGGGACCCGTGCGGTCACGGTCTATCTGGGGCTCGATCAAACCGACGACCGTCTCCGGGCCGGCATGTTCGCTCAAGGCACCCTCGTCATCGACGAGCGTGAGGGCCTCTTGATCCTGCCCCTGTCGGCGCTGCGTGACCGAGGTGGCCAGCGCTATGTCTACCTGATCGAAAACGATCGAATCGTCGAGCGGGTCGTGACGCCCGGAACGATCGACGAAGCGGCTCGCGCACCCGGCGGGCTGACCGGTGCGGTCGAGATCCGTGCGGGACTGAAGGCGGGCGATCGTATCGTTCGGCAGAATCTCGGCACGCTGCAGGTCGGATCCCGTGTGCGGGTCACGCCGGTCCGCTGAGCCCAGGACGCATCCACAATGTGGTTCACGCGCGTATCGATCCAGCACCCGGTGTTCGCGACGATGATGATGCTCGCCTTCGTCGTCCTGGGCCTCTTTTCCTACAACCGGCTGCCCGTTGACCAGTTCCCGGACGTCAATTTCCCGGTCGTTGTCATCGTCACCGAATATCCGGGCGCATCGCCTGAAGTGGTCGAGACCGACGTGACGCGCCGGATCGAGGAGCAAGTCAACACGATCAGCGGCGTCAACGAACTGTCATCGCGCTCCTACGAAGGCAGCTCGGTCGTGATCGTACGGTTTGACCTGACCGTTGATCCCGTTCAGGCCGCGCAGGATGTCCGTGAAAAAATCGCACTGATCCGCGCGGGCTTCAGACCCGAGGTCAAGGAGCCGACCGTTTCCAGGGTCAACCCGGACGACAACCCGGTGATTTCGATCGCACTGCGATCGCCCACGCGCGGCGCCCGTGAACTCACGACCCTCGCCGAACAGATCGTCAAGCGACGGATCGAAAACGTGAAGGGCGTGGGCCGGGTCACGCTGGTCGGAGGCGTGCGCCGCGAGATCATGATTGCGCTTCGACCCAACGACATGGAGGCCCTCAAAGTCGGTGTCGACCAGATCGTGTCGGCGCTGCGAAGTGAAAACCAGGAACTGCCGGCTGGGACATTGCTCGGTCGCGATCGGGAACAGGTCGTTCAGATTCGCGCACGAATTGCATCCGTGTCCGAATTCGGTCAGATCATCGTCGCCCGGCGCGGCGGGCAACCGGTCAGACTGTCCCAGGTCGCTGACGTCAGTGATGGGGAGCAGGAACGGGATAGTCTGGCACTGGTCGATGGTCAGCCCGCCGTCTCCCTGGACATCGTCAAGGCACAAGGACAGAACACGATCGGTGTGGTCGATGGCGTGCGCAAGGTCGCCCTGAGGCTCCGCAGCGAACTGCCCGACGATGTCGAGGTGGTCGTTGTCCGGGATGCCTCAACGGCGATCCGGAACTCGGTGGCGAGCGTTCAGCGCAATATCGTCGAGGGGGCGATCCTGACCATCCTCATCGTCTTCCTCTTTCTGTCGTCATGGCGCTCGACCGTCATTACCGGACTGACCTTGCCGATCTGCCTGATCGGTACCTTTCTGGTGATGTACGCGATGGGCTTCACCATCAATCTGCTCACGCTCCTCGCGTTGTCGATCTGCGTCGGCTTGTTGATCGACGATGCGATTGTGGTCCGTGAGAACATCGTCAGGCATCAGGCCATGGGAAAGGACCCCCATACGGCTGCGCTCGAGGGGACGCGCGAGATCGGGCTCGCCGTCGCAGCAACCACGCTGTCGATCGTCGCGGTGTTCCTGCCGGTGGGTTTCATGGGCGGCATCATTGGCCAGTTCTTCCGCGAATTCGGCATCACCGTCGCCTTCGCGGTCATGCTGTCGATGCTCGTATCGTTCACTCTTGACCCGATGCTGTCGTCGGTCTGGCACGATCCAGCGATTCACGGAAACCCGGGCCGCGGTCCGGTGGGCGCCCTGCTGCGCGGCTTTCAATCGCTGATGACCCGCCTGGAACAGGGCTATGTCCGGCTGCTCGGCTGGGGACTTCGACATCGGGCGCTGACGATGGTGCTTGCCCTGCTCGCCTTTTTCTCTGCATTTCCCCTCGCGAGCTGGGTCGGCCGGGAATTTGCCCCGCAGCCTGACAACAATGAAATTCAAGTCGTTTTCTACACGCCTGCAGGCTCGCCCATTCCATTTACCGAGCAACGGGTCCGTCAGGTCGAAGCGATCCTGCGAGAGACCGGCGTCATCGTCAACACGTATGCAACGATCAACACCGGAATCGTTGCCGGACGCAACTATGCGCTCGTCTTCGCCAGACTGCTGCCTCGTGCGGAGCGCCCGCTTTCGATTCAGCAAATGCGAGCGCCGCTCCGCGAGCGGCTTCGACAGGTGGCTGGAATCACCGTCACGGATATCGGCGCACCGGTGGCTGTGGGTTCGGGCAAGCCGATTCAGATCAGCGTACAGGGACAGGATCTCAAAGAGCTTGAGCGAATCAGCGAGGCCGTCAAGCAGGCGATGAATCGCGTCAACGGCACGCTCGGCCGAGAGGCGATCGTCGAAATCGATTCCAGCGCCAAGCCCGCGAAGCCGACCCTCTCGGTCGACGTCGACCGGGCCCTGGCATCGGACCTGGGGACCAGCGTCGCACGGCTTGCCGCCGCCTTGCGTCCCTTGCTCGCTGGCGAGGCCGCAACGAGCTGGCGTGCACCGGACGACGAAAACTACGATGTCCGCGTGCGCTTGCCGGCCAGTGGCCGCAGCTCGGTCGCCGACCTGGAGAGCCTGAGCATCACCTCCACTCAAGTCGACCCGGAGGGCAACCCCAGAATGGTTGCCGCACGTCAGATCGCACAGTTTCGCCAGGGACTGGGACCCACTCAGATCAATCGCAAGGCGCTGACCCGCGAAGTGCTGATCTCGGCCAATGCCGATGGGATCGCTTCAGGTACTGTCGGGGCCCTTCTGCAACCGCATCTGGATGCCATCGCTCTGCCCGCGGGGTATCGACTCGCAATTGGCGGGGGTAATCAGGATATGGCCGAAAGCTTCGGCTATGCCGTTCAGGCCCTTGCCCTGGCTGTGATCTTCATCTACATGATTCTCGCGTCACAATTCGGCAGTTTCATCCAGCCCATCGCCATCATGGCGTCACTGCCTTTGTCGCTGCTTGGGGTGATGGTCGCCCTGGTTGCGTGGGGGTCGACCCTCAATATCTTTTCAGTGATCGGCTTCATCATGCTGATGGGACTGGTCACCAAGAACGCCATCCTGCTCGTCGATTTCGCCAACAAGGCGCGCGCCCAGGGCGTCGGTCGAGCCCAGGCGCTGCTCGGCGCGGCCGAGATCCGGCTGCGGCCCATCCTGATGACCACGCTCGCGATGGTCTTCGGGATGTTGCCCCTCGCGCTGGGAATCGGCGAGGGCTCCGAACAACGGGGGCCTCTGGCTCATGCCGTCATCGGCGGACTGCTTGCGTCAACGCTGCTGACGCTGCTGGTCGTGCCTGTCTTCTACGCCCTGCTTGATGATCTTGTGATGAAGATCGGTGGCAAACGCCCCGAGACTGCTGCGCCGGGCGGGGCGGATTGATAGAATCTGCGCGCACAGGATCACGTCAGACCGATCTCACCAGGACGCCACGGACATGGATTTCGAAAGAGCCCGCTTCAACATGATCGAGCAGCAGATCCGCCCCTGGGATGTGCTGGATCCTGCCGTACTTGAGACCCTGGCCGATCTTCGTCGCGAGAACTTCGTTCCCCCGAGTGCGCGAGCACTGGCCTTCGCCGATCTCGAAATTCCGCTCGATCTGGGCGACACCCCGACCGGCGAGGTGATGCTGGCGCCCAAGGTCGAGGCACGGCTGTTGCAGGCGGCGGCAGTCGACTCCGCCGACAAGATTCTTGAAATCGGCACCGGCTCGGGCTTCATGGCGGCCCTGCTCGCCCATTCCGGTGCGTCGGTGATCAGCTACGAGCTTCGTGCCGATCTGGCGAACTTCGCGCGCGACAACCTTGATCGAGCGGGTTGTCGCGAGGTTACCGTGCGCGAGGGCAATGGCTACGACGCGCTCTGCTCGGGTCACGAAGCCTTCGACCTGATCGTATTGTCCGGGTCGGTTCCTTTCGTACCCGAGGCCTTGCTGGCCCGTCTTGCCCAGGATGGCCGGCTGATCGCCATCGTCGGTCGCGAGCCCGTGATGACGGCCCAGATCATCCGACGGGGGGCGACGCCAGGATCCCGTCTCGCGGAACCCCTGTTCGACACGCTTGCACCGGCGCTGAAAGGCTTCCCGAGTCAGGCTCGCTTCGTTTTCTGAGCAATTCCACATCACCTCGGCCGCACGGCGGCCCCACCTGTGACCACTGATCGGATGGAGCTTCGAATGAAACTCACGCCCCTCGTCGCCGCGACGGCCGCCGCACTGACCCTGTTGGGCGCATCCGGTGCATCCGCCCTGGATCTCGTACAGGCCTATCGTCTGGCCCAGGCCAACGACTCGCAGCTCGCGAGCGCACGCTCCCAATTGGCCACCGTTCGTGCGCGGGCCGACGGCGCCGCAGCGGCCCTTCGTCCCACCCTTGGAAGCAGCGCATCGATCCAGCGTCAGAGCTACATGCCTGATCCGGGGACCGACCGAAACTTCGGACCGATGAGCCTGGGGCTGCAGTTGTCTTTCCCTTTGTTTCGACTCCAGAACGTCGAAGCCCTCGAGCAGAGTCGTCTGCAGGTCAGTGCCGGCGAGGTACAACTGGAACTGGCCACACAGGACCTGATCCTTCGAGTCGCCCAGGCCTACTTTGACCTGCTGGGCTCGCAGGACAACCTCGCGACCATCCAGGCGCAAAAGCGCGCGATTACCGAGCAGCTCGCAGCGGCCCGTCGTAATTTCGAGGTGGGCACCGCCACGATCACGGATCAGCAGGAGGCGCAAGCTCGTTTCGATCTTGCAACTGCACAGGAACTGGCTGCGCAAAATGACGTCGAGGTCAAGCGGGCCGCGCTTGGTACCCTGATCGGTCGACCGGTCGGCGACATCCATGTGCTTCGAAAGGGCGTGACGCTGCAGGGCCCGCAGCCTGCGGTCGAATCGAACTGGACCGCAGCCGCACGCGACCAGAATTACACGGTGCAGCAGCAGCGGATCGGCAGCGAAGTCGCCCGGCGCGAGGTCGAACGGCAACGCGCTGCGGGTCGATTCACGGTCGACCTGGTGGGCTCGCTCGCCCTGCAGCGCAACAGCAGCGCGAGCACCATCGGCGTCAACGCAACGGTCGCCAGCGCGGGAATCCAGATCGCCCAGCCCCTCTACACGGGGGGCGGCATCGATGCCCGGGTGCGCGAAGCCGTTGCCGCCTTCGACAAGACCCGTTCCGATCTCGAGACCGCGCAGCGCCAGGCTGAACTCGCAGCCCGGCAGTCGTTCTACGTTGTCAACAGCGGGCTCGGCCAGGTTCGAGCTCTCGAAGCGGCCGAACGCTCCAGTCAATTGGCGCTCGACTCAAACCTGCTGGGCTATCAGGTCGGTGTGCGCATCAACATCGATGTGCTCAACGCGCAGCAGCAGTTGTTCACCACGCAGCGCGATCTCGCGCGGGCACGCTACGAAACCATTCTGAATGGCCTGCGGCTGAAAACCACCTCAGGTTCACTCAAGGAAACGGATCTGACGCAGGTCAATACCCTGCTGATCCAGGCGCCGCCCGCCGCGCGCAAGCCCTGAAGCCAGGGCGATTCCTTCGCCGGTTTAAAACGGCAGCGCGGCATCCGGTTTGATCTTGAGGATCGCTTGCCGGAAGGCTGACTGGATTCGGGCCAGGGCCGCGGCGTCATCCGCCTCGAACCGCAGCACCACGACCGGCGTGGTGTTGGAGGGCCGGGCGAGACCAAACCCATCCGGATATTCGACGCGGATACCGTCGATCAGGATGCGCTCGCTGGCCCCTTCAAACACAGCCTCCTGCTTCAGGCGCTCGACCAGCGAAAAATTCTCGCCCTCGGCCGTCTGAAGCTGCAATTCGGGCGTGGTCAACGAGTCCGGCAAGGCCTCGAGCACGGCCCCGACATTGGCCGCGCGGGCCAGAATCTCGAGCAGACGAGCACCCGCATAGAGCCCGTCGTCAAAGCCATACCATCGCTCCTTGAAAAAAATATGCCCGCTCATTTCACCTGCAAACGGCGCACCGGTTTCCTTGAGCTTGGCCTTGACAAGCGAATGTCCGGTTTTCCACATCAAGGGGCGCCCGCCGTGATCGCTGATCCAGCGAGCGAGATTGCGGCTGCACTTGACGTCGTAAATGATTTCAGCGCCCGGATGACGGCTGAGGATGTCCTGCGCGAACAGCATCAGCTGACGGTCGGGATAAATGATGTGCCCATCAGGGGTCACCACCCCCAATCGATCGCCGTCACCGTCAAAGGCCAGCCCAAGCTCGGCCTCGCCACGGGCGAGGCAATCGATGAGGTCAGCCAGGTTTTCCGGCCGTGCCGGATCGGGGTGATGATTGGGAAAGGTACCGTCGACCTCGCAGAACAGCTCGACCACCTCGCAACCCAGCGCGCGAAACAGGCCAGGCGCATAGGCCCCGGCGATCCCGTTGCCACAGTCCACGGCAATTCTCATCGGCCGCACGAGATGAACATCGTCCACGATTCGCCTCTGGTAGCGATCGGACAGATCAAGGACGCGCCGCTGCCCCCGGGTACTCACGGGCGCGGGCAGCCCCGACTCGATGTTCCGGCGCAGTGACTGAATGGCCTCGCCATAGAGCGCCTCGCCAGCGATCATCATTTTCAGACCGTTATACTCGGGCGGGTTGTGACTGCCCGTGACCGCCACGCCCGTACCGCTCCCGAGCTCGAAGGCCGCAAAGTAAACGATCGGTGTCGTCACCGCGCCGATGTCAATGACATCGATGCCGGCATCCATGAACCCTTCGGAGAGCGCATCAACCAGCCGGGGACCGGACAGACGGCCATCTCGACCGACCACCACTTCAGAGACGCCACGGTCAGCGGCCGCAAGCCCCATGGCCTGGCCAATCGCCCGGACGGCCGCCTCGGTGAGCGTGTCGTCAACGATGCCGCGTACATCGTAGGCCTTGAAAATGACGGGTGATATCGGATCATTCATGTCTGCCACGCCCGGATTCAGGCCTCCAGGCGGAGGCCCATGTTGGATCAGAAAAAGACGACCCGGATGATACGCTTGCGTCACCGGCGTATTGAACTTTTCCGCATCAGGCAGCTTGATCCGGCATGAATCGCTCCATCTGGGCCATCGGCGACCTCCAGGGTTGTCTCCCGCAGCTTCTCGCCCTGCTCGAGAAACTACCGGCCGACGCACATCTGTGGCTGACCGGCGACCTGGTCAACCGGGGACCGCAGTCGCTTGAAACCCTGCGCTGGGCCCGCTCGAACTCGGATCGAATCACGACCGTACTGGGTAACCACGATCTGCATCTGCTCGCGGTCGCGGCGGGCGTTCGTCGCCCGCATCGCACCGACACCTTCAACGAGATTCTCGCCGCGCCGGATCGCTCCGATCTGCTCGACTGGCTGCGACGCCAGCCGCTTGCCCACCATGCCGAGGGCTGGCTGATGGTCCATGCCGGCGTGCTGCCGCAGTGGTCGGTCCCTGAGGTGATGGCGCTCGCGAACGAAGCCAGCCGCGTGCTTGCCGGACCGGATTGGGAATCCTTCATCTGGAAGATGTATGGCAACGAGCCCGCCCGATGGACCCCTTCACTGCACGGTGCCGACCGACTGCGTGTCGTGGTCAATGCCCTCACCCGGCTGCGCTTCTGCAGCGATGATGGCACCATGGAATTCGCCACCAAGGAAGGGCTCGCATCCGCCCCGGTGGGCTATCGACCCTGGTTCGATCTACCGACCCGCCTGAGCGCCGGTACACCGATCGTATTTGGTCACTGGTCCAGTCTCGGTCTGATCAATCGACCCGATCTGCTGGCGATCGATACCGGTTGCGTGTGGGGACGCCAACTGAGCGCTGTTCGACTCGCGGATCGGCAAATCGTCCAGGTCGACTGCGCAGCCACTCTAGGCGCCTGACCCTCTGGCCATCACGCGCGCGACCGGGCCCGTTGCAAGGTCTCGGGCATCGTATCGTCCAGCGGGAGCTGTAATCCTTCTGCGAGGCTTTGCCGTGCGGCCTGAGCGAGTGCGTGACGCGTCGATCCCTGAACCGCAGGAAGGGGTCTCACTTCGACAATGACCCGCGACGACCCGAAGATCCGGAGCATCGACTCGACGAGAGTCGTCCGACCGGTGAACTCGACCACGTTGCTGGGCGAGCCATCCGGATTTCGATAACGCAGGCCCAATGGCAGCACGGGCACCGCCGACCGAAGCGCCGGTTCGAGCAGATTGGCATGAAAGGGCAGCAGTCTCGTGCCATCACTGGTCGTCCCCTCGGGAAAGATTGCGACCGGCCGGCCCGCATTCAGCATCGACTCGATACGCTCGTTCAACTGGTGCACGGCGTGACGACGACCCCGCTCGATGAAAAGCGTGCCCGCACCGCGAACCAGACGTCCGATCAGCGGCCAGGCGGCAATCTCGATTTTCGCCACAAAATGGGCCGGTCGGTGAGCCAGAACCACGAAAATATCCAGCCAGCTGACATGATTGCAAACGATCAGCGCGGCCGACTCGCCCGCTTGTGGAGCGCCCGGGTTGGATGCGACAAGCGTGCGGTGCTCGGGTCGCCCGCACGGCTCGATGATGTGCAGACGCACCCCACAAATCCAGAGCAGCGCCCCCGACCAGATCGCGATGATCCGGTCGCGTCGGGCAAAGCCGATCCAGGGAAAGACGGCCGATACGGTCACCAGGCCGGACAGAAAAAGCAGCACCACGGCCGGCAGGCGCCAGAACAGGCGAAGCACGCGCAGCGTCATCTCCGACGGGTCGATGGTCGGTGATCGGTGGGACTCAAGGCGATGGGCTGCGATCAGACCAGACTCGACGTCCGGCGACCCAGGTCGCGCAGACCCGACCCTGCACGGCTCGGCCCAGGTAGGGCGTGTGGGTGCCCTGGCTTTGAAGGGTTCCTCGCGATACGGTCCAGTACCGTTGCGGATCAAAGAGGCACAGATCAGCGGGTGCCCCCGCCTCGAGGACCGGCGGCTCGAGCCCGATGACCCGCGCCGGCCCGGAGGTCACGCCACGCAGGGCATCGACCAGGGGCACTCCCGACTCCTGACTCCACTTGAGCACCAGCGGCAGCAGCAATTCAAGACCGGTCACGCCCGCTTCAGCCTCGGCAAACGGGAGCAGTTTGGCGTCATCATCGACCGGAGTGTGGTCCGAACAGACCGCATCAATCGTGCCCTCAGCAAGGCCCGCCCGAAGGGCATCCCGATCCCGTTCCGAGCGAAAGGGTGGATCGACCCGGCAGTTACTGTCGAAAAATCCGATATCCAGGTCGGTCATGTGCAGGTGATGCGCCGACACATCGCAGGTGATCGGCAAGCCCTCTCGCCGCGCACCCCGAATCAGATCGACCCCCGCCGCGGAGGAAACCCGCAGCAAATGGATCGCACAGCCCGTGCTGCGCACCAGTTCGAACAAGGTATGCAGGGCGATCGTCTCGGCGATGACCGGAACGCCCGACAAGCCCAGACGACTCGCATAGGCGCCGCTGTGTGCGACACCGCCCCTCGAGAGGTGCGGGTCCTGCGGCTGCAGCCAAAGCCGGAAACCGAAGGTCCGTGCGTACTGCATCGCACGAAGGAGAACCTGCGTATCGCTGATCGGGGCCAGCGCCTGGGAAAAACCGACGCAGCCCGCCTCGATCAACTCGGCCATCTCGGTGAGCTTTTCACCCTTCAGACCAACCGTCAATGCGCCCACCGGATAGAGCCGCGCGCCCTCGATGCCCCGGGCACGATGCTTCAACATCTCGACCAGACCGGGCTCGTCCAGGACGGGGTCGGTATCGGGTGGGCAGGCAAGGCTGGTCACGCCCCCGGCGACCGCCGCACGCATTTCGGATTCGAGCGTCGCCTTGTACTCAAAACCGGGCTCGCGCAGGCGCGCCGACAGATCGATGAGCCCGGGCATCAGGACGAGCCCTTGGGCATCGATCACCTGCTGACCCGAAAAGTCCGCCGGCGGATCGCCGATGGCCGCGATGACCTCGCCCCGGATATGAACTCGGGACTGGGGACCGGCCGGGCAATCGAGCCCGCGGGTCGGATCGATCAGGCGTGCGCCTTCGATGGTCAGGCAAGCAGCAGTCATGGAATCATTTTGACAAAAGACTCATCACGGCCATGCGGACCGCAATACCGAAGGTGACCTGCTCGAGAATCACCGCCTGAGGGCCGTCGGCCACCGCCGACTCGATTTCGACGCCTCGATTCATTGGACCCGGATGCATGACGATGCAGTCTGGACGCGCGAGCGCGAGTTTGTCTTCGGTCAGCCCATAGTGCTTGAAGTATTCCTGCGCAGACGGGAGCAGCGCCCCACGCATCCGCTCATTTTGCAAGCGGAGCATGATCACCACATCGGCGCCGCGCAATCCCTCGCGCATATCGTGAAAAACCCGAACGCCCAGTTGCTCGATCCCGGACGGCACGAGCGTCGCTGGACCAATCACCCGGATTTCTGGAACGCCCAGGGTGCTCAGCGCGTGGATATCCGAGCGGGCGACGCGCGAGTGCAGAACATCACCCACGATGGCAACGGTCAGCCCCGTGAAATCGCGCTTGAAGTGACGAATCGTATAGGCGTCGAGCAGCCCCTGCGTCGGGTGGGCATGCCGTCCATCTCCCGCGTTGATCACATGGACCGTGCCACGGGTGCGGTCGACATGGTCGGCAATCAGGAACGGGGCTCCGCTCTGGGCATGACGGACGACGAACATATCGGCATGCATCGCCACCAGATTGTCGATGGTGTCGAGCAGCGACTCGCCTTTGGCGGTGGATGAGGTGTTGATATTGAGATTGACCACGTCCGCCGACAGTCGATTGGCTGCAATCTCGAAGGTTGTACGGGTCCGGGTGGAGTTTTCAAAAAACAGATTGAAGACCGACACGCCGCGCAGCAAGGGGACCTTCTTGACCTCGCGGTCGGACACACCGACAAATCCGGCTGCGGTGTCAAGAATGTGATGGATCAGATCGCGCGGCAGCCCCTCGATCGTGAGCAGATGCTTCAGTTCGCCGTGGGCGTCGAGTTGAGGGTGTCGGGCCGTCATGATTCGATACTCAGGACGAATCGCCCATCGGCGGCGCGATCCAGCGCGAAACTTGACTCGGGGTCGAGCGGCCAGGACAAGCCGACCCAGTCGGCGGAAATCGGCAGCTCCCGTCCGCCGCGATCGATCAGGACCGCAAGCGACACCCGAGCAGGGCGTCCGTAATCGAAGATCTCGTTCAGCGACGCCCGAACGGTCCGGCCCGTGAACAGAATGTCATCGACCATGACGATATCTGCACCCACCACCTCGAAGGGCAGGTCAGACCCTTTCACGGCCGCTGGCAAACGCCGCCGGTTGTAATCGTCGCGGTGGAATGCGCTCGATAGAAAACCGAGCGGTGTCTCGAGCCCCAGGTCGCGATGAAGGCGCTCAGCCACCCACGCGCCCCCGCTGTGTATGCCAACGAGGTGCATGGCCGGATGCCTTGGCCGATCGCGGACGAGTTGGTCGAGGAGACTGCGGTAAGCGGCCTCGGCATCAGGCGGATGCATCCGTGCTCCGGAGGGTCTGCGTGTTGAGGTATTGCATCAGGATGACGGCGGCTGCACCCGCGTCGTTGCGATGGCTTGAGCGCGCTCGACCCGCAGACGGGCGAAGCGCCGATGCGTGTGCATCGGCTTCAACCGAGGAGTAGCGCTCGTCCACCCGATCCACCGGGCAACCGAAACGGCCATGGAGCTGCCTCGCGAAACGCTCGGACCGAGCGGTCATCTCATGCGGCTGACCGTCAGGATGACAGGGCACACCCACGACCAGTCGCGACGGCGCCCAATCGCTCATCAGACGTGCGATCGCAGCGAACAGTTGCTCGTTTGAACGATGCTCGATCACGCCCAAAGGCCTCGCATCCTGGGTGAGGGTATTACCCAAGGCGACACCGACATAGCGCGTGCCAAAATCGAAGGCGAGCAGGCACTGCGCTGTCTGGGGGCTCGCCGGCGGGGCCGTCAGGATCTCAGGCATGACCCGGAACCGCTGCGAGGAACGCGGGGTCGAATCCAAGCAGCTGGTAGGCCCTCTGCAGACGAAGCTCAGGGGGGGTATCAAAAATCAACTCGGGGCTCGCCTCGACGGTCAGCCAGGAGTTTCTGGAAACCTCGTCTTCGAGCTGACCTGGCCCCCAGCCCGAATAACCGAGCATCACGGCAATCCGGCTCGGTCCGTGTCCTGAGGCAACGGCTTCGAGCACGTCGCGCGAAGAGGTCAACCCGAAGGCTTCGCCGACCGAGACGGTCGAGTGCCAATGACCCACCGGTTGATGCAGCACGAAGCCCCGATCGCCTTGGACCGGGCCGCCCGCAAAAACCGGCCGCCGGGCGAGCACGGGATCCTCCAGCTTCAGCTCGAGGCGATCGAATAATCCGCCCAAGTCCAACTCCATTGGACGGTTAAGTACCAGGCCCAGAGCACCCTTTTCGTTATGCTCCGCGATGAAGATCAGCGTTCCGCCAAAATTGGGGTCGTCCATGCTCGGCATGGCGATCAGAAATTGTCCGGCGAGCTCGGATGCGTTATCGGCCATCATCCTTCAATTATACGGGCGCCCCTCACACCCACATGAGTTTCCGATGAATGCCCCTACCCTTCGTTCCGATAAACCGGCTCTGGTGTGGCTGCGCCGCGACCTGCGATTGACCGACCAGGCCGCACTTGCCGCGGCACTCCGTGCGCACCCGCAGGTCCACCTCGCATTCGTCTTCGATCGGTCCATTCTCGATCCCTTGCCCCGCTACGATCGAAGGGTGGATTTCATTCACCGATCACTGTGCGACATCGATCGTCAATTGCGTGAGCAGGGCGGTGCGTTGTGGGTCGTCCAGGGGCGCCCTGAGGACGAGATCCCAAGACTTGCTCAGCGACTCGGGGTGGGGGCGGTCTTTGCCAATCGCGACTACGAACCAGCCGCCATCGAGCGTGATCGTCGCGTCGAAACTGCCCTGGTCGAAGCAGGGTGCGGATGGGTCAGCAGCAAGGATCAGGTCCTCTTCGAACAGGACGAGATCCTGACCCAGGACGGCCGCAGTTTTTCGGTCTTCACACCCTACAAGCGCGCATGGCTCAAACGCTTCAGTGCACACGGGCTCAGTCCTCACCCGGTCGAACGGCATCCGCGATTCGCGCCCGTCGCGCCAAGCGCTTGCCGGATGCCCTCGCTCGAGGAGTTGGGCTTCGAGCCGACGGATCTCGACCGCCTGGGGGTGCGTGCGGGCGAGGCCGGTGCGCGCGATCGGGTCGAAGACTTTGCAGCGCGTATGGGCCGCTACCAGGCAAACCGCGATTTTCCAGCACTGAAAGGGCCGTCCTATCTGTCGGTTCACTTGCGCTTTGGAACGATATCGATCCGGACACTGGCCCGGCTGGCTGGGCAGGCCATCGAGAGCGATCCAGCCGCATCGGAGGGGGCGCAGACCTGGCTATCGGAATTGATCTGGCGGGAGTTCTATTTTCAGATCCTGTGGCATCACCCGCAGGTCGTCCAGGCCGCCTTCAAACCCGAATACGATCGGATTCAATGGGAAGACGATCCGTCACGGTTCCAGGCCTGGTGCGAGGGCCGCACGGGCTACCCTCTGGTCGATGCAGCCATGCTTCAGCTTGAACAGAGCGGCTACATGCACAACCGGCTACGCATGGTGACCGCCTCATTTCTGACCAAGGACCTGGGCATCGACTGGCGACAAGGGGAAGCCTGGTTCGCCCGAAAACTGATCGATTTCGACCTGGCGGCCAACAACGGGGGATGGCAATGGGCTGCTTCGACCGGCTGCGATGCGCAGCCCTGGTTCCGGATCTTTAATCCTGTCACGCAGTCCGAGCGCTTTGACGCGCAGGGGCGCTTCATTCGCCGATACCTGCCCCAACTATCGAGGCTGTCCGATCGCTCGATCCATGCCCCGTGGACGACCCCTCCGCTCGAACTTCAGGCCGCAGGCGTTCGACTGGGCGACGGGTATCCGATGCCCATCGTCGATCACGACGCTGCGCGCCGGCGAACGCTCGAACGCTACGCAGTCGTCCGAAAGGGCGGCTGAGCGAACACCCGTCGGGTCGACCGGTCTCAGACCTCGACCATCTCGAAGTCTTCTTTGCGGGCGCCGCACTCCGGACACGTCCAGTTCATGGGGACATCTTCCCAGCGCGTGCCGGGGGCAATGCCTTCTTCGGGCAGACCTGCGGCCTCGTCGTAAATCCAGCCGCAGATCAGACACATCCAGGTTCGAGCCGCTTGTGCGTTATCGCTTGTCATCATCGGTATCCGTTCAGGCCTCTTCGACCGCCTTGGGCTGGCGCGCGGCAAAGAACTTGCCTGCGGCAACAACCGCCACCGCGCCGACCACGCCCGCAATCCGACCGAGATTGGCCATGCTGAGACCGAGCGATTGTGCGATCGACTCGGACGTTGCAAGGATGGCGGGATCCTTGACCATGAGATCGCCTGCGATATAGCCGAGCAGTGCGCCCCCCAGGGTGACGACGATCGGGTACCGATCGATCAGCTTGAGCACGAGGGTACTGCCCCAGACAATGATCGGAATGCTCACCAACAGACCGAAAATCACCAGGAACATCTGCTGGCTGCCTTCGGTCCGCTGTGCGGCGCCGGCGATGGCGATGACGTTGTCGAGACTCATCACGAAATCTGCGACGATGATGGTCTTGATCGCCGACATCAGGGTGGATCCACCCTGAAGATTGCCGTGTTCGTCGCCCTCCTCGGGAACGAGAAGCTTGACGCCAATCCAGATCAGCAAGGCGCCACCGATCAACCTGAGATACGGAAACTGGAGCAAGGTCACCGCGAAGAAGATCAGGATGACGCGCAACAGGATTGCACCCGCCGTCCCCCAGAGAATGCCGAGACGGCGCTGAGCCTCGGGGAGATTACGGCAGGCCAGGGCGATCACGACGGCATTGTCGCCCCCCAGCAAAATGTCGATCATGATGATCTGTGCGACCGCAATCCAGAATGTCGGTGATGAGAGCCATTCAAGCATGCCTTGGTCTCCTTGGTCGGTTTAGAGCACGGACTTGAGCAACTGACCCATCTCCGAGGGATCTCGGGTCACCCGGATTCCGCAGGACTCCATGACGGCGAGCTTTTCCTGAGCCGTACCCTGACCGCCGGAAATGATTGCGCCGGCGTGCCCCATCCGCTTGCCGGGGGGTGCGGTGACCCCTGCGATGAAACCCACCACCGGTTTCTTCATGTGGTCACGCACCCAGTAGGCTGCGGTTTCTTCGTCCGTCCCACCGATCTCGCCGATCATCACCACAGCATCGGTGTCCGGGTCTTCGTTGAAGAGCTTCAGCACATCGATGTGCTTGAGACCATTGACGGGATCGCCACCGATACCGACCGCAGACGACTGGCCCAGACCGAGTGCAGTCAGTTGCCCCACGGCCTCGTACGTCAGGGTACCCGAGCGGGATACGACCCCGATTCGGCCCTTGCGATGGATATGCCCGGGCATGATGCCAATCTTGATTTCGTCCGGCGTGATCAGGCCGGGACAATTGGGGCCAATCAGCAGGGTCTTGCTGCCCGTCTTGCGCATGCGATCACGGACCTCGATCATGTCTCGGACCGGGATGCCTTCGGTAATGCAGATCACGAGATCGAGTTCCGCTTCGACGGCTTCCCAGATGGAGGCCGCTGCGCCCGCCGGCGGCACGTAAATCACCGAGACCGTGGCACCGGTGGCCTCGCGCGCCTGCCGGACGGTGCCGTAGATGGGGATCCCCTCGAAATCTTCGCCCGCGCGCTTCGGATTCACGCCTGCCACGTAGGCCGCTTTCCCGTTGGCGTAATCACGGCTGGTCCGGGTGTGATACTGGCCGGTCTTTCCCGTGATGCCCTGGGTAATGACCTTGGTGTCTTTATTGATCAGGATGCTCATCGCTGTTCCTCGTCTTTCGGACCGGGGGAATGCCCTGGGGCCTTCCCGCACACACCCCCAGCCGTCGGTATTCGGTGGTCAAGCCGGTCAGCTCCGGGGAGTTGACCGTGCGTCCCTTCAAGCGGCTGCAGCCGCTGCGGCAACCACCTTGCGAGCCGCCTCGCCCATTGTGTCCGCCGAAATGATCGGCAGCCCGGATTCAGCCAGCAAACGCTTGCCGAGTTCCTCGTTCGTCCCTTTCATGCGAACCACCAAGGGCACCTTGAGCGACACGGCCCGGCTGGCTGCGATGACGCCCTCTGCGATCGTGTCGCACTTCATGATCCCGCCGAAAATATTGACCAGAATGGCCTTGAGATCGGGATTGCGCAACATGATCTTGAAGGCTTCGGTGACCTTCTCGGTCGTTGCGCCGCCCCCGACATCGAGGAAGTTTGCCGGCGAGCCCCCGAAGAGCTTGATCGTATCCATGGTGGCCATTGCAAGACCCGCACCGTTCACCAGGCAACCGATGTTGCCCTCGAGCTGAATGTAGGCCAGATCGAATCGCGACGCCTCAACCTCAGCGGGGTCCTCTTCGTCCAGGTCTCTGAGCGCGACGAGATCCGGATGCCGGAAGAGCGCATTGGAGTCGAAATTGATCTTGGCATCGAGTGCGACGACCCGCCCATCTCCCGTCAGAATGAGGGGATTGATTTCGGCGAGACTGGCATCGGTCTCCCAGAACGCCTTGTAGAGCCCCTGCAAGATCACGCGGGCTTGTCCGAGGCTGCCCTCTGGCACACCGATCAAGCGCGAGAGCTCATCGGCCTGCGCATCGGTCAGACCCAGCTCGGGATCCACCGACGCCTTGTGAATCTTTTCGGGGTGATGCGCCGCGACTTCCTCGATATCCATGCCGCCTTCGCTTGAGGCCATGACCGTCACCTTCTGGGTGACACGATCAACGACCAGGCCGACGTAGAGTTCCTTGCGGATGTCGGCGCCTTCCTCGATCAACAGTCGTCGCACCTTCTGGCCCTGGGCCCCGGTCTGATGGGTGACCAGTTGCATCCCAAGGATCGACTGCGCATGCTGGCGAACTTCGTCGATCGAACGGGCGAGCTTCACGCCGCCGCCCTTGCCGCGGCCGCCTGCGTGGATCTGTGCCTTGACCACCCAGACCGGACCGCCCAGCGTCTCGGCGGCCTTGACCGCCTCGTCTACCGAAAAACAGGGCAGGCCGCGGGGCACGGCGACGCCGTAGCGGCGCAGCAGATCCTTGCCCTGGTACTCATGAATCTTCATCGATCGATTCCCCCGGTTTGACGCGCCTGGACGACGCGGCAGATATGAGCCGGCTGGTGCCGCTGAGCGAGGCTGGGCTACTGCCTCTGCGCGGCGGTTCTGGCCGGATCTGAATTACCGTATTTTGGCGCGGGAGTTTAGCACGCAGCCCGGTTGAAGAAGACCTTGAACGGAAGCCCGCGCGATCCGGCGAGGGCACGCCGCAGGAGCCACTCAAGGCCTGACGCTGATCAGTCGTCTTCGCTGCGCAGCACACGTCGGATGATGTCGTGCGAGAAACCGCGGGCCGCAAGAAACCGCATCTGCCGGACCCGCTCCGCCGCGTCAGTCGGCAACTGGCCGTACCGGCGGGCCCAGACGTGCCGAGCACGATCGAATTCGGTCTGGCGCAAGACCTCGAGCGACGCGGCTGCGGCTTCGGCTGAGATCCCGTGCTGAGCCAGTTCCTGGCGGACGCGGGCCACGCCAAAGCGCTCGGCACGGCGGTGAATCAGGGACTCAGTAAAGCGTTGATCAGACAGCAGGCGCCTGGACTCAAGCCGATCGAGCAAAGCATTGATTTCGTCTGGTCCCTCGGCGTGAGGGGCCAGACGACGGCTCAGCTCGCTTCGACTGTACTCGCGCCGAGCAAGCAAGCCGAGCGCCCGCGATTCAAGCGAGCGAACCGTTCGCTCAGGCAACGGCCTCGCCCCCGTGAGCCTGATCGCGGGGTACGACCCCGAAGTGCTCCCGAACGCGGTTTTCAATGTCGAACGCAATCTCGGGATGATCACGCAAGTACTCGCGCGCATTGTCCTTGCCCTGACCGATTCGATTGCCCTGATAGCTGTACCAGGCCCCGCTTTTTTCCACAATGCTGCAACTGGCACCGAGATCGAGGATCTCGCCCTCGCGCGAGATGCCCTCGCCATACAGGATGTCGAATTCGGCGGCCTTGAAGGGCGGTGCAACCTTGTTTTTGACCACCTTGACCTTGGTTTCGCTACCGGCGATTTCTTCGCCTCGCTTGATCGACCCCGTGCGCCGGATGTCGAGGCGGACCGAAGCGTAGAACTTCAGCGCATTACCACCGGTGGTGGTTTCCGGGTTGCCGAACATGACCCCGATCTTCATGCGGATCTGGTTGATGAAGATCACCATGGAATTGGTGCGCTTGATGGTGGCGGTGAGCTTACGCAGCGCCTGGGACATCAGGCGGGCCTGGAGCCCGGGAAGGGAATCACCCATTTCGCCCTCGATCTCGGCCTTGGGCGTGAGCGCGGCGACGGAGTCGATGACGATCAGATCGACCGACCCGCTCCGGACGAGCGCATCGGCGATTTCGAGCGCCTGCTCGCCCGTGTCGGGCTGGGAGACCAGCAGATCGTCCAGCGTCACGCCGAGCTTGGCTGCGTACTGGACATCGAGCGCATGCTCGGCGTCGATGAAGGCACAGGTGCCGCCGATACGCTGCATTTCGGCGATGACCTGAAGCGTGAGCGTGGTTTTGCCGGAGGACTCGGGACCGAAGATCTCGATGACCCGACCGCGCGGCAGACCGCCGACCCCCAATGCGATGTCAAGACCCAGCGAACCGGTGGAGACGACTTGAATGTCGTGTTCGACCCCGGCGTCAGCCAGACGCATGATCGACCCTTTGCCGAATTGCTTTTCGATCTGGGCCAAGGCGGCAGCGAGCGCCTTGCCGCGTTCGTTCTTGTTGGATTTGGCGTCGTCCATGTTGATCACTTTGTCCATGTCAGGCCTCGTCTGGGGAGATGGGAATTACTGCGACGAGGCAATTATTGCACGCAACAACTGTATAAACAAACAGTCATTTCAGGTAGGCCATTCGGACGGATCCGCCCTGGCGCAATTCCCCGGAATCTTATGTCTTTTCGCCCGATTCGAGGCACTGCTCCCATGCGACCGAAAGGGCGAGTCGGGCGGACAGGAACCTGACCCCCTGGCGATCTCCGGGAAAGCGGACCGTCACCGCTGTCACGGCCGCCGGCCCGGACCCGAAGCCCGCCCGCTCCAGACGGCCCCGGGCAGCCCACGCCAGGCAGACCAGGCCGACCGGTTTGTCCGCAGAACCGCCGCCCGGTCCGGCAACACCACTGACCGACACCGCAAGGTCGGCCTCCGATACCGCGAGCGCACCCAGCGCCATTTCTCGGACCACTGGCTCACTCACCGCCCCGTATCGCTCGAGCGTGAGCGGCCTCACACCCAGTAACTCGATCTTGGCGGCGTTGCTGTACGTCACAAAACCCCGATCGAACCAGAGGCTGGAACCGGGGTTCTCGGTCAGCAGTGCAGCCACCAGTCCCCCCGTGCAGGATTCGGCCGTGACGATGGTCGCCGAACGCTGCGACAGCATCCTGCCGAGACGGGCCGCTTGCCCGACCAGCTGATCCCATTGCGGTCGTCCCTTTCGGGTTGACGCCTGCGCGAAAAGGGGATGACTCAAAGCGCCTCCCAAAGCATCAAGCAGCCCAGGGCATAGGCGGCTGCAAGCAGATCGTCAAACATCACACCGAAGCCACCCTTGAGCCGCGCATCGACCTGACGAATCGGCGGCGGCTTGAGGATGTCAAAGAAGCGAAAAAGAAGGAACGCCAGACCCTGCGAAAGCCAATCGCCCGGGATGAGACTGAGCAGCAGCCAGAATGCGACGATCTCGTCCCACACCATCGATGAGTGATCCGAAACTCCGAAATCCCGCCCGGTCTGCCCGCATGCCCAGACACCGACGAGAAACGCGCCCCCCGACAACAGCCACCATCCGTACGGCGTCAGGAGGTCACCGGTAGCCCAGAAAACCGCCCACGCCCAGAGCGTGCCGACCGTACCGGGCGCCCAGGGCGAAAGCCCACTACCCGCCCCGAGCGCGACCCAGTGGGCGAGCCGCCGCGGCCGGATGGACGGCAATCGGCGCCCCGGCGAGGCGGCCTGGGATGCACCCCGCTCGGATCGCCGCTCAGCCGAAATGGTCGTACCCTCCAAGCGTCGGACCGAGCTCTCGGCCGCAAGAATCCACGATCGCCCGGCCCCGACCGGCCTCGAAGCACCCGATGCGGGTCAGTGGCAGCTTGAGACGGCCCGACACCCGCTCCAGATCAGCGCGTCGCGATGGAGGCGCGGCAAAGAGCAGCTCGTAGTCGTCCCCGCCGGATAAGGCAAGACGCAGACGATCGTCGTCGGACAGACCGACGAGCGCAGCATCGACTGGGACCTGATCCCATTCAACTCGCACGGCGACACCGGAACGTTCGGTCAAGTGCAAAACGTCTCCCGCGAGGCCGTCGGACAAATCGATCGCCGCATGTGCGAGTCCGCTCAGCGCGCGGCCCAACGCAAGGCGAGGCTGCGGCCAGTCGAGCCGGCGTCGGGCAGGATGATCATCAGGCAAGGGCCGGCCTGCCGCCGCCTCGCGAACCGCGAATGCGGCCGCGCCCAGCGCGCCGGACACCCAGAGGTCATCCCCCGCCTGCACACGATCACGACGCAAGGCCTGATGCGCGGGAACCCGACCGATCGCGGTGATGCTGATCGTGAGGGGACCACGGGTCGTGTCGCCACCAATGAGTTCGCAGTCCGCTTCAGCGGCAAGCTTCAATAGACCGCGTGCAAACGCCCCCAGCCAGGTCTCATTGACCTCGGGCAGCGCAAGCGCCAGGGTGAACGCATCGGGCAGTGCACCCATCGCCGCCAGATCCGACAAATTGACGGCCAGCGCCTTGTGGCCCAAGGATTCGGGATCGACATCGTTCAGGAAATGTCGGCCCGCCACTAGCATGTCGGTCGTCACCGCCTGCGCCATGCCCCCCGACGGCGGCGCAAGAAGTGCACAGTCGTCACCCACGCCCAGGACGGTCCGCCGAATGGGAGCGCAAGCAAAAAACCGCTCGATCAGCTGGAACTCACTCAAGGCCATACGCCCGGATCTCCAGAAGCGTCGACGCGCTTCAGCCCTGCTCGGCGGAATCCGCTGCGGGCACGGTCTTCACAAGATGCGTGATTTCGAGCTCGCGAACCCGGGCCGCGACCCGGTCCAGCACGCCGTTGACGTATTTGAAGCCGTCGGTCCCGCCAAAGGTCTTTGCGAGCTCAACCGCCTCATTGATGACCACACGATAAGGGATTTCGGGGTGACAAACGAATTCGTAGGTCGCGAGGAGAAGCGCCGCATGCTCAACCGGGCTCAACTCGGTGACCGGACGGTCAAGATGCGGCGCGATATGCTGGTGCAGCGCCTCGGCCGACTGCACCACCCCATGCAGAAGCGCACGGAAGTGCTCGAGATCGGCCTTCGCAAAACCCGGGTTGTCCAGGCCCAGATGGGCTTCGATGGCAGCGGTCTCGCTGCCGCTGACCAGCCATTCGTACAGCCCCTGCAGCGCGAGCTCGCGCGAGCGGCGCCGGGCACTCTTGGCGGGTGTGCCGCGGTTCCGATCGCCCGTACTGCGTCTGTCGGTCATCGTTCGACTCCGTCAGAACGGATCGTTGGATGATTCATCGTCCGGGTCGATCTGCGCGAGCGCCTGCCCAAGACACCCCATTTCGACCGCCACCTGCGCGGCCTCGGCCCCCTTGACCGACGCACGAACCTCGGCCTGTTCATCGGTATTGGTGGTCAGTACCGCGTTAGCGACGGGAACGCCCCACTCCAGCACGACCTGCTGAATACCGCGAGCCGTCTCATTGGAGACCACCTCGAAGTGATAGGTTTCGCCACGAATGACCGCGCCCAGCGCGATCAAGGCGTCGTACGCGGCGGCATCGGCCAACCGGGACAGCGCATATGGGATCTCGAGTGCCCCGGGCACAGAGACGACCAGTATGTCGTCCCGGGCGACACCCAGCCGGGCCAATTCAGCCAGGCAGGCATCCAGCAGCGCCTGACAAACCGATTGGTTGAACCTTGAGCAGACGATTCCGATCGTCAGTCCCGTGCCGTCGAGCGATGCCTGATGATTCTGGGGGAGCATGGTCTTGTCCTTAATTGGGCCCCGGGACGAAACCGGTGACCTCAAGCGCGAAGCCCGTCATGCTGGGCAAATTGACCGGACGGGAGAGGAGACGCATACGCCCGACCCCGACGTCCTTCAGGATCTGGGCACCGATCCCGTAGGTGCGGATGTCGAGCTTGCCGCGGCGCTCACCTTCCGCCACTTCGGTTGCAGACTGCGCAGCGCCCGAAAGTGCTGACATCAAGTCGCCCGGGCTCTGCGAACAGTTGACCAGCACCAGCACACCGCAGCCCGATGCCGCAATGGCCGCAAGCGCCCGATGCACGGACCAGTTCTGACCAGGACGTTGGGTTTCGATCAGGTCGAGCATGGACAAGGGCTCATGGACCCTCACCAACGATTCGTTACCCGGCCCGGGCTGACCGCAGACAAGCGCAAGGTGAACCTCACCCAATGCCTTGTCTCGATAGGCAATCAAACGAAACTCGCCATGCGCCGTTGGAACGATCGTTTCGCGCACGCGTTCAATCAGTGATTCGTTGGAACTGCGATAGTGGATCAGGTCGGCGATCGTGCCGATCCGCAGACCATGTTCCTCGGCAAACTCGATCAGGTCGGGCAAGCGGGCCATCGTACCGTCGTCCTTCATGATCTCGCAGATCACCGCGGCCGGCTCGAGGCCGGCGAGCGCTGCCAGATCACAACCCGCCTCGGTATGTCCGGCGCGAACCAGGACGCCTCCGGGCTCAGCCCGCAGCGGAAAGATGTGACCGGGCTGCACGAGATCGCTGGGGCGAGCGTCGCGACGGATGGCTGCCTGAATGGTACGTGCGCGATCGGCCGCGGATATCCCTGTGCTGACCCCTTCCGCCGCCTCAATCGAAACCGTGAACTTGGTCCCGTGGCGGGTACCGTTGCGCGTCACCATGAGGGGCAGATCGAGCTGCGCGCAGCGCTGCTCGGTGAGCGTGAGGCAAATCAAGCCGCGGCCAAAGCGAGCCATGAAATTGATTGACTCGGCAGTGACCGAATCGGCCGCGATCAGGAGATCGCCTTCGTTTTCGCGATCCTCCTCATCGACCAGGATGACCATTCGCCCGCGGCGGATGTCCTCGATGATTTCAACAATGCTGGAAAGAGCCATGGACGGATTCTACGCTGCTGGTGAGTGTGTACCCTGGGCGAGCAAGCGCTCGCAATAGCGGGCAATCTGATCGATCTCGAGGTTGACGGGCTGTCCGGGCACCAGCCGGGACAAGGTCGTCACCGCAACGGTATGGGGAATCAGGTTGACGGAAAAATCACAGCCTCCGTGATCGAGATCGTCCACACGATTAACCGTCAGGCTGACACCATTGACCGTGATAGAGCCCTTGGCCGCCAGATATCGGGACAGCGCAGCCGGTGCCCGGACCACGAGGAGCCACGACTCGGCCACCTGCTCAAACCGCTGGACCACCCCAAGGCCATCGACATGGCCCGACACCAGATGACCGCCTAATCGGTCGGCCAGCCGCAAGGCCTTTTCGAGATTGACCGGACCCCTCCGGTCGAGCCCGACGGTACAGGAGAGACTCTCCGCCGACACATCAAAAGCCAGAGTGCGGCCATCATTGGCGATCACCGTCATGCAGGCGCCCTGGATCGCGATCGAATCCCCCAGGGCCACATCATCCAGACCGAGCGATTCCGCCTCGACCCGGAGCCGCACACCCCGATTGCCCTCAAGCGGCTCACACGCCTCGATCTGGCCAACTGCTGCAACGATTCCGGTGAACATCTCCAAACCCTCTTTCACGTTCAGGTATCAGGTGTCAGGACCGGCGCACCCGCGCAAGCATCCGCAGATCAGCGCCCACTCGATCTGCAGCCTGCCAGTCGAGCCAGAACCGATCGTCGAGCGCGGTTGCCTCGGGAACATCGAACATGGGTCGGCCTGCGCCCAGCAAGGACGGCGAGCTGTAAAGCAGGATCTCGTCCACCAGACCCAGGCGGAGCAGAGAACCGTTCAGCTTGAAGCCCGCCTCCACGTGCAGTTCATTCACACCCCGTGTGGCGAGCTCGACCAGCAGACGGCCCAGGTCGACTTTCCCTTTTGAATCGGCCATGACAACTACTTCAGAGCCGCGATCTCGAAGCGCTTGTGCCCGTTCGGGGTCATCGTGGGCAGCCGCCACAAGAACACTCCCGCCCTTCAGCAGCTGGGCATGCGGATCGATGTCGAGACGAGCGTCGACCAGCACCTTGAGCGGCTGGCGCTCAACACCCTCGCTCCGCGCGCTCATGCGGGGGTTGTCTTCGCGCACCGTTCCGATGCCCGTCAGGATCGCACAACTTCGCGCTCGCCAGCGATGCCCATCTTCACGAGCCGCCTCGCCCGTAATCCACTGGCTGCGGCCGTCTGTCAGCGCGGTAAACCCATCGAGACTGGCAGCGACCTTCATGCGAACCCAGGGTCGCCCGCGGGTCATTCTGCAGACAAAGCCGATGTTGAGCTCGCGCGCCGCTGATTCGAGAAGCCCGCAGCGGACATCGATCCCGGCCTGGCGGAGGCGGTTGAGTCCCTGGCCATTGACCAGCGGGTTCGGATCCTCCATGGCAACGATCACCCGGGCCAGCTTGGCCTCGATCAGGGCATCCGTGCAGGGCGGCGTCCGCCCAAAATGGCTGCAGGGCTCAAGGGTCACGTACGCCGTGCCCCCCCGCGCACGATCGCCGGCCTGCGCCAGCGCGAGCGTTTCAGCATGGGGTTCACCCGCCCGCCTGTGCCAGCCCTCGCCCACGACCTCGCCTTCTCGTACGATCACACATCCGACCCGCGGGTTCGGTGTGGTCGACCACAGGCCGCGCTCGGCCAACTCGAGCGCCCGCCGCATCCATTGATAGTCAGATTCATTGAACATCATGGCATTATCGCCGATCGCCCTCCTGCGCCGGACTGGCCTACAATTTCGACACACTCATTTGACAATTCAGGGATCGAATTGAACTCATCTGCCCCGGCGGCCGCCCCGATGATTGGCGGACACATCCTGGCCGACGCGCTCGCTCATCAGGGCGTCGATACGATTTTCGGCGTCCCCGGCGAAAGCTACCTGGCGGTTCTCGACGGACTCTATCGCCATCAGGACCAGATCCGGTTCGTGATCTGCCGGCAAGAGGGCGGTGCGGCCTTCATGGCAGACGCGTATGCGAAACTCACCGGCAAGCCGGGCGTCGTCATGGTGACCCGGGGGCCGGGTGCGACCAACGCCTCGATCGGAGTGCATGCCGCGCGCCAGGATTCGGTCCCGATGATTGTCCTGATCGGACAAGTCGGCAGTGACTTCATCGACCGCGAAGCCTTCCAGGAAATCGATTACCGGCGCATGTTTGGCCAGATGGCCAAGTGGGTTGCGCAGATCGACCGGGCCGATCGCATCCCGGAATACCTTGCCCATGCCTTCCAGGTGGCCACCAGCGGCCGGATGGGACCGGTCGTTCTTGCGCTGCCCGAAGACATGCTGACAACCGCCGCTTCGGTCACCCACCCGCCCCATCATCGGCCGGTCCGCGCAAGCCCCAGCCCGGCGCAGATCGACTCGATCCGCTCGATGCTCAGTTCGGCCCAACGTCCGCTGTTGATGCTGGGCGGAACCGGTTGGACGGCTGAGGCCTGCTCGGACCTGACCGCGTTCGCCGAAGCCAATGCCCTTCCGGTGACCTGTGCATTCCGCTACCAAGACCTGTTTGACAACCGGCACCCCCAGTACATCGGCGACGTCGGTATCGGCATCAATCCGAAACTGGCCGCACGGGTGCGTGAGGCCGACCTGATCATCGCAATCGGCCCACGCCTGGGGGAAATGACGACCTCGGGCTACTCACTGTTGAAGACGCCCTGCCCGGCACAACGCCTGATTCATATTCACGGTGGCATGGAAGAATTGGGCAGTGTCTACTGTGCCGACCTGATGGTCGCCTCGGGCATGCCCGAAATTGCTGCGGCCCTGCGCGCCATTCAGGTGGATGCATCCGCGTGGCGAGATCAACTCCCGCAGGCGCGCGCCGACTATCTATCGTGGCAAAAGCGCCCTCCTCTTTACGACGGTATCGAGCCCGCGCTCGATCTGTGGGAAGTGATGCAGACCCTCTCGCGCGTCGCGCCGGCCGACTCGATCATCACCAATGGTGCAGGCAATTTCGCCACCTGGGCCCATCGCTTCTGGCCTTATGCGGGGCTGCGCACGCAACTGGCCAGCACCTCGGGTGCAATGGGCTACGGGGTTCCGGCTGCCGTCGCAGCGAGCGTGTGCGCGCCCTCACGTACGACGATCTGCGTCGCCGGAGACGGCGACTTCCTGATGACAGGCCAGGAACTGGCCACGGCCGTACAATATGGCGGCGCACCTCTGGTCGTTGTCTTCAACAACGGCATGTACGGTACGATCCGGATGCATCAGGAACGCGAGTACCCCAGCCGCGAGCATGGTACCCGCCTGGTCAACCCGGACTTCGCACGATACGCCCAGGCCTTCGGCGGATTTGGGGCCCAGGTATCGAAAACCGCTGAATTCGAACCCGCCCTTCGCGAAGCGTTGGCGTTCATGAAAAATGAGCGTCGACCCGCACTGATCGAACTTGCGGTCGACCCCCAGCACATCACGCCCAATCAGTCGCTCGAGCGCATCCGCGCCGCAGCGCTCAAGAGCTGATCGTCCGGTTCAGTTCGGATTTCGCCCGGTTTGAGACACGCCGCCCGCAGGGCGGCCCTGAGCGGGAGACCTGCAGCCCCAGCATCGTGTCTCAGCGATTGCCTTCTTCGCTGCCCCGAAACGGCGGCCGCACTTCCTCGATGGCATCGCTGAATTCATCGATGTCCTCGAAATTTCGATAGACGGATGCGAACCGAACGTAGGCAATCTTGTCGAGGCGTTGCAGTTCCCGCATGACCAGTTCGCCCACCCGCTCGGTCCCCACCTCCCTGAGTCCGAGCGCGAGGAGTCGCTCCTCGATCCGGTGGATCGCGGCATCCACGGCTTCCGCGCTGACTGGGCGCTTGCGCAATGCGAGTGCCATTGATCCCCGGAGCTTTCGCCGGTCAAAATCAGTCCGTACACCGTTGCGTTTGACAACAGCCGGCAAAACGAGCTCGACGCGCTCGTAGGTGGTGAAGCGCTTGTCGCACTGCAGGCATCGCCGCCGACGGCGAATCGAGTCTCCGTCATCGGAGTCTCGGGTCTCAACCACCTGCGTGTCGGCGTGGTCGCAAAAAGGGCAACGCATTGAGTCCTCGCCCCAATCCGCCGGATTCCGCTCAGCGGTAGACGGGAAACCGAGCCGTCAGTGCACCCACCTGCTCGCGCACTCGCGCGAGATTGGCCTCATCCGTGGGGGCATCGAGCACATCTGCGATCAGATGACCGACCTGCCGGGCCTCAGCGATACCGAATCCGCGTGTGGTCATCGCCGGCGAACCGAGACGAATGCCGCTGGTGACCATCGGCTTTTCAGGATCGTTGGGGATCGCGTTCTTGTTGCAGGTGATGTGGGCAAGCCCCAGGACGCGCTCGGCCTCCTTTCCGTTGATTTTCTTGGCCCGGAGGTCAACCAGCATCAGATGCGACTCGGTCCGGCCGGATACGATCCGCAAGCCGCGCTCGGCCAGGGTTTGGGCCAGGGCGGAGGCGTTGTCGAGCACCTGCTGCTGGTACACCTTGAAGGCCGGCGACAGCGCCTCCCGAAAGGCGACGGCCTTGGCAGCGATCACGTGCATCAGCGGTCCGCCCTGCAGCCCTGGGAACACCGCTGAGTTGATGGCCTTCTCGTGCTCCGGCTTCATCAGGATGAAGCCTCCCCGGGGGCCGCGTAAGCTCTTGTGGGTCGTCGAAGTCACGATATCGGCATGCGGCACCGGGTTGGGATAGACCCCACCGGCGATCAGGCCGGAGTAGTGGGCCATGTCCACCATGAAGAGCGCGCCGATTTCGCGGGCCACTTCGGCGAACCGGCCCCAGTCGATCCGCAGACTGTAAGCCGACGCACCCGCAATGATCAGTTTGGGACGCGTTTCGCGGGCCCTTTGCGCCATCGCTTCATAGTCAATCGCCTCGTTGGCATCCAGGCCATACGACACGACCTTGAACCACTTGCCCGACATGTTGAGCGGCATACCGTGGGTCAGGTGCCCGCCTTCGGCCAGGCTCATGCCCATGATGGTGTCGCCCGGCTTGAGAAAGGCGAGGAACACCGCTTCATTCGCCTGCGCACCGGAATGCGGCTGCACGTTGGCACACGGAGCACCGTAGATTTCACGGATACGATCGATGGCCAGTTGCTCGGCGACGTCGACGTACTCGCATCCGCCGTAGTAGCGGCGACCGGGATATCCCTCAGCGTATTTGTTGGTGAGCTGACTGCCCTGCGCAGCCATGACGGCCGGGCTGGCGTAGTTTTCAGAGGCAATCAGCTCGATGTGTTGTTCCTGGCGACGATTCTCATCAAGAAGCGCCGACCAGAGTTCAGGATCAACCTGGTCGATACCGGTAGTGCGATCAAACACGGCAGATACTCCAGGGCATAGCCCATACTAGAGCAAGGAGGAGGAGGTCTTGTGACGTCGGGGGACGTCGGGTGCGCGAATTCTAGCGAAATCAATGGCAGGCGCCGGAGTGACCCGGCGGCGGCCCGCGCCCTTCTTGTCAAAAGTCGAGAAAATTCAGGCGCTCAGGGTTCGATGTCATCGCGCGATCCCTCGAGATGCGCGACATCACCCCAGGAGACGACTGAAAACGTGCTGCCATTCCAGCGCACCTGATTGAGGCTGGCGTTGCGCAGATCGAAGCTGCGAGGCGAATCGATGGGCAGTCCACTCGCGATCCGGTACACACAGTCCAGCACCCCTCCGTGACTGACCGCGACAACGGTCTGCCCAGGGTGCGCAGCCACCAGTGCGCGCATCTGACGCTCGACCCGCGCGTGCAGCATACGCAAGGATTCACCGCCACCGGGTAGTTCGAATTCCGGATCCCGCGCTCGCCAGCGCGTATAGGTCTCAGGATAGTCTCGCAGGACCTCATCATGCGTGCGCCCCTCCAGCACGCCGTAGTGACGTTCGCGAAGACCTGCCTCGAGGATCAGATCGAGACCGGCCGCGCGCGCAATCGGCTCGGCCGTCTGACGCGCTCGCGCCAGATCGCTCGAATACACCGCCGCGACCGGCTGGTCGATGAACAGTCGGCCCGTCCGCTCGGCCTGATCGACGCCATCGGGGTTCAACGCGATGTCGATCTGGCCCTGAAAGCGGCCCGCCCGATTCCAGTCGGTCACACCGTGACGGACAAAAATGATCGTGCACGAAGTCATATCCGCCTCTCGAAATCAGCCGTGGAGGGTGACGCGAGCAAAGCGGCGCTTGCCCACCTGGAGGACGTAGGTGCCGGCGGTGAGCCGGAGGCCGCGATCATCGATCCGTTGGCCGTCGACCCGAACGCCGCCCTGATCGATATTACGAAGCGCCTCGGACGCCGACGCAACGAGACCCGCCTCTCTGAGCACCGAACCAATGGGCATCGGCGCGCCGCTCAGATTGACTTCGGGCATCTCCTCGGGCAACACGCCCTGCCGAAAGCGGGCCTCGAAATCGGCCAGCGCCGCCTCGGCCGCCCGTCGATCGTGGAAGCGCTCGACCAGCTCCTGCGCGAGCAGGACCTTGACATCACGCGGATTCCGTCCCGCGGCACATTCAGCCTGAAGCGCTTCGATGGCACTCAGTGGCCTGAAGGACAGCAGCTCGAAGTAGCGCCACATCAGGGTGTCCGAAACAGACATCAGCTTGCCGAACATGTCCGCGGGTGCCTCGCTGATCCCGACGTAGTTGCCTTTCGACTTGGACATCTTCTCGACGCCGTCGAGGCCCTCGAGCAGAGGCATCGTCAGGATGCACTGGGGCTCCTGAGCATATTCGCGCTGCAGCTCGCGCCCAACCAGCAAATTGAACTTCTGGTCGGTCCCCCCAAGCTCCAGATCAGCGCGCAGCGCAACCGAATCGTATCCCTGCATCAGGGGGTAGAGAAATTCGTGGACCGAGATCGGTACGCCGCCTCGAAATCGCTTGGAGAAATCATCGCGTTCCATCATCCGCGCAACGGTGTAGCGAGAGGCCAGCTGAATCATGCCGCGCGCGCCCAACGGGTCGCACCACTCCGAGTTGTAACGGATCTCGGTTCGCGCAGGATCGAGCACCAGGCTGGCCTGATTGAAATAGGTTTGCGCGTTGGCCTCGATCTGCTCACGGGTCAGCGGGGGGCGTGTACTGTTCCGTCCCGACGGGTCGCCGATCATCGCCGTAAAATCGCCGATCAGGAAGATGACCGTGTGACCCAGATCCTGAAGCTGGCGCATCTTGTTGAGTACCACGGTGTGCCCGAGGTGCAGATCCGGAGCGGTCGGGTCCAGACCGAGCTTGATCCGAAGGGGCTGGCCGGTGGCTTCGCTCCGAGCGAGCTTGGCGTGCCACTCGCTCGCCACGAGCAACTCGTCGCAGCCCCTGAGGCTGACCGCCATCGCGTGGCGGACCCCTTCACTCATGACTTCGGACGATCCCGATGGGGATTCGATCGCCACGCCCATACACACCTCCAAAGCCCAAAATGCACGTGTTTCAATGGCATACGAGGGATTCCTGTAGAATCTCGCGATCTGTTCATTCTAGCCGAGCGGACTGCGTTCATTGGCTCGAGTGGTCGCTTCATGCTTCACCGCGAAGAGGTCCCTGGTTTGAACTCGCGACCTTTCAACTTTTCTGATTACCGTACTCCGGGGTCGTCGCTTTTGCGTCGGGCGCTGTGGCCGCTCGTCGCGCTGCTGGCCCTCGGTGCGGTCACTGCTTTCGGCGTTGCACCGAACACGGTCGTCGAACTCCCGGACTTTCGCTATGTCGTCCGGCCCTTCAATCCGACCGCGCAAACCCTTCATCCCGCCGAAACCGATCCGGCCCCGGTGATCTTCCGACAATCGGAGCGCGTTCTGCGGGGCGATTCGCTGGGCAGCATCGTCTCGCGTCTGGGTGCCGATGACCCCGAGTTCCTCCGCTTCGCAACCACCGACCGGACCGCCCGACCGCTGCTGCAACTCGCTGCGGGGCGGACCGTGCTCGCCGAAGTCGACGAACTCGGTCGGATCCACCGTCTGCAATACCGCCCCGCTTCCCTTGACCCCCTCGCAGGGACTCTGCCCTCCCGTCTGGTTGTCACCCGGGAGGGCGAGGCGTTCAGAATCAGCGAAGAACCGATCGAACTCGAGCGCTCGACCGTGATGCGAACGGCCGAAGTCCGCTCGTCGCTGTTTGCGGCCACCGACGCTGCCGACATCCCCGATGCCATTGCCATCAAGCTCGTCGACGTGCTGGACGGCGCGGTCAATATGCGGCGGGATCTTCGCCGGGGCGACACGCTCCGCGTAGTCTACGAGGTGGTTCGCGAAGCGGGCACCCTGGACCATCCGCTCCCGGGGCGCCTGCTCGGCTTCGAGTTCATCAATGACGGTACCCGGCATCAGGCGGTGTGGTTCGAACATGAATCGGGCAAAGGCTCATATTTCGATTTCGAGGGCAAGAGCCTCACGCGTACGTTCCTGAGAGAGCCGCTGGAATTCTCCCGAATCTCCTCAAACTACAGTTTCGCGCGTCGGCACCCGCTCTTTCGCAATGTCCGTGCGCACACTGGAGTGGATTTTGCCGCGCCGACCGGTACCCGGGTTCGCAGTTCGGCCGATGGCGTGGTCGAATTCGCAGGGTATGACGGCGGCTACGGAAACGTCGTCCGAATCACACACCCCGGTCGCATTACAACCGTCTATGCGCATCTCAGCAGCTTCGCCGACGGTCTCAAGCGGGGTCACCGGGTCAGCCAGGGAGAAGTGATCGGCCGTGTCGGCATGACGGGCTGGGCGACGGGCCCTCATCTGCACTACGAGTTCCGAATCGATGGCCGACACACAGACCCCATGACCGTACCCTTGCCCGAAGGGCCGCGCCTGACCTCCGCAGACCGACTGCGCTTCGACCCTGTCGCAGCAATGCTGCGCGAGCAGATCGCCCAGCTCGAGTCGGTCAATCTGGCGCGTTTCGAGTAACGCCTGGCCGTCCTCGGTCGCCCCCTCGAACGATGCCGTCTGTTCAGACCTCGCTTGACGCCGCCCGTATGCTCGTCATCGGACTGATGTCAGGGACCAGCGTTGACGGGGTCGATGGCGTGCTCGCTGAATATGGCGCCCGTCATTTCCGCACGCTCGGTTTTGCCAGCGCGCCCATGCCGGACACCCTGCGAGACGGTCTGCAGGGCCTGCAGCGAAGCGGTCCGGACGAACTCGAACGCGCGGCGCGTGCCGGCCTTGCGCTGGCCGAGATGTATGCTCAGGTCACCCGGACCCTCATCGCCGAGGCCTCGCTCTCCACCCGGCAGATTGCTGCGATTGGCGCCCATGGCCAGACGGTGCGGCATCGTCCCGAACAGGGCTACTCGATTCAACTCCTCAATGCGGCTCGGCTCGCTGAACTGACGCATATTCCGGTTGTCTCGGATCTGAGGTCGGCGGATCTTGCAGCGGGTGGTCAAGGCGCCCCGCTCGTACCGGCATTTCACGCCAAGCTGTTCGGTGACCCTGAGCGCGCGCGGCTGGTCCTGAACATCGGCGGGATCGCGAATGTCACGCTACTCCCCGCCTGGACGGAGGGCGCCTCGGGCACGGGGCGCATTCTCGGACACGATACAGGTCCCGGCAACACACTTCTCGATCACTGGTACGCGCGACACCACCCTGGACAGGGGGAGTTCGATCGCGAGGGCCAGTGGGCTCGGACGGGTCGGGTCGACCGGCAACTACTTGAACTGCTCCTCGACGAAGACTTCTTTTCGGTCCCGCCCCCGAAGAGCACGGGCCGAGACCTTTTCAATGGCGAATGGCTGGATCGCGCCCTCGTGCGTCGGGGGACAGACCTGCGTCCAGAGGACGTACAGGCAACCCTGACCGAACTGACTGCATCCTCGATTGCACGGTCCTGCCGCGATTGGCAGGCCGATGAGGTGTATGTGTGTGGAGGGGGCGGACTGAATCAGGAGCTGATCCGCCGACTTGCCGCCCAGATGCCTCATCGGCGGATACGGAGTACCAGCCATCTCGGAGTGGATCCCCGCTCGGTGGAGGCGGCCGCCTTTGCCTGGCTGGCCGCCCAGCGACTGTTACTGCAGCCGGGCAATCTGCCGGCCGTTACGGGTGCCCGGGGTGAACGCGTCCTGGGGACCTTACACCATGCGCCAGGACGGAGAAGCTCAGACCGAGAATGACGACCCGCAACCGCAGGTCGTGCTTGCGTTCGGGTTCTTGATCACAAACTGGGCGCCATCGAGATCATCCTTGTAGTCGATCTCGGCGCCCACCAGATACTGGTAGCTCATGGCATCGATCAGGAGTTGGACGCCGTTTTTCTCCATCACGGTGTCGTCTTCGTTGACCTCTTCGTCGAACGTGAATCCATACTGAAAGCCTGAGCATCCGCCCCCTTGAACGAACACGCGCAGCTTCAGCGAGGGATTTCCTTCCTCGTCGATCAGATCCTTGACCTTGGATGCCGCGCTATCGGTAAACAGCAACGGCGCGGGCATTTCGGCAACTGCATTCATTTCGAATCTCCCTTGATAGCTCAAAATTCTAGCATCAGGGCAGGATTGGGATCTGGGTCAATCCCATATCCTCAGGGAGGCCAAACATCAGATTCATCACCTGCACAGCCTGTCCCGACGCGCCTTTCACGAGGTTGTCCTCGACCGCGAGAACCGTGACCAAGGTGCTCTGCGGCGGCCGATGAACAGCCAGCCGGAGGACATTGGATGCCCGGACCGACCGGGTCTCAGGCATCGAGCCCGCCGGCATCACATCAACGAACGGCTCGGAGGCAAAACGCTGTTCGTACAGCGCCTGCAGATCGGTCGCTTCGCCCCGAGGGGTCAACCGGGCATAGATCGTCGAATGGATACCCCGAATCATCGGCACGAGGTGGGGCGTGAACACCAGCGAGACCGGCTTTCCGGCGATGGCGCTCAGGCCCTGCCGGATCTCGGGCCAGTGTCGGTGCCCGGAAACGCCATAGGCCTTGAAATTGTCCGACGCCTCGGCGAGCAGTGTGTGCACCTCAGCCTTTCGCCCTGCCCCGGATACGCCCGACTTGCAATCAGCAATGATGCTGTCCGCCTCGATCAAGTCACCGCCGAGCGCTGTACACACCTGCGCGTCGAGCAGAGGGAGCAATCCGAGTTGGACGGATGTCGGATAACAGCCGGGCAGGCCGATGAGACGGGCCGCTCGGATCGCCTCCCGATTGACCTCGGGGAGTCCATAGACGGATTCGGCGAGCAGATCTGGGCAGGAGTGAGGGATCTTGTACCAGCGCTCGAACTCGATCAGGTCCCGAAGCCGGAAATCGGCGGCGAGATCGATCACCTTGACGCCCGCGTCCAGCAGTTCCCGCGCCTGAGCCATCGCAACACCATGAGGCGTCGCAAAGAACACCACGTCACAGCTCGCGAGGGGTGCCGTCGAGGGGTCAGAGAACGCCAGTTCGACCCGCCCTCGCAGCGAAGGAAACATTTCCGCAACGGGCATGCCGGATTCCTTGCGCGACGTAATGGCATGGAGCTCGACGCCGGGATGCTGCGCCAGTAGTCGCAGCAATTCAACACCGGTGTAGCCCGTACCACCGACGATTCCAACTTTAAGCATGTCTGATTGCCTCGTACGAAAAAACCGCCTCGGAGGGCGGTTTTGTCGGGAATGCCAGGCGATATCGCCCGACAATCAACGCTTGGAGAACTGCTTGCGACGACGGGCCTTGTGCAGACCCACTTTCTTGCGCTCGACCTCTCGGGCATCCCGCGTGACGAGTCCTGCTGCAGACAGAGCGGGCTTGAGTGAGGCGTCAAAATCGATCAGCGCCCGGGTGATTCCGTGGCGGACCGCGCCGGCCTGGCCCGTTTCGCCTCCCCCATGCACATTCACCATGACATCGAAACTGTCGAGGTTTTGCGTCAGTTCGAGCGGCTGGCGAACCACCATACGCCCTGTCTCGCGAGCAAAGTACTGATCCAGCGTGCGACCATTGACGATCATCTTGCCCGAGCCACGCCGAATGAACACACGCGCGACCGAGGTCTTGCGACGACCGGTTCCGTAATAGTAATCACCGACCATGTCAGATCTCCAGTGCCTTGGGCTGCTGTGCCGAGTGGGGGTGCGTCCCCTCTGCGTACACCTTCATTTTCTTGAGCATCGCATAACCGAGCGGGCCCTTGGGCAACATGCCCTTGACGGCCTTCTCCAGCGCCCGTCCGGGAAAACGGCTCTGCATCTTCGAGAAGTTGGTCTCGCTGATCCCACCGGGGTACCCGCTGTGCCGGAAGTAGGCCTTGTCGCTGGCCTTGTTGCCGGTGACCCGAATCTGTGCGGCATTGACCACTACGATGTAGTCACCCGTGTCCACGTGAGGCGTGAATTCGGGCTTGTGCTTGCCCCGCAGGCGATGTGCAATCGCCGCTGCGAGCCGGCCCAGCACCTTGTCTGACGCATCAACCACGAACCAATCGCGCTGAACCTCATGCGCCTTGGCAGAAAAAGTCTTCATTCAAACACCCCAGATGGCTTGCCCGCCCGTCACGACTGTTCAGCACTGAGCGGGTCGGGTTCTTGCACCAGAGCCCTCCGTAAACGACGGATGCTCCGGCCCGGATCACTACCCGTATTCGGAAAAGCCGATAACAATAGCCGGGTCGGATTAGAAAGTCAAATCGCGTAAGCTGCCGCTGCCACACCGCGCCGAACCACACCGGCGAACCGACCTGAAAAAAAGCCCGGTCCGTGGGACCGGGCTGAATCCACCTTTTTGAGGAGGGTGGAGGAGACAAGCGCAGTATAGGCGCGGCCATTGTGCAACGCAAGAGAAACCCCACGGGTTCCAAAAGTCCGAGCCCTGCAGACGGCGGGTTGTTTCAAAAAAGCAACACGCTGTCTAAACGGCCGTTTCCAAACAACTTTTTTTGACTGATCGCTGCGCGAAACGCCTGAGGCGCGCGAATTGCAGTAGACCGGTGAAGTTTGAGGCAAAGCACAGCTCGGTCGACCGGCGGTCAGCCGAAAGGATTATTGCGTCGCACCAAAACGCGCTCGCCCAGGCGATGAGCACAGTCCGTCTGACTCTTCTGCCCCAAGGCAAGGTCTGGCCCCCGATTAGAATGCGGAATCAAGACTGTGGAGATCAGGCATGAGCATGCAGGCCACCGTTCGTTGGACGGGCCCGGGCGGGATGAGTTTTGTCGCGGAAACCGGCAGCGGTCATGCGGTTGTCATGGATGGCGCACCCGAAGGGGGCGGTCGCGATCTGGCGCCGCGGCCGATGGAAATGGTGCTCCTGGGCACGGGCGGGTGCACGGCCTACGACGTGGTCGTGATCCTGAGCAAGAGCGGGCAGGATGTTCGAGGGTGCGAGGTCCGACTGGAGGCCGAACGTGCAGCGACGGATCCCAAGGTGTTCACGCGGATCCACTTCCAGTTCACCGTGCGAGGACGCGGCCTGAAGGCGAATATCGTCGAACGCGCGGTCAAACTATCGCACGACAAATACTGCTCGGCGTCTGCAATGCTGGCTCACACCGCTCAGATCACGACCGGCATCGAGATCATCGAAGACTGAGGGCGCAGCGCTTCAGATTCGGTGGGCCACGGTCGTCATCACCCGGGCGCTCGCCTTCATGGCCCACCTGACCGGAAAGGGCAGTTGAACACCACCGCGCGACATCGCCTCGCGGGCATGCCCGGCTTCGTCCATTTTCATCGCATCGACGATGGCCCTGGAACGCTGATCCGTCGCAGGCAAGCGCGCAAGATGTGACTGGAGATGCCGCTCGACCTGGCGCTCGGTCTCCGCCATGAATCCGAGACTCACCTTGTCGCCCGCGCGACCCGCAAGCATGCCCAGCGCAAGCGCCCCGGCATACCAGAGCGGGTTCAGCACCGAAGGGGACGAACCGAGCTCATCCAGACGCTCGCGGGTCCAGGCCAGATGATCGGCCTCCTCGCGCGCGGCGTCCTTGAAAAACGTCCGCAAGCGGGCGTCCGGCGTCGTCGCTGCCTGTCCCTCATAGAGCGCCTGCGCACAGATCTCGCCCACATGATTGACCCGCATCAACGCACCGGACAAACGGCGCTCGTCCGCACCGAGTTCAGGGACCTCTGCACTCGTGTCGGTCGATGGCTGGGCCGGCACCGGAAGCGGCCGGGAGGCGGGGACCGCATCAGCGAGCGTGGCCATCGCACGCGAAACGGCCGACAACAACTCATCGGTGGGTGAAAAGCGCCGCATGTCGAGACGGAGTCTTGATGATTTTTGAGCCAACATGATAACCTTGCCTCGTCAGTCTTATTAAAAAAGCATTCAAGACAGGGGGCGTGTGCCGTGTCAGTCATCCAGTCGACGGTTCGGTCGACGATCCGTCCGGATAACGACAATCCGTTCCTGCGAGGCCCCTATCAACCGGTCTTCAGCGAATACACCGCCGCCACACGAGACCTGAGGGTGTCGGGCGAACTCCCGAAGGACCTTCACGGCGTCTACGTGCGCAACTCGCACAATCAGGTTCATGAGCCCATGGGGCGCTATCACCCGTTTGACGGTGACGGCATGCTGCACGCGATGCACTTCGAAAACGGACACGCCACGTATCGCAACCGTTTCATCCGAACCACCGGCTTTCTGGCCGAGCAGGCCGCCGGACGTTCACTCTGGCCTGGGCTCATCGAACCCAAGCGCCGGACCCGCCGCGGGTGGGGGTCCATCGGTGCAATGAAGGACAACGCAGGAACCGACGTCATCGCACACGCAGGAAAACTGCTGGCCACGATGTCGCAATGCAGTGAACCCTACCGCATCGACCCGATCTCGCTCGAGACACTGGGTGTGGAGCCGAACTGGAGCGCAGCGGTGGAACCCCGCGGTGTGTGCTCGCATTTCAAGGTCGACCCAGACACCGGCGAAATGATGTTCTTCAATTTCGGCGAAACGCCGCCCTACATGAACTACGGCATCGTCGACGCATCGAACCGGCTCGTTCACTACGAGCCCATCGACCTGCCGGGCGCGCGCTGGCCCCATGATCTGGGCATCACCCCCAATTACTCGATCCTGCACGACCTCCCGATGTTCTTTGACCCGACGCTGCTGGACCTGGGACAACATCGGCTGCGCTTCTATCGAGATCTGCCCTCGCGCTTCGGTGTCCTGCCCCGACACGGGACCAACGCCGACGTTCGCTGGTTTGAAGCGACGCCGTGCTACATCCTGCATATCGCAAACTGTTTCGAGGACGGCCACGAGGTCGTGATGGATGCGTGCATTTCCCTCGACCCCATCGCCAACGTTTCGCATCTGCCCAAAGAGGGCTATCACCGCATGATCGCGATGCTTGACAAGCACAACACACGAACGCGGATGCATCGTTGGCGCTTCGATCTGCAAACCGGCCAGACACAAGAACAATTTCTCGATGATGAAGTCACCGAATTTCCGATGGTGGCCAATGCCTGGGTCGGTCGCCCCTACCGCTACAGTTTCAACACGCTGTTTGAAAAGGGCCAGTGGCTCTTTTCAGGCATCAAGCGCTACGATCTGACAACCGGTCGCACGCACCGCTATGAATACGGTCCGGGTCGCTACGGCAGCGAAACTCAGATTGCCCTGCGCCATAACCCGCAAAGTGACGACGACGGATACGTCCTCACCTTTGTCGTCGATCTGAACCAGAACGCCTCGGAATGCCTGATCCTGGACGCGCGCAATATTGCTGAAGGTCCGATTGCGACGATCCAGCTGCCCCACCGAATCTCGGTGGGTACCCACGCATGCTGGGTTGAATCGCATCGACTCCAGGGTGAGGGACTGAACCGGGACCCTTCATGATCCTGAGCCCCCCCGAACGAATTGCGAGTCTGCGCGCGGCTGGTCGCTGGCCCGACCTCCGGTTTGGCGACCTGCTCGATCGAAACGCAGCGCTTCATCCTGATCGGGAAGCCCTGGTTGACCCACCCAATCGGCTGGAAGTGACCGGCAGCGCGCCCCGTCGGATCACTTGGCGCGCGCTGCACACCCGGGTCGCGCGTTTGGCGCAATGGCTCCGGCAAAGCGGCGTCAAACCCGATCAGATCGCACTGATGCAAATGGCCAACACCTGGGAGCAGCTTGCGGTCTATCTGGCCTGTTTCGAGATCGGTGTCATCGTCAGCCCCGTGCCCGCGGTCTACCGTGAACACGAATTGGGGCTGATCGGACGACACACCGAGGCTGCGGTCTTTTTTGTCAACCGTCAGATCAATACAACCGACCATCTCGCCCTCGCGCGCCGGGTCACCCAGCACTGCCCGTCCATCGAACGTCTCGTTGTTCTGGACAACGAACTCTGTAACGCAGCCGACGAAGGGTTTCTGTCGCTGGAACGCATGCTCGAGACCGACCCACCGCCCCCGGGGCCGGATGCTGATCAATCCAGGCCCTCGGCCGATGACGTGGTCACCATTGTCTGGACATCCGGCAGCGAGGGCCGTCCCAAGGGCGTCCCCCGAAGCCATGCGCAGTGGCTCGCCTCGATGGATACGATTGCCGAGGCCTGCCAGATGCCCAATGGGGTCCGCTTGCTGAGCGCGCGGCCTCTGGTCACGCACGGTGCCATGCACGGGACGATCATGCCGTGGCTCTCGCGGTGCGGCACGATCGTGCTGCACCAACCCTTCTCGCTCGACATCTATGCACGCCAGTTGAGCGAAGAATCGATCGGCTTCACTTCAATCGCGCCGGCCATCCTGGTGTCCTTGCTCTCCCGCCCCGATCTGCTGAGCACGGTCGATTTCAATCGACTGCACACCATCGGCTCTGGATCTGCTCCACTCTCGCCCACCGTGATCGAGGAGTTCGAGCAGCGCTTCGGAGCGCGCATTGTCAATTTTTTTGGTTCGACCGAGGGCGTTTCGCTCGCAAGTACTCCCCAGGATGTGCCCGACCCGAAACGCCGTGCGACCCTCTTCCCGCGGCTTGGCGCACCGGGCTACGACTGGTCCTACCCGATCGTCCCAGGGGTCGAAACCCGGTTGGTCGATCCCGCAACCGATCGCGAAATCGAAGCGGTGGGCATCGCCGGTGAACTGCGGATCCGGGGCCCGAACGTCTTCGATGGGTATTTCAAGGATCCGGCGCTGACCGAGCAAGCCTTCGACAAACAAGGCTACTACCGGTCAGGCGATCTGTTCGAACTCGCAGGCGAGCGCGCTGAGTATTTCCGCTACGTCGGCCGAATCAAGGACATCATCGTCCGAGGCGGATTCAACGTCTCGGCCGTTGAGGTCGAGTCCTTGATCGCCGCGTACCCAGGGGTGAGAGAGGTCGGTGTCGTAGGCGTACCCGACCCAAGGCTGGGCGAGCGGATCTGCGCCTGCATTGTCATGCGTCCGAATCAGAACCCACCCTCCCTCGAATCTCTGGTCCACTTCATGCGCACAACACAGCAGGTGGCCAACCTGAAACTGCCCGAGCGACTGATCGTTCTCGAGGCCCTTCCGCGTAATGCAAACACCAAGGTCGACAAGGCGAGTCTCAGGCGTCTGGTCGACGCCCGGAACACATAAACCCAATCAAAGAGGAGACGATCGATGAACACCACCCGTAAGCTGATCATGACTGGACTGTTGTCCCTGACAACGGCATGGGCCTTTCCGCTGACTGCACTCGCGCAGAAATATCCGGAGAAGCCCATTCGTATCATCGTGCCCTACCCGGCCGGTGGGGCCGCCGATGCGATCGCCCGCGCGATCGGGCCCGGGCTCACCGACCTGCTGGGTCAACCGATCGTGGTCGAAAACCGGGGCGGCGCAGCGGGCGCAATCGGTGCCGATCTGGTGGCCAAGGCCGCCCCAGACGGCTACACCTTGCTGCTGACGCCGACCACGCAGCTGACCAACACCACCTTGCAACCGCCCGCGCCCTATCGGGCAGACCGGGATTTCATGCCTGTGATCGGGATCACCTTGACGCCCCTGATCTACAACGCGGGCGCGTCGTTCAAGGGCAAGGATTTTGCCGAATTCAAGCGAGCTGCGGCCCAGGGCACAGTGACCTATGGATCCTACGGTCAAGGAACGTCCACGCACATCCTGCTTGCCATGCTGAGCGAGCAACTGAAGATGGGGATGACCCATGTGCCCTATAAGGGTGAGAGCCCGATGGTGACCGATATGCTGGCGGGTACGATCGACTCGGGGTTGGTCTCGATCGGCCTGACCCGAACGCACGCGGGCAAGTTAAAGCCTCTGGCCGTACTGGGGACCCAGCGGACCGATTATCTGCCCGGCGTTCCCACCTTCAATGAGCTGGGCGTGAAGGGACTCGACTGGGACTACGGGGTGGGGCTCTATGCACCGGCAAAGGTCCCTGCGGCGGTCATCGCCCGGTTGGAAGCCGAGATGCAGAAAGTCCTGAAGCGCGAAGACGTACGCAAGATGCTGGCGCAACGCTCTTACCTGCCCTGGGGTAAGCCTGCAGCCGCAATGAAGGAGCAGATGCTCGCGGACATGAAGCGCTGGGATGCGCTGGGCGAAAAGGCGAAGGCGCTGCGGTGATGAACCCGGGCACTTCGACGGGCCGTGGCCTGGCGCCGGCCTGGCCACGGCCCGGTACGCGCATGGTCGTTGCCGGGGGGTGCGGCGGCATCGGGCGCTCGGTCGTCGAAGAAGCACTCGCACTTGGGATCGAGGTGGTGGTGATGGATCTCCCCGCATCGATTGAGGCGTATCCGCCTCCTGCCGGGGTCCAGGCATCGATCGCACTGGATGCCGGCGACCAGGCGGCCGTCGGGGACGCGTTCCAGCGGATCGGCGAACAATGGTCAAGCGTCGACTCGCTCGTCAATCTGGTCGGCTTCACGCGTGAGCGGGTGACCGTCGAGACGATGTCGATCGACGAATGGGATGCCGTGATCGCGGGTAATCTGCGCAGCGCCTTCCTGATCAGCCGAGCGGCTGCGCCCTTTCTCAGGGAGTGCGCCCAGGCCGGCGGACATCCGGCGATGGTCCTTACCACATCCACCTTCGGTGTTCGTGTCAGCCACGCCGGATATGGGCCCTACGCCGCCTCAAAGGCAGGCGTCATCGGGCTCTGCAAGGCGTTGTCGACTGAATGGGCCCCGGCGATTCGGGTCAATGCGATCGCGCCGGGTGTCATCCAGACAGCCTTTCTGAGTGGGGGTACCGGTCGTCCGCCCAAGTCGAGCGGGCTCGACTACAGCCGCTTCCTGGCGACCGTACCCCTGGGCCGACTGGGCGAGCCGATCGACATCACCGGACCGATGCTGTTCCTTTTAAGCGAAGCGGCGGCCTACATCACCGGGCAGACGCTCCATGTGAACGGCGGAACGTTCCAGGCCTGAGGGGCGCTTCGTCCACACGCGATCACGGAACGCAAGCTACACAAACGAGGAGACCGACGATGAACATAGCGCTGAACAACTGGATACCCGGACGCCGATCCGTGCTGGCCCTGTGCGCGGGAATCGGCGTGCTGGGGGGACTTGTTGGCGAGGTCAACGCACAGGCGGTTTACCCCACCCGGGCGATCAACATGATCGTTCCCTTCCCGCCGGGCGTGGTCGACAGCAAGGCGCGGATCATTGCGGCAAAGGTCAGCGAGCTGCTGGGCCAGCCCATCGCCGTCGAAAACCGATCGGGCGCCGGTCAACGCCTGGGCACCCAATTGCTGGCCCAGGCCCCGAAGGACGGGTACACCATTGGCGTCATCACGCAAGCCGGTGCGGTGATGGCCCCCGTGCTCGACCCAAAGCTCCGTTACGACGCCTTGAAGGATTTTCAGTATCTGACGCTGGGCTACAGCGGCTATTTCATTCTGGCCACCCATCCAAAATCGGGCTTCAGCACCCTGAAAGACTTTCTCGCTCGTGCGAAAGCGCAACCGGGCCCACTGAAGTTCTCGAGCTCCGGGCTCGGGACGTCCTACCATGTCTGGTCTGAGGCCCTGATGCGCGCCGCTGGACTGAATCTGCTGCATGTGCCCTACCGAGGCGCAGCGCAGGCCGAGCAGGATCTGGCAGGGGGTCAGGTCGACGTGATGCTCACGTCCGCGGGTGCCATGCCGCGCGTGAACAAGGGCATTCTGGTCGCACTGGGGGTCACCGCCGACCAGCGCCTCCCCCACATGAAACAGGTCCCCACCTTGAAGGAACAGGGGGTCGACTTCTCGATCACCAGTTGGCTCGGCTTTGCGACGCCCAGCGGTATTCCCCGGAACGCACTGGACCGGCTGAATGCGGCGTTCAAGACCGCGCTCGAATCGCCGGATGTGATCACCAAGCTGGGTGCAGACGGCTCAGAGGTTCGCTACACAACGCCGGCCGAGTTCAGAGCGATGGTTGAAAAGGAAATCGGTATCGTACGAGCGCTCAATACCACCCTGAAGCTCAAACTCGACTGACCGTCCGGGAGCGCTGCACGTCATGAAGCACCTTGTCCTTGTACCGGGCCTGAACAACACCCCTGCGATCTGGGAACCCGTCGTGGCCGCGCTGCAGCCGCGCCTGGGTCCCGGCTGGCAGATCCATTGTCCGATGATGCAGGCGCGTCACACCACAGATGAGGTTGCGCGTGACCTGCTCGATGCGCTCCCCGAGCGCTTTGCCTACGCCGGGTTCTCATTCGGCGGCTATGTCGGCATGGCGATGCTCGAAGCGGCCGCCGAACGGGTTGACGCCTTTGCGCTGATCTGTTCGTCCAGCCGCGGCGAGGCCGAGGCCGCGCGTCCGATGCGCCAGCGAGCGATCGAGATTGCCGAAGCGGGAGGCTACCTTCCGCTGATGGCCAAGAATCATGCGAATACGGTTCATCCCGATCGGGTCGATGACCCGGACATCCTCGCCCGCCGGGAAGCCATGCTCGCCGGCTACGGCGCTGAGCGATTCATCGCCCACATGCGCGCATGCATGGTGCGCCCGGATCGCACCGCACTGCTCAGCGCCTTGCGCGTACCCCGGCTGCTGATCGCAGCTGAACAGGACAAGGTGGTCCCTGCAGCCCAGATGCGCGCGATCGCCGACGAAATCCCCGGCCTGTCCTGCATCCGCATCGATCATAGCGGCCACCTGTTGCCGCTCGAGCAACCGGCCGCGCTCGCGAACGCCCTTGCAGGGTGGCTCGCGCCGGTCTGACAGGGGGTGGACAAGGGAACGGTCCGCGACCGGCTTGGGTCAATCGTCCAGCCGCTCAACCTCCCAGGCCTGAACGGGTTGCCGGCAGAACTGGCAGACGACTCTCGGGTCGACGGTCTCGCCGCACGCGAGATGAACGGCGCGAAGCGTGCTGGGGCCGTTCAGCAGAAAGTCCTGCCCCCAGCGCGACAGCAGCAGTAGATAGCCGCGCAGGGTCTCCGCCATCTCACCCAGGCGATAGATGAAACGGCGCGTGTCGACCCGGTCGGGGTGTTTTTCGATCAGACCAATCTGCGTGAGCATCTCGAGTCTGACCGTCAGAACACTGGTGCCCAGTCCCACCACACGGCGAATCTCGTCGAAGTAGCGGCAACCGAGAATCAGCGAGAGCACGATCAACATCGCGTAGCGGTCGCTCGCCAGTCGCGAGAAGTGCAGGTGACGCTCGTCACGTTGCTCGCTTCGATCGGGCAGCCCCCCCGCCCAACGTTTTGCACGCGGCGGGGGATCGGGCTCGACGCCCGGATCGCGGGTCTCACCCCGTAGTGAGCCCGGCACGATTTCGTGATGGCATCGGCCACACATCAAGGTCGGATGCAACTCGTGCCCGCATGCTCGGTGACGCAAGCGACGCGGCATGTTCGGAGAAGGCGAGCCCCAGCGAACATCCCAGGACCACGCGAGCAAGGCGCGCGGATAAAGCGCAAGGCCCGCACGGGTCAGTCGGTAGGCAGAGCGCGGGGGGCGCTCCTGGTAGAGCTCTTGCCGCAGCAAGCCCAGGTCGACGAGCATGCGCAAGCGCTCGGTCAGCGTTTGTCTTGGAATCCCCAGGGCGGTCTGATAGTCGTCGAAGCGCCTGACGCCCAGGAACGCCTGTTGCAGGATCGACCAGGTCCAGCGATCACCGATGCGCAACAGGACCTGATTGATCGCACTGCCGTGCAGAACGCGTCGGATCCGGGCGACTTCGGCCTCCGGGAGCGGCGAGTGTGGCCGAACCGGCTGTTCCGTGACCGGAGCCTTTGAATGAACGTCCATTTTTTCTATCGTATCGCAGCCGTTAGTTCAATAAACAAACTATAATTGAAGATCATCGATGACAGAGTGTTCACCATGCCCAAGATCGTTCATCAGGTTCAGTCAACGATTGTCTATCCCAACGACAACCCCTTCCTGAACGATGCGTGGCGACCGGTCGAGACAGAATGGGACGCCGACGCCTCTGAACTCGAAGTGATCGGCGACATTCCTCATGACCTGAATGGCCTTTATGTCCGTAACAGCCATGTGCCGATCCACGAATCCATCGGCCGCTACCACCCCTATGACGGCGACGGCATGCTCCACGCCATGCGCTTTCGCGAGGGCAAAGCCCGGTTCAGCAACCGCTGGATCCGCACCACCGGGTTTTACGCCGAGCAGGCCGCGGGCCGGTCGCTCTGGCCAGGCATCATCGAGCCCCGACGGGGCAGTCGACGCGGCTGGGGCTCGATCGGGGCGATGAAAGACAATGCGGGCACCGACGTGATCGTCCATGGGGGCCGGATCCTCGCCGCAATGTCCCAATGCAGCGAACCCTATCGGCTCGACCCCAAGACGCTCGAGACACAGGGCCCGGACGCGAGCTGGGCCCGCATCCTGCAGCCCAACGGCATCTGCTCACACTTCAAAGTCGACGAGCACACGCAGGAGATGGTGTTCTTCAATTTCGGCGAGCACCCGCCGTACTTCAACTACGGTGTGATCGACCCCCAGAACCGCCTGGTCCACTACGTTCCCATCGATCTTCCCGGTCCGCGCTGGCCGCATGATCTGGGCATGACACAGCGCTACACGATCGTTCACGACCTGCCCCTCTTTTTTGATCCCAAGGCCCTGGCACAGGGCGGTCATCGACTGCGCTTCTACCGCGACATCCCGAGCCGTTTTGGTGTGCTGCCGCGATATGGCACCAACGCCGACGTCAAGTGGTTCGAGGCGCAGCCCTGCTATCTGCTCCACTTGTCGAACACGTACGAGCAGGGCGATGAGATCGTGATGGACGGTTGCATTCAGACGCAGCCCCTGCCCGACCTCTCGGACCTGCCCCAGGACGGCTATGCGAGAGTCATCCGGATGACGAGCCTGCACGACAAGGGCACACGCATGCACCGCTGGCGGTTCGATTTGCGCACTGGTCGAACCCATGAAGAAGACCTCGATGATCAGGTCACCGAGTTCCCGATGGTCAACGGCCAGCACAACGGCCGACCCTATCGCTACAGCTACAACGCCGTCCCGAAAAAGGGATTCTGGTTGCTGGATGGCTTGAAGAAATACGATTTCGAGACCGGCGCAACCCAGACCTGGATGGCCCCT
>JBDLRB010000031.1:0-19947 GCA_039800205.1 Pseudomonadota bacterium | reverse complement strand
TCTCAATCATCTGCTCTGGATTGGCGCTCACGGTCTTGACGTGGGCGCGATGGCGGTCTTTCTGTACGCATTTCGCGAGCGCGAAGACCTCATGGATTGCTCCGAGGCCGTCTCGGGTGCGCGCATGCATGCGGCCTACTATCGTCCCGGTGGCGTCTATCGCGACCTTCCTGACACGATGCCTCGGCACAAGGCGACCCGGGTCCGTAATGAGGCGGCCATTCGCGAACTCAATCGCAACCGCGAAGGGTCGCTTCTCGATTTCATCGAGGACTTCACCAACCGATTCCCGGCGTATGTCGACGAGTACGAGACCCTGCTCACCGACAACCGGATCTGGAAGCAGCGCTTGGTGGGGATTGGCGTGGTCGATCCGGACCGTGCCAAAGCGCTCGGCTTTACGGGTCCCATGTTGCGCGGTTCCGGGGTTGAATGGGATCTGCGCAAGAAGCAGCCCTACGAGGTCTATGACCTGCTCGATTTCGATATTCCGGTCGGGCGTAATGGGGACTCCTACGACCGGTACCTGGTCCGGGTCGAAGAGATGCGCCAGAGCAATCGGATCATCAAACAGTGTGTGGAGTGGCTCCGCAATCATCCGGGCCCAGTCATGACCGACAGCCACAAGGTGGCGCCGCCGTCTCGGGTCGACATGAAGACCAATATGGAAGAGCTGATCCATCACTTCAAGCTCTTCACCGAAGGGTTCCACGTGCCTGAGGGTGAGGCCTATGCGGCCGTCGAACACCCCAAGGGCGAATTCGGGATTTACTTGGTCTCCGACGGCGCCAACAAGCCCTATCGGCTGAAGATCCGTGCCCCGGGTTTCGTGCATTTGCAGGCGCTGGACGAGATGGCGCGGGGGCACATGATCGCCGATGTGGTGACCCTGATCGGGACACAGGACATTGTGTTCGGGGAGATCGATCGATGAGCGCCGTGCCGGATGCAGTGAGCTTCATGTTTTCGGCCGAGGCCGAGACCAGAGTCGCGCGCGAGGTGGCCAAGTATCCCGATGACCAGCGACAATCTGCGGTCATGGCGGTGCTTGCGATCGCGCAGGAGCAGCATGGCTGGGTGTCGCCTGAGGTGATCCAGGCCGTTGCGACCCGCTTGGGTATGCCGCCGATCGCCGTCCACGAAGTGGCGACCTTTTACAACATGTATGACACCCGGCCGGTCGGCCGATTCAAGATCGCGATCTGCACGTGTTTGCCTTGCGCGCTGCGGGACGGCGCCAAGGCGGGCGAGTACCTGAAGTCCAGGCTGGGCATCGGTTACAACGAGACCACCCCCGACGGTCGCTTCACCCTCAAGGAAAGTGAGTGCCAGGGGGCGTGTGGCGACGCGCCGGTCCTGCTTGTCAATAACAAGCGGATGTGCAGTTTCATGAGCAATGACCGGCTCGATGCGCTGATCGACGAACTCAAGGCACAGGATTGAATGCAATGGGAGCGCCTGACCTGATGATCGATGCCCGCGTGCAGGAAAGCTGCTTTCACGGTCGTCATATCCAGCCCCAGATCCTGGCGGGTTTGTCATCGCCCGACGGTTGGCACATTGCAGACTACGAGGCGCGCGATGGCTACAAGGCTTTGCGCCGAATCCTTCAAGAGGGCCTCACGCCTGACCAGGTGATCGCCGAAATCAAAGCTTCGGGCCTGCGCGGCCGGGGCGGTGCAGGCTTTCCCACGGGCCTCAAGTGGAGTTTCATGCCCCGCCAGTACGCCGGGCAGAAGTACCTGGTCTGCAATTCTGACGAAGGCGAGCCGGGCACCTTCAAGGACCGTGACATCCTCCGGTACAACCCTCACATCGTGATCGAGGGCATGGCGATCGCCGCGTATGCGATGGGCATCGGTGTCGGCTACAACTACATTCACGGCGAGATTTTCTCTACCTACGAGCGCTTTGAGGCCGCCCTTGAAGAAGCCCGTGCGGCGGGTTATCTGGGCGACAACATTCTGGGTTCGGGGTTTTCTTTTCAGTTGCATGCCTTTCATGGGTTTGGCGCCTACATCTGTGGCGAAGAAACTGCATTGCTCGAATCGCTCGAAGGCAAGAAAGGGCAGCCCCGTTTCAAGCCTCCGTTCCCGGCCAGCTTCGGTCTCTATGGCAAACCCACCACGATCAACAACACCGAGACCTTTGCTGCGGTCCCCTGGATCATCCGTAACGGCGGTCCGCAGTACCTCGAGGTGGGCAAGCCCAACAACGGCGGCACCAAGATCTTCTCGGTTTCGGGCGATGTCGAACGGCCGGGCAATTACGAGATCCCGTTGGGTACGCCTTTTGCCAAGCTCCTCGAGCTTGCGGGTGGGGTGCGTGGCGGGCGCAAACTCAAGATGGTGATCCCGGGGGGCTCCTCGATGCCGGTGCTGCCCGCCGACATCATGATGGCGACCGACATGGACTACGACTCGATCGCCAAGGCGGGTTCGATGCTGGGGTCGGGGGCCGTGATTGTCATGGACGAGACGCGCTGCGCCGTCAAATCCCTGCTTCGGCTGTCCTACTTTTATTACGAGGAGTCCTGTGGCCAGTGTACGCCGTGCCGCGAGGGTACGGGCTGGTTGTGGCGACTGGTCCATCGAATCGAACACGGGGAGGGCACGATGGCCGACCTCGACGAACTGAACCGCATCGCTGACAACATTCAGGGGCGCACCATTTGCGCCCTGGGTGATGCCGCAGCCATGCCGGTGCGGGCCTTTCTCAAGCATTATCGGGACGAATTTGCCTGGCATGTCGAACATCGCCAGTGCATGGTTCCGACCTATCTGTGAGCAGGACGAGCGAGCATGATCGAGCTTGAAATCGATGGTCAGTCGGTCGCGGTCGCGCCCGGCAGCATGGTGATGCATGCTGCCGAAAAGCTCGGGCTGTTCGTCCCGCATTTCTGTTATCACAAGAAACTCTCGATTGCGGCCAATTGCCGGATGTGTCTGGTCGACGTCGAAAAAGCCCCCAAGCCGCTCCCGGCATGCGCGACGCCCGTCGCGCCAGGCATGAAGGTCCAGACTCGATCCGCCCGCGCCATCGCGGCCCAGAAAAGCGTGATGGAGTTCCTGCTGATCAATCACCCTCTGGACTGCCCCATCTGCGACCAGGGCGGTGAATGTCAGTTGCAGGATCTGGCCGTGGGTTATGGCGGCTCGTCTTCCCGTTATCACGAGGAAAAGCGCGTTGTATTCCACAAGCCGATGGGATCGCTGATCTCGGCCGAGGAAATGAGCCGTTGTATCCATTGCACGCGCTGTGTCCGATTCGGGCAGGAAATTGCCGGTGTCATGGAACTGGGAATGGCGGGTCGAGGAGAGCACTCCGAGATCATGAGTTTTGTGGGCCGATCGGTGGATTCCGAGTTGTCCGGCAACATGATCGACGTCTGTCCGGTCGGCGCCCTGACCAGCAAGCCCTTCCGCTACAGTGCCCGTACCTGGGAGCTGGCCCGACGTAAGACCATCGCGCCCCACGATTCCCTGGGCTCGAACATCGTCGTTCAGGTCAAGTCGGACCGCGTGATGCGCGTTGTCCCCCTCGAAAATGAGGCGGTCAACGAATGCTGGATTTCCGATCGGGATCGGTTTTCCTACGAAGGGCTCAGTACAAGCGATCGGCTACTCGAGCCCATGATCCGTCAGGACGGTCAGTGGCGCACGGTCGACTGGCCAAGCGCGCTCGAGTATGCCGCTCACGCGATGACGCGGGTGCGAGATGAACGCGGGGCAACGGCGTTGGGCGCATTGGGTTCGGCGCAAAGTACCCTGGAGGAAAGTTATCTCCTCGGCCGCTTGATGCGCGGTCTGGGCAGCGACAACGTCGATTTCCGTTTGCGTCATATGGACGCGCAGGCGGATCTCGTTCGGCAGGGGGTGCCCTGGCTCGGCTTGCCGGTCGCCGATGTGTCGGGGCTCGATCGAATGCTGCTCGTCGGGTCCTTTCTTCGTAAGGACCAGCCCTTGTTGGCCGCCCGTATTCGTCAGGCGGTCAAGCGCGGTGGACGTGTCTCTGTTCTCCATGCGGCCGATGAAGACCTGTTGATGCCTGTTGCGGCCCGCAGCATTCGCGCCCCGTCGCAGTGGGCTCGAGCGCTCGCCGAGATCCTGGTTGCCCTGTTGCGCAGCCGTGGCGACGCCGTTCCTGCAGACCTCCAGGCGATTGAAGCTGGGGCCGATGCGCAGTCGCTTGCATCGGAGCTCCTGTCGGGCGAACGCCGCGCTATTTTCCTGGGGGCTGCCGTCGCTCACCATCCCGACCAGACCACGATCCTGCGACTGGCTCAGGCATTGGCGCAGGCTTGTGGGGCCACGGTGGGTCATCTGGTCGAGGGGGCCAACGGGGTGGGCGCGTGGCTGGCGGGTGCCGTTCCGCTGCAGGGGGGCTTGAATGCCCGTGCGATGGTCGAGTCACCGCGTTCGCTTTACCTTCTCCTCAACAACGAGCCTTCGCTCGACCATGGTCTGCCGGCAGCCACCCGCGCTGCCCTTCAGGCGGCGGACTCCGTGATTGCTTTGACGCCGTATTTGTCCGATGAACTGCTTGCCCTGGCCGATTGCCTGCTGCCGATCGCACCCTTTACTGAGACGGCGGGCAGCTTTGTCAGTGCCGAAGGCCGCCTCCAGAGCTTCACGGCGGTTGTTCGCGGCGCAGGCCAGTCCCGCCCGGCCTGGAAGGTCTTGCGCGTGCTGGGCGACCTCACCGGGGTCGAAGGGATAGCGTTTGACTCGGTGGATGCGGTCCGCCAGGCTGCCTTGCCGGCAGACTGGCCTGAGCGGCTCGGTAACGCCGTGACCGGCGACTATGGGCCCGTGCAGACGGGCGATCCGTTCGCAATTGAGCGTCTCGCAGACGTTCCGATCTACTTCGCTGACCCCATCGTCCGGCGAGCAAGCAGTCTTCAGTCGACTCGGGATGCCCGCCCCCCCCGGGCCCGCATTAACGCCCGCACCCTTGAGCGGGCCGGGCTCGCATCGCGCTCGGTGCTGCGCATCGAACAGACGGCCGGGGCGCACTCCGCTTGGGTCGATCTCGAAGTCGAACTGGATGACCGTCTGGCCGACGGTGTGGTTCGGATTGCTGCGGCTCATGCGTCGACCGCTGTCTTGCCCGCTGCATGCGGACCGCTCTCGATGGGCGAGGTGGTCTGATGGACTCCTTCCTGATGGGTGTGACCGAGTGGGGCGCGGGCGTGTTTGGGGGCGCCTGGCCCGTCGTCTGGAATCTGGTCAAGATTCTCGCGCTGGTGTTACCGCTGATGGGGTGCGTGGCCTACCTCACGCTGTGGGAGCGCAAGATGATTGGCGCGATGCACATCCGCATCGGCCCTAATCGGGTCGGGCCTTGGGGATTATTGCAGCCGATCGCCGACGCGCTGAAACTGCTCCTCAAGGAAGTGATCATGCCGGCGCGCGCCAACAAGGCGCTCTACGTGTTGGGTCCGATCATGACGATCATGCCGGCCCTGGCAGCCTGGGTCGTGATCCCGTTCGGACCCGAGCAGGCGCTCGCCAATGTCAATGCCGGTCTGCTGTTACTGCTCGCCATCACGTCCCTCGAGGTCTATGGGGTGATCATTGCCGGCTGGGCTTCCAACTCCAAATACGCATTCCTTGGCGCGATGCGCGCGTCCGCGCAGATGGTGTCCTACGAACTGGCGATCGGGTTTGCCCTGGTCGTTGTCCTGATGGTGTCGGGCAGCCTCAACATGACCGACATCGTTGTGCGCCAAGGTGAAGGCTTTTTCGCCGACATGGGCTTGACCTTCCTCTCGTGGAACTGGCTTCCCCTCTTACCGATCTTCGTGGTGTACGTGATTTCTTCTGTCGCGGAGACCAACCGCCATCCCTTCGATGTGGTCGAGGGGGAGTCCGAGATCGTGGCGGGTCACATGATCGAGTACTCCGGAATGGGGTTTGCCATTTTCTTCCTGGCCGAATACGCCAACATGATCCTCTTGTCGGCGGTGGCTTCGATCCTCTTCCTCGGCGGCTGGCAGGCGCCCGTCGACTGGGCCGTGGTCAACTGGATTCCAGGCTGGATCTGGCTGGGAATCAAGACGTTCTTCGTAGTCTCGCTCTTTATCTGGTTGAGAGCGTCCTTGCCCCGTTACCGTTACGACCACATCATGCGTCTGGGTTGGAAGATCTTCATACCGGTCACCCTGTTCTGGTTGGTGGTCGTGGCGATCTGGATGCAAACGCCCTGGAACATCTGGAAGTGAGGCCATTGCGATGCAGGCGGTGAAGTCCTTTCTGTCGACGTTCATGCTCACCGAGATCCTCAAGGGTCTTGCGCTGACCGGGCGATATTTCTTTGCGCGCAAGATCACCGTGCAGTACCCCGAGGAAAAGACGCCCATGTCGCCTCGGTTCAGGGGGCTCCATGCCTTGCGCCGGTACCCGAATGGTGAAGAGCGTTGTATCGCCTGCAAACTGTGCGAGGCCGTCTGTCCTGCACTGGCGATCACCATCGAGTCGGATGTGCGCGACGACGGTACGCGTCGCACGACGCGCTACGACATCGATCTCACCAAGTGCATCTTCTGCGGCTTCTGCGAGGAAAGTTGCCCGGTCGATTCCATCGTCGAAACCCATATCCACGAGTACCACGGCGAAAAGCGTGGCGATCTCTACTTCACCAAGCCCATGCTGCTCGCGATCGGCGATCGCTACGAGCAGGAGATTGCGGCCAACCGGGAGGCGGACGCGAAATACCGCTGAGCCTTGCCGGGCCGTTCGCGGAAAATCGTCAGACCATTATGGAAGTTCAGACCGTCCTCTTTTACGTCTTTGCTGCAATCACCGTGGCGTCCGCCCTGCGTGTGATCACCGCCCGGAATCCGGTCCACAGTGCCTTGTTTCTGGTGCTCGCCTTCTGTTCTGCGGCCTGTATCTGGTTGATGCTCTCGGCAGAGTTTCTGGCGATCACGCTCGTGCTGGTTTATGTGGGCGCGGTCATGGTCCTGTTTCTGTTTGTGGTCATGATGCTTGACATCAACATCGATCGCTTGCGTGAGGGCTTCTGGCGCAATGCGCCCGTTGCGCTGGCGGTGGGGGTTGTGGTGGTGCTCGAACTCTCGGCGGTCATCTGGAGCCGACTCGACAAACCTCTCGCGCCGATCGAAGCCGAGCAGGGTGCTCCGGGCAATACGCAGCAACTCGGCGAACTGCTCTATAGCGACTATATCTACCCGGTCGAAATCGCGGCCGTGATCCTCCTGGTTGCAATGGTCGCGGCGATCGCCCTTACGCTGCGTCGACGCAAGGATTCGCGTTACAACGATCCGGCCGCGGCGGTGCGCACGCAAGCCGCTGACCGATTACGCATTGTCCGGATGCCGGCCGAGTCTCGCATCGATGCGGAGCCCGATGCCCCGAGTGCCGTTCAGACGGCGCCGGATGCTGCGGCCCAGGGCCGTCCGGCCCCCTGAGATCAGGAAACGTACGCATGCTCACCCTGGCCCATCACCTCACCCTCGGCGCGATCCTGTTTGCGATCAGCATCGTTGGCATTTTCATGAATCGTCGGAATGTAATCATCGTTCTGATGGCCATCGAACTGATGCTGCTTGCGGTCAACCTGAACTTCATTGCTTTCTCGCAGCACCTGGGCGACATGGCCGGGCAGATCTTCGTGTTTTTCATCCTGACCGTCGCGGCCGCAGAGTCGGCGATCGGTCTGGCCATCCTCGTGGTGCTGTTCCGGAGTCTGCGCAGCATCGACGTCGAGGATCTGGGCAGTCTCAAGGGTTGACCGGCCATGCAAGCGACTACAATCAAAACGGCCTATCTGCTTGCCGCATTTTCGCCGCTGGTGGGCGCGCTCATCGCAGGTCTGTTTGGTCGGGCGATCGGCCGTCGGGCCAGTCACTGGGTCACCATTCTGGGCGTGGCCATTGCCTGTGCCGCCTCGTTCTGGACCCTCTCCGACGTGCTGGCGGGAAACACCTTCAATGGCACGCTATACCACTGGGCGCAGATCGGCGACATCCGGCTCGAAATCGGATTTCTCGTCGACAACCTGACGGCGACCATGATGTGTGTGGTGACTTTTGTGTCGCTGATGGTGCACATCTACACGATCGGCTACATGTCCGAGGACCCAGGCTACCAGCGCTTCTTCAGCTATATCTCCCTGTTCACATTCGCGATGATGATGCTCGTGATGTCGAACAACTTCCTGCAGTTGTTCTTCGGCTGGGAGGCTGTGGGTCTGGTGTCGTATCTGTTGATCGGATTCTGGTACACGCGGCCGACCGCAATTTACGCAAATCTCAAGGCCTTCCTGGTCAACCGGGTCGGAGACTTTGGTTTCGTGTTGGGGATCGGTTTGGTGCTGGCCTACTTTGGCAGTCTCGACTACGTCGAAGTCTTCAAGGCGGCTCCTGGGCTGGCCGACCGCACCCTCAATCTGATGGGTACGGCTGAGTGGTCGCTGCTGACTGTAACCTGCATCTGCCTGTTCATCGGGGCGATGGGCAAGTCTGCGCAGTTTCCACTGCATGTCTGGTTGCCTGATTCGATGGAGGGTCCAACCCCGATTTCAGCGCTGATTCATGCGGCGACCATGGTGACCGCGGGGATCTTCATGGTCAGTCGAATGTCGCCGCTCTTCGAGCTCTCCGATACTGCCTTGGGCTTTGTGATGGTGATTGGTGCGATCACCGCACTCTTCATGGGTTTTCTCGGCATCGTCCAGAACGACGTCAAGCGGGTCGTCGCCTACTCAACCCTCTCGCAGCTCGGCTACATGACGGTTGCACTGGGTGCGTCCGCGTACAGCGTCGCAATCTTTCATCTGATGACGCATGCCTTCTTCAAGGCTTTGTTGTTCCTCGCTGCAGGCTCGGTCATCATGGGCATGCATCATGATCAGGACATGCGCAACATGGGCGGTCTGCGTCGCCACATGCCCATCACCTGGATCACCTGCCTGATCGGTTCGCTGGCCCTGATCGGTACGCCCTTCCTTTCAGGCTTTTACTCCAAGGATCTGATCATCGAGGCGGCGCGCTTCGCGCAGGTTCCGGGCGCGCAGTTTGCGTTCTACGCGGTGATGGCCGGTGTCTTCGTCACCGCGTTCTACTCGTTCCGCATGTACTTCCTGGTGTTCCACGGCAAAGAGCGCTGGCACCAGCATGCATCCGATCATGACTCACATGGTGCGCACGACGATCATCACCATGGCCTGTCGCCCGGCGATCGCCCGCACGAGTCGCCGGCGGTTGTCACGATTCCCCTGATCCTGCTCGCGATTCCATCGCTCGCTATCGGTTTTATTGCAGTGGGGCCGATGCTGTTCGGCGACTATTTCAAGGGGGTGATCACCGTCCTCGACCGCCACCCCGCGATGGCCGAATTGGCGACGCATTTCCACGGCGCGCTTGCGCTCGGCCTGCATGCCTTCCAGACGCTGCCCTTTGTTCTTGCACTGGCAGGGGTCGCTCTGGCGTGGTACTTCTATCTGGTCAATCCTGCGATCCCGGCCGCCATTCAGGCGCGTTTCCGATCGCTTCACGCGCTGCTCGACAACAAGTACTACCTGGACCGGTTCAACGAGGTCGTCTTTGCCGGCGGTTCGCGTCTCTTGGGCCGCACTCTCTGGAAGCGCGGCGACCAGGAACTGATTGACGGTGTGGTCGTCAACGGTTCGGCTCGTCTGGTGGGTGCGGTTGCCGCCGTTGTCCGGGGCGTTCAGACGGGCAGGATCAACACCTACGCGATCACGATGATCGTTGGTATCGCGCTGCTGCTCTTGTACGCAGTCCTGCCGCTTCTCAATCGATGAACGCAGAATCAGGCCACACGACTACGCTATGAATGCCTTTCCATTGCTGAGTGCTGCGATCTGGTTGCCAATTCTGTCCGGAGCGGCGTTACTTGTTTTTGGCACGGATCGCTACCGGCATGCCGTTCGCGTCGTTGCGCTGATCGCGTCCGTGCTGAGCTTTCTGATCACCTTGCCCCTGTTTACGCGCTTCGATCGGGCCTCAGCAGAGTTCCAGTTTGTCGAAGAACTTCCCTGGATTGACGTTCTGGGCGCGACCTATTCGCTCGGTGTGGACGGTCTGAGCGTCTGGTTTGTCATCCTTACGGCGTTTATTACCGTCATCGTCGTCGTTGCGGCCTGGGAGGTCATCGAAGACCGCGTCACCCAGTACATGGCGGCATTTCTGATCCTGTCCGGTCTCATGATTGGCGTGTTCAGTGCGCTGGATGGTCTGCTGTTCTACGTCTTTTTCGAGGCCACCCTGATCCCGATGTACATCATCATCGGAATCTGGGGCGGCCCCAATCGGGTGTATGCGGCGTTCAAGTTCTTTCTGTACACCTTGCTCGGTTCGCTCCTGACGCTGGTTGCGCTCATCTACCTGTATCTCGAGTCCGGTTCGTTTGCGATTACCGACTGGCACGAACTCCCCCTGTCGATGCGCGAACAGGTCCTGATCTTCCTTGCGTTTCTCGTGGCCTTCGCGGTCAAGGTGCCCATGTGGCCCGTCCATACCTGGCTACCCGATGCGCACGTCGAAGCGCCGACCGGGGGCTCTGTCGTCCTGGCGGCCATCATGCTGAAGCTGGGCGCCTACGGGTTCTTGCGGTTCTCCATGCCGATTGCACCCGATGCGAGCGCTGAGCTGGCCTGGCTGATGATCCTGTTGTCGCTTGTTGCGGTTGTCTACATTGGTCTGGTCGCGCTGGTTCAAACCGACATGAAAAAGCTGGTGGCCTACTCGTCGATCGCTCACATGGGCTTTGTCACACTCGGATTTTTCATCTTCAATCAGATGGGTGTCCAGGGGGCGATCGTGCAGATGATCTCGCACGGTTTCGTGTCGGGCGCCATGTTCTTGTGCATTGGTGTCCTGTATGACCGCATGCACAGCCGGAACATTGCCGACTACGGTGGGGTCGTCAACACCATGCCCAAGTTCGCCGCGCTGTTCATGCTGTTTGCAATGGCGAACAGCGGCCTCCCGGCCACGTCCGGCTTTGTTGGCGAGTTCTTCGTCATCCTTGGGGCGGTTCAGTACAACTTCTGGATTGCTTTCCTGGCGTCCACGACGCTCATCTTTGGCGCCGCCTACTCCCTCTGGATGTACAAGCGAGTGATCTTCGGCGCGGTCGCCAACGATCAGGTGGCAGGCCTGTCTGATGTCGGACGGCGCGAGTTCTGGATGCTGATGCTGATGGCGGCGCTCGTGCTGCTGATGGGCTTGTATCCCAAGCCGTTTACCGACATCACCGAGGTCTCGGTCGATGCGCTGCTTCAGCATGTTTCGATCTCCAAGATCAGGTAGGCGAGATGAACAACGAGTCCTTCAACATTGCGCTCGCCGCACCCGAAATCCTGCTGCTGGTTGGGGTCTGTCTCTTCCTGCTGCTGGAGGTCGCCTCGGCACCCAACGCGGGCCGCAGTCTGGTTCGTGCGCAGCTGGTGTTGGCGCTACCGGTTCTGGGCCTTCTGGCCCAACCGATCGACGGGACTCAGACCGCGTGGGGCGGCATGTACGTCGCTGATGGCCTGTCGTTTCTGCTGAAGCTCCTGGCCATTCTTGTTGTGTCGGCCACTCTGTTCCTCTCCACCCGCTATGTCGCCGATCGACGCATGCCGGTCTCCGAGTTCCATGCGCTCGCGTTACTGTCGCTTCTGGGGCAGATGGTGATGATTTCCGCCGGTAACCTCCTGGTGGTGTATCTCGGCCTGGAGTTGATGTCGCTGTCGCTCTATGCGCTGGTCGCCTTGCGTCGGGATCATGCTGTGTCGACCGAAGCCGCAATGAAGTACTTTGTCCTGGGGGCCTTGGCCTCAGGTTTCCTGCTCTATGGCATGTCGATGATCTACGGCGGTGCCGGTACCCTCGCGCATGACGAAATTGCGATGCGGTTTGCGGCAGGAGAGGTCGATCGCTGGGTCTTCGTGCTGGGCGTGGTCTTCCTTGTGGCGGGTCTGGCCTTCAAACTGGGCGCAGTCCCTTTTCACATGTGGGTGCCGGACGTGTATCACGGTAGTCCCTCAGCGGTTACCTTGCTGATTGCCGGAGCCCCCAAGCTGGCCGCCTTTGCGATCGCATTCCGGATGTTGGCCGAGGCCTTGCTCGGAGTGGCCGCAGACTGGCAGCAGATGCTGATGGTTCTTGCGATTGCCTCACTTGCGGTCGGCAATATCGTTGCGATCGCTCAGCGCAACTTCAAGCGCATGCTCGCCTACTCAACCATCTCACAGGTCGGCTTCGTGCTGATGGGGATGCTGGCGGGGGTCGTCGATGGTGACGCGGCGGGTGCGGCCGATGCATGGGGCTCGTCACTCTTTTATATCGTCACTTACGTGTTGACGACGGTCGGGACCTTTGGCGTCGTCATCTATCTGTCCTCGGGACAGCTCGAGGCAGATTCGCTCGATGACCTGCGCGGGTTGGCTCGACGCCGCCCGGGACTTGCGCTCGTCATGTTGTTGCTGATGTTCTCGCTCGCTGGTATCCCGCCGCTCGTCGGCTTTCACGCCAAGCTCGTTGTTCTGGGCAGCGTCTTGGCGGCCGGCATGGTCTGGTTGGCCGTTGTCGGTGTGATGCTGTCCCTGGTTGCGGCCTTTTACTACCTCAGAGTGGTCAAACTGATGTACTTCGATGCGCCGCCCGAGCGCTTCGTCGAGCATCGCGGTGGCTTGGTCCCTGTGCTTCTGGGGATCAACGGCGCAGTCGTTCTCGGGTTGGGCTTGATGCCGGGTCCCTTGCTTGTTGCCTGCCTCGAGGCGGTTCGGCAGGCGCTCGGTTCCTGATCGCAAATCAGCCTGACCCATGTCGACCCTTGACGAGACCCAGCTGTCCTCCGAGCGGGTGTTCGAGGGTCGGTTTCTCAAGATCAATCGTGACCGGGTGCGGCTACCCGACGGGGCCGAGAGCTTTCGCGAGTACGTCGTTCATCCCGGGGCCGCAGTCATGGTGCCGATTTTTGACGACGGCCGCATTCTGATCGAGCGTCAGTACCGGTATGCACTCAGGCAGTCGTTCATCGAGGTCCCGGCGGGCAAGCGCGACCCGGGGGAAGATTTCTTTGCGACGGCTCAACGCGAGCTTCTTGAAGAGACCGGCTACGAGGCGCGCGAGTGGGCGCGCATGACGCAGCTGCACCCCGCGATCGGCTTTGCGACTGAGGTGATGGAGATCTGGCTATGCCGCGACCTTCATCACCGCGGCCAGCAACTGGATGAGCACGAGTTCCTCGAGCTTGAGATCGTATCGATCGACTGGTTGCTGGCCGAGGTTCTCGCGGGGCGTGTCACCGACGTCAAGACGCAGATCGTCGCACTCTGGTTGGATCGTTTTCGATCGGGCCTTTGGCCCTGGCCCGCGTTTCAGCCGGCCACAGCCCTTAGCGCAGCATCAGTCGCTCGGTAAACACATAGCCGCGTCCGTGTGCGGCTTTCAAGGGGTTGCCCCCGAGCGGGATCAGCTTCTTCCGAAGCCGGCTGACGAGCGCTTCGAGCCGCTGTTCGTCATAACTCAGGTAGTCGTGCCCGAGACTCGCAATCAGCTCCTTGCGCGTTGCGAATCGGTCCTTCCCCCGCGCAAGTGCTTTCAGCAGGCAAGCCTCTTGCAGGGTCAGGGTCTTTTCGTCGCCGTTCGGTCCGGCAATGGTCAATGAGTCGGAGTTGAGCATCCATGCGGACAGTTCGTGCGCGGGAACCCGCTTGAAGCTCGCGTCCAGCAAGGCCACGAGCTCACGCATGTCGATAGGTTTCAACAGGTAGTTATCTGCACCCTGCTTGTAGGCTTCAAGCTTGAGGTTGATGTCACTGCGGGCCGAAAGGATCATCTTCACGCAGGTCGGCGCTTTGTCGCGTAGCGTTTCCAGCAAGCTCAGACCCGACCCGTCGGGTAGAAAGACGTCGATGATCGCCGCGTTGGGCGTTTTGGCATCGACCGCGTCACGCGCATCGGCGACCTGCGCAAAATCTCTGACCTCGTAGTGCCTGTAGCGCAGAAAAGCGGCAACCTCTTCTCTGAGGTCTTCGTTATCCTCGACAAGCAGGATGTCAGGTGCCATGCTCAATGAACCTCCCCGTGGGCGACGTGATTGGTGTAATAAATGCCCCGAGCGCAAATTATTACTGATCCTGTTGCTTTCCGCGAATGGTGCGGGTATCGGTCGGCATTGATCAGCTTTCTCGGTGTAGCATCGCGCCATCCGCGTCAGGCGTTTCCAGCAACTCGCTTAAATGAACGATCCCGGTCCGTCCCGTCCGATACGGTCCTCCCAGCCAGCAGGCAGCCAGCGGGTCGACGCGAAGGCCTTGCTCGACGCCCTGCATCTGCTGCGTGTCCAGCCGTGGGGTCCTCTTTTCTGGCAGGAATTCTGTACGGCTGCGGCCCAACTCTGTCGAGCCAGTGCAGCGATCGCAGTCTCGCATGACGATCAGGGCTGGCGCGCACTCGCTCACCACCAGGCGATCGAATCCGGCCTTGAACAGCGTTGGCCCACCCTGCTTGCCGATCTGCTCGAGCGGATTGGCGACAAGGGCTTTGGGATCTCGCCCGCGGCCCTGGGCACTGGGGTGATTGCGGTTGCGATCCGCTTGCGAGGCGATAGCGATGGCGTGCTCCTTCTCGAGATTGCCGAGAGCGAGCGTCCGCGTCTGAACGAACTCATCCTGCGGGCGCAACTGATCGCCGACATTCCGGTCAGCGCGCTTCGAGCGGCCTCGGCGATGCCCGTGTCACGCTTGGTGCCTTTGGCTGGGGCGAACGATCCAGCCGCAGGCGAGCACTCGATGTCGTCGCCGGGCACCTCCGCTTCACCCGGGGCCTTGCTGGCGTGGCTGGAACTCGTCGTTCGTGTGACCCGGCACCGCGCCTTCGGACCGGCGTCGCTCGAATTGGTCAATGGCGTAGCCTACAGACTCGGTTGGACTCAGGTGTTTCTTGGGTGGCGTCGAGGCGCCTACGTTCAGGTACGGGCCATCAGTCACCTCGACCGGTTCGAGCGCCGAGCCGAGCACGTCCGGTTGCTTGAGGCCGCGATGGAGGAAACGCTCGACCACGACGCACCGATCCAGGATCCGGGGCCGGAGGTCGATGTTCAACCCATTGCGCACAGCCGACTCAGGCAGGGGCTGGGTTTCGCTGCTGTATCGTCCTTGCCCTTACGCGGCGAGGGTGAGCAGGCGCAGGCTGTGCTTTTGCTCGCCCACGACGCGCCCGATCCACCTGCTGTGCCGCTTGAGTCGCTTCAACTGTCGGCCCAGCTTGCAATGCCCTGGCTGAGCGATCTCGAGGAGCAGGATCGCTGGTTTGGTGCGCGGTGGGGGCGCAAGGCGCTCAGGGCAGGGGAGCAGGCCCTGCGGATCGAGCACCTCGGTCGCAAGGCCCTGGTCCTGACAGCGGCCGGTCTGCTTCTGTACGGCATTTTTGGAACGTGGCCCCACCGCATCGATGCGACGGCCGAGTTGGTGACCGATAGTGCGCAGATCATGAATGCGCCTCTGGATGGCTATATCGACACGGTTGCAGTCACGGCTGGAGACACCGTACGGCAGGGGGCCGAGCTCCTGACCCTCGATCGCCAGGAAATTCTCCTTCAGGAATCCGAGATTCGCGCTGAGATCCGGCGTTTGTCCGCAGAGGCCGAGAAGGCCCGCGCTGCGGGGCAGACCGCCGATGTCCAGATTGCGCTTGCGCGTCGTGCGCAGTCTCAGGCCCGGCTCGATCGCGTGTTGTACCAACTCGATCAGTCGAGGGTTGTGGCCCCCTTCGATGGTGTGGTCGTCGAGGGCGAGCGCAAGGAGTTATTGGGTGCGGCCATTCGACGTGGCGACAAACTGTTCAGGGTGGCCCGCATCGAAGGCCTCTATGTGACGCTGTACGTACCCGAGGCAGAAATGCGTTTCTTCAGTCCGGATGCGACGGGCGAGATCGCCCTCCTCAGCCAGCCCGAGACCAGTTATCCGATCCGGGTCGACACGGTGATTCCGGTCGCCCAGGTCAAGCCGCAGACGGGTAATCTGTTTGCCATTCGTGCCGAACTGATCAACCCGCCCGAGTCCTGGTGGCGTCCAGGTATGACGGGTCTCGCCCGGATCGATGCCGGCGAGCGCAATATCATCTGGTTGCTCACGCGGCGCGCCATTGATGCGGTCCGCATGAAGCTCTGGTGGTGAGCGGGTCCGGGCGTCGACGATGACCGCGCAGACCTTCAGTGAGTCCTGGCACCGTATTGCAGAGGCGCGTCTGGGCCTCTTGCCCAGCGTTCAAGTCCAGCGCCAGCGCTTCGGGGGCGCAGATTGGTATGTGCTGCAGGATCGCTTCACTCAACGATTCTTTCGTCTGACGCCTCAGGCCTGGAAATTCGTTTCACGTCTGTCGCCCAGACGAACAGTCGACGAGGCGTGGCGCGAGGCGCTGGAATTGTTTCCGGATCAGGCGCCCAGTCAGCACGAGGTGATCCAGTTGCTCGGCCAACTGCATCACTCCAATCTGCTGTATTACCGCAGTGCCTCCGACAGCGTCGAGATTTTCGATCGCTATCGAAAATTCCGCCGGCGCGAGCTCACCAGCAAACTCCTCGGGTTTCTCTATTTGAGGATTCCGCTCTGGAATCCGAACGACTGGCTCAATCGTATCCGGCCGCTCGTCAACGCCATGATCAGCTGGCCAATCGCGATCCTCTGGCTCCTGGTGGTGGGTCTGGGCGTCAAGGCGGCCATCGAGAACAGCTCAAGCATCGCGGATCAGTCTCAGGGGCTGCTCGCGATGGAGAACCTGATCTGGTTGTACCTGTGCATGGCTGGCATGAAGGTCTTGCACGAGTTTGCGCATGGATTCGTCTGCAAGCGCTTCGGCGGTGAAGTCCACGTCTTTGGCATCATGCTGCTGGTCCTGGCACCGCTCCCCTACATGGACGCTTCGGCCAGTTGGGCCTTCCGCGGGCGGCTCGAACGAGCGCTGGTGGGCGCCGTCGGCGTGCTGACCGAGCTGTTTCTGGCCGCGGTGGGGGCTATTGTCTGGTCCCAGACGGGTCCGGGGCTGGTGCATAACCTTGCCTTCAATGTGATGATCATCGGTTCGGTCTCGAGTCTGCTCTTCAACGGCAATCCGCTCCTTCGATTCGATGCTTACTACGTCCTGGCTGATCTGGTTGATATTCCCAACCTGTATCAGCGCTCGACCCAGCAGTGGTTGTACTTTGCCGATCGCTATCTGCTGGGTACGCGCGACGCCGTGTCGCCCGCGATCGACCGGCGCGAATGGTGGTGGTTGACCGCTTACGGTGCGCTCAGCTTTGGCTATCGGATGTTCGTCATCCTTCTTGTCCTGGAGTACGTGGCTGACCAGTGGTTCCTGCTGGGCGTGGTCTTTGCGATCAGCACCTTCATCATGGTCGTGGTGATGCCGCTCGGGAAGCTGTTCAGTCATCTGGCCGGACCCACCGTCATGCGTAACCGCAGTCGGGCGGTTGCGGCAACCGTCGTTGGGCTGATGTTACCGTTGGTTGCCTTGTCCTTGCTGCCCTGGCGAGACGCGATTCAGGCGCCGGGTGTGGTCGAGGCGGTCGAGGCGACCGCCGTCACACCCGGGATGAGTGGCTGGATCACCGAGTATCGGGTTCGCCACGGCGAACGCGTCGAGCGCGGACAAGTGATCGCGGTCCTGGCCAATCCAGAACTTGAATTTGATCAGCGGCTGGTTCGGCAGCAGCTGACCGAAGCTGAAATGTTGCGCAACCAGGCGCTTTCGCAGACACCGGCTGATGTGGCGCCGCTCGAGCGGCGGCTGCGCGTCCTGCGCGAGCGTGCGGCCGAGCTCGACAGCCGAGCGGCTCAATTGACCGTCCGTGCGCGTCATGCCGGGACATGGGTGTCACCGCAGCAAGCGGAGCGGATGGGCAGCTGGATGCCGCGCGGCGAGGTGATGGGGCAGCTGGTCGATCTGGAGCGGATCCGTTTCGTTGCGGTCGTGACTCAGCAGCAGGCCGATCGCTTGTTCGGGACGGAGATCGATCAAGTGGCTATCCGCTTGGCGGGTCAGGTTGATCGTGAGATCAGCGCGGACGGAATCAATATCCTGCCGTATCAACGTCAGCGCCTCGCCTCGGCGGCCTTGGGCTGGATGGGTGGAGGCAAGATTCCGGTCCGGCAGGATGATGAGCGGGGCGAGATGGCCAGCGAGCCGTTCTTCGAAATTCGCGTTGCGCTTGACCAATTGCCGGCCCAGACGGTTGCGCTGCATGGATTGTCCGGCCAGCTCCGGGTCAGTCTCGAGCCCGTTCCGCTCTTTTCCCAGTGGCGTCGTGCGCTGATGCAGCAGTTGCAGAAGCGCTACCAGATCTGATGCGATGAGCGCGCCGTTCATGCAGGGTCCCAGCCCGGTCGCATCTGCGGCCGGCGAACGGTGGTACGCCCCGCGCGAGACGGTGCCCGAAACCGGGCGGCAGTGGTCGGACTGGGCGCGCTGGTTGTACTTTGCGACGGGACGCGCAGCGGCGTCGATCCGCCGTGAGGCGGCGCAGGCCGTGGTCCTGCTCGAGGCCCTGCGCACCCTCAGCGATCTCGAACTCGATCAGCGCTTGATCGCTCCGCGTGAGGCCCTGCGTCGTGCATACCGTCGTGGCGCGGCCGCGCCACGCGAGCAATTTCTCGAGGCCGTGTCGATTGTCTGCGAACTGGCGCGCAGGACGGTTTCGATGACGCCTTATGCCGTCCAGATCCAGGCGACGATCACGCTGCTTGATGGATGTGCGGCACAGATGAACGCCGGTGAGGGCAAGACCCTGTCGGTGGCCTTGGCTGCGGCCTTGCATGGTTTGGCCGGTCGGCACTGCCACGTTGTGACAGCAAACGACTACCTCGCCGCGCGTGACGTTGATCTGATGCGGCCGCTCTTTGAGCGATGCGGGTTAAGTGCCGTTGCGCTCGTGCCGCAGTCGCCACCGGATCAGCGACGGGCCTGTTATGACCATGATCTCGTGTACGGCACAGGCAAGGAACTGCTGGCCGATTTTCTTCGCGATCAGATCGCGAGCGATTCAGCGGGCAGTGGCGTTCTGCGGCTCATTCATCAGATGAAATCCGGCCAGTCCGGCGCCCGGGCCGTGGTCATGCGCGGGTTGGACGCGGCGATCGTCGATGAAGCCGACAGCGTCCTGATCGATGAAGCGACGACCCCGCTGATCATTTCGGCCGGCGAGGGCAACGAGATGCTGCTCGAGGCCGTGCGGACCGCTTGCGGGCTGGCTGACCAGCTCATCGCTGATCGCCACTACACGATCGATCGACGGTTTCGCGACGTCGATTTCACCGATGAGGGACGCGCGCTGATCGAGTCGATCACAGCGGGTCTGTCCGGCCTCTGGCGGTCAGAGGCTCGACGCGACGATCTGCTCGGCCAGGCGGTGATCGCTCGCGATCTCTTCGAGCGGGATCGGCATTACATCATCGACGAGGGCGAGATTGTGATCGTCGATGAAAATACCGGGCGGACGATGCCGGGACGATCCTGGAGCTATGGATTGCATCAGGCCATCGAGGCCCGTGCAGGGGTCGAGCTGACCGAGCCCGCCCGAACGCTCGCCCGGATGAGTTTCCAGGACTTCTACGCCCGGTACCAGCACTTGTCGGGCGCGAGCGGGACCTTGCAGGGCATCCAGTTCGAGCTCTGGCGGACCTATGGTCTGCCGGTCGTCGTGGTGCCGCCTCGCTTGCCGTCCCGGCTGGCCGTGCCGGCTCCCCGCCATTTCCCGGATAGCGATCGAAAATGTTCCGCCTTGATCGGCGAAGTGGTGCGCTTGCGCGCTGCGGGTCATGCCGTGCTGGTGGGTACGCGCCGAATCAGCGACAGCGAACGGGTTGCCCAGGATCTGTCTGCGCTGGGCATTGATACTCTGGTCTTGAATGCCAAGCAGCATGATCGTGAGGCCGAGATCATTTCGTCAGCGGGCGAGCCCGGGGTCGTCA
>JBDLRB010000030.1:0-4173 GCA_039800205.1 Pseudomonadota bacterium | reverse complement strand
TGGCGACCAACACCTCGACCCTCGATGTCGATCAGATCGCGGCCTTCACTGCGCGTCCACAGGACGTGATCGGCACGCACTTCTTCAGCCCAGCCCATGTCATGAAGCTGCTTGAAATCGTCCGGGGAAAGCAAACGGCGCCCGATGTGCTGGCGACGACGATGAAATTGTCCAAGACCTTGCGTAAGACAGGGGTCGTTTCGGGCGTATGCGACGGATTCATTGGCAACCGAATGATCGAGCAGTATCTGAGACAGGCGAGCTTCATGGTCGAAGAAGGCGCCAGCCCGCAGCAGGTCGACCGCGCGATCGAGGCCTTCGGTTTTGCAATGGGCCCCTTCAGGATGAGTGACCTGGCGGGGAACGATGTGGGTTGGTACATCCGCAAGCGCCGTTACCTCGAACGGCCGGATCTGATCTATCCGAAGATCGCTGACCGGATCTGTGAATTGGGCCGATTCGGCCAAAAGACCGGGGCGGGCTTTTACCGCTATGAGCCCGGCAAGCGAGACGCCTTGCCCGACCCGATCGTCGACCAGCTGATCGCGGAGCATCGTCAAGCGCTCGGCATCGTACCGCGCAAGCTCTCCAGTGACGAGATCGTGCACCGCCTGGTGTTTGCGCTGGTCAACGAAGGAGCCCACATCCTTGAGGAGGGCATTGCGCTCAGGGCGTCCGACATCGATATGGTCTATCTGACCGGTTACGGATTTCCGCTGCATCGAGGGGGGCCAATGCTCTACGCCGACCAATGCGGGCTCTTCAATGTCGTGTGGCGCATGCGTGAATTTGCAGCAAACCCCCACGGTGATCCGGCCTTCTGGACGCCGGCGCCCCTTTTGTCCAGGCTGGCTGAGGCCGGTCGTGCGTTCAACGCCTGAGGAGTCAACACCATGCGCGAAGCAGTGATCGTCTCGACCGCCCGGACCGGGCTGGCCAAGAGCTGGCGCGGTGCGCTGAATATGACCCACGGTGCGACGATGGGCGGACATGTGGTTCGGGCCGCCATCGAGCGGGCCGGCATCGAAGCCGCCGAGGTCGAGGACGTGCTGATGGGGTGTGCCAACCCGGAAGGCGCAACCGGATTGAATATCGCGCGGCAGGTTGCGCTGGCGGCGGGCTGCCCGGTCTCCGTACCGGGGCTGACCGTCAACCGCTTTTGCTCTTCGGGCCTTCAGACCATCGCACTGGCCGCGCAGCGCATCATCGCGGGGGAGGGCGACATCTTCGTCGCAGGGGGTCTGGAGTCGATCTCCTGTGTCCAGGCCGAGATGAACTCGCACATGTTGAAGGACAAGGGACTTGCTCAGAGCAAACCCGAGATCTACTGGTCGATGCTGCAAACGGCTGAACAGGTGGCCCATCGCTACCAGATTTCCAGAGACCGCATGGACGCCTATGGGGCACAGAGTCAGCAGCGGGCGTGTGCTGCCGCCGAAGCGGGACGGTTTCGCGATGAGATCGTCCCAATCACGGTGAAGATGGCCGTAGCGGACAAGGCGAGTGGTCGGGTACTGACGCGTTCGGTCACGCTCGATGACGATGAGGGCCGACGTCCTGGGACGACGATCGAGGCAGTGTCCCAGATTCGTACAGCCATGCCGGGCGGAGTCATTGCGGCGGGCAACGCCAGCCAGTTTTCTGACGGGGCGGGTGCGTGCGTCGTCATGGAGGCCCGCACGGCGGAGCGCAAAGGTCTCAAGCCGCTTGGGCGTTTTCGTGGGTTCGCCGTGGCCGGCTGCGAGCCCGACGAGATGGGCATCGGCCCGGTCTTTGCGGTCCCCAAGCTCCTGGCGCGGGCCGGTGTGTCGGTTGCCGATATCGACCTTTGGGAACTGAACGAGGCTTTTGCAGTCCAGGTGCTGTACTGCCAGGATCGTTTAGGGATCCCATCGGAGCGCTTGAACGTCAATGGTGGGGCGATCGCCATCGGTCACCCCTACGGCATGAGCGGTCAGCGTCTGGTCGGGCATGCGCTGATCGAGGGTCGACGCCGGGGCGCTCGCTACGTCGTCGTCACCATGTGTGTGGGCGGTGGCATGGGGGCGGCCGGGTTATTTGAAGTCATGCAGGGCTGAGCCGTGTTGAGTGAGCCGTCCGTTCCAGCTCGCCGAGCGATTGATCTCTTCGACCTGAGGGGTCAGAAGGCGATTGTTACGGGTGGGTCACGGGGCCTGGGTCTGCAGATTGCTCAGGCGCTCGGCGAGCAAGGGGCGGAACTCCTGATCACCGCGCGCCGACCGCCCGAACTGGACGCTGCGATCGAGTGGCTGCGCGCACGGGGTATCCCGTGTTCCAGCATCGCCTGCGACCTGGGTGACGTCGATTCGGTTCGTGAGTTTGCGGGTGCAGCGCTCGCACGACTCGGGCAGTGTGACATCCTGGTCAACAATGCTGGCGCAGCCTGGGCGGCGCCGGCGGAAGATCATCCGATTGAGGCCTGGCAGAAGCTGGTCAACCTGAATCTGACGGGTATTTTCGTACTGAGTCAGGCGATCGGGCGGGACTCGATGATCCCCAGGCGTTACGGTCGTATCCTGAACATTGCCTCGATCGCCGGACTGCGTGGCAATCCGCTCAATACCAACGAGATGATTGCGTACAACACGACCAAGGGCGGATTGATCAATTTCACCCGAACACTGGCCGGGGAGTGGGGCGAATTCGGAATCACGGTGAATGCGCTTGCTCCCGGCTTTTTCCCCTCGAAGCTCACGCAGGGCGCGCTCGAGCACTTTGGAAAGCAGATCGAGGCGATGACCCCCTTGAAGCGCATCGGCGGCGAAGACGATCTGAAAGGGGCCGCGCTGCTCTTCTGCTCGGCGGCGGGCCGTCACATCACGGGCCAGGTGCTGGCGGTCGACGGCGGCATGAGCGTTGTCTGAGGATCCTTGCATCATGATTGAGCGCTCGCGCTTCGACGTCAGCGTACCGTTGGTCGATGATCTGGGCATCGAACTGCTCGAATCGGTCCCCGGCCAGGTCGTGACCTTTCTACGGGTCCTGCCTCGCCACACCAATTCAGCCCAGGTGGCGCACGGCGGCGCCATCATGACGCTTCTGGATGTCACGATGGCGATGGCGGCTCGGTCTACGGCGGAGAACCCCTTGAAGGTTCGGACGGCAACAGTTGAAATGAAGACCACGTTCATGCGCGCGGGCGCCGGCCTGCTGACCTGCACAGGTGTGACGGTACACCGCACGCGCAGCCTCTGTTTCTGTGAGGCCGAGATCCGGGATGAGAGCGGCGGACTGGTCGCCCGTGGTTCCGGCACCTTCAAACCCTTTCCACGCTGAGTACCCCATCCATGCCTACCCAAACGCGCCAATGGTTGTTTGTCAAGCGTCCGAGCGGTCAACCGACGGCGGACAGTTTCCGTTTGGTCGACGCCCCGATCGCGCCCCTTGCGGACGGCCACATCCGTGTTCAGTTGCACTATCTGTCCGTTGACCCCTACATGCGGGGCCGAATGGACGACGTACGCTCCTACGCCCCGCCGCAAGCCCTGGACGAGGTGATGCAGGGCGGCGGCGTGGGCGAAGTGATCGAAAGCCGCAATCCCAAGTTCAAGGTCGGTGACAAGGTCTTCGGAGGGTTCGGGTGGCAAACCATTGCTGACTCCGATGGCCGAGGCCTTCGCCGGGTCGACGACTCGCGCATTCCGCTCTCGGCCTATCTCGGTGTCGTGGGTATGCCGGGCGTGACCGCCTGGTTCGGCATTCACCGAATCATTGAACCGAAGGCCGGTGAGACCGTCCTCGTCACAGCGGCCAGCGGTGCCGTGGGGAGCGTCGCGGGCCAGTTGGCCCAGGCCCTGGGGGCGCGGGCCGTCGGTGTTGCGGGCGGGCCGGAAAAGTGTGCGGTGGTGCGCGACGCGTACGGATTTGAGACCTGTCTCGATTATCGGGCGCCCGATCTGGCAGAGGCGCTTCGCGCTGCGACGCCGCAGCGGATTGACGGTGTCTTCGAAAATGTCGGGGGCGCCGTACTGGATCTCACGCTCGCCCGCATGAACGCTTTTGGGCGCATCGCAGTCTGCGGCCTGATCGCTGGCTATAGCGGAGAATCGATGCCGATCAATAACGTCCGATCGATTCTTGTCAATCGAATCAAGATTCACGGATTCATCATTTCCGAGCAACCCAGCATTTGGGCCCAGGCCTTGGGTGAAT
>JBDLRB010000029.1:0-5257 GCA_039800205.1 Pseudomonadota bacterium | reverse complement strand
TGCGGCCGATCGCCCTTCCGGCCGAACGTCACCTCGAAGGTGAGCGCGGAGCCGGTTCCCGGGGTGACCGTCAGCGCAGACTCGGCCAGTGCAGCGCGAAGCGCAGACTGAATCAGCGCCGCCTGATCGGCGCGGGAGGGAGCAGCCTGCCCTTCTCGAATAGTGGAGACGTTGACGCCCAGCCGCTCTGCGCCGAGTTGGGCTGCGACCCGGGCCACGATACTGTCAATCGCCCGCCCCACCTGCCCGCCTGTGAGTACAACATCAAACGCCCAGCCAGCCGCGCGATCGGGCAGCGCCGCCACGGCCACACCGCCTGCGCCAAACCAGCCGGAAAGTGCACTCTGAATCTCGGCCGCGGTTTGCGCGGCTGTGTCCTTCACCTGGAATTCGACATCGTCCATGTCGGACAGCGACAGGCGAACGCGACTGCCCACCGCGCCAAGCGGATTGATCAGCGTCAGGCGTTGGACCTCTGCAACCGGGGACCCGATCGGAAGCAGCGTGATTGGCGCGGTTTCGATCTCGTCCAGTGCCAGACTGAAGCTGCCCGCAGCACCCGCGACAGACGGTGTGATCGTGACCAACTGGGTTTCGAGCGCGCCGTTGCTGCCGGCGGCGGTCGGCGTCAGGGCCGGTATCCAGTCGCCAGCTCCGATCGTTGACTCCGGCAGCGTCAGAAGCTGCGTCGCGTTCTGACTGAGATCGGTCAGTACCTTGAGCACACCGGGTAGCGAATTTCGCGGTACGACCTCGAACCAGAAGCCCGTATCCCCATAGTCTTCTTTGGAGAGATCGAGTTGGATCGGCCCGCTTCCCAGGAAGCGGTAGACTTTTCCGCCATCGCCGCCGTGGCGGTAACCGTCAACGACCCGAACCTTGCTGCCGAAGTCGATCGTCTGCGAACCGTCCGACGATACGAAATCGGCGTTGAGTTCGTCGGGATCTTCCCTCGAACCCTCCCCCGATACAGCCACCATCACCGTATCGGCGAACACCTGCGGCGAGTCGCTCGACGCAATCGTCAGATTGCCCACCACCTCCGCCCCGCCACGCGCCCCTACCTGTTTGCCGGTATCAGCCAGCAGCGCATTGGCGCTTGAACTGACCTGATTGGCCGACAGCACCAGGCTCGCAGAGGCCGCACCCGCCCGCGACGACACCTTGTTGCTGATCGTGGACGAGATGTCTGCGGTCACGTCCGCATTGATCGCGGCATCGCCACCGACCTTGAGCGTACTGTCCGAAACCCGAGCCATCACGGTGATGGGCTTCTCGGATCCGACCTGCCCCACGATCGTGTCGACGGTCTGCGAGATCAGATCGACCGCATCCCAGCCTACCGTGTTGAACGCGAGCAGCACACCCGCAGCCGCGCCGCTCGAGCGAAGCGCAGCCGTGTTGTCCGCTTTCACCGTCGCCGCGTTGACCGCCACCACCACCAGGTCACCCGCAATCACCAGGTCACTGTCGCTCACCGTCGCGGCGGACTCGGCAAGCATGAGGTTGCTGACGATCAGACCGTTCAGCGCAAATCCGCTCGACGCCATCGGTAGTCCCGACTGGACGGTGCTAGCAGTGCCGTCAGCAGCCGAGGTAAGCGTTGCCGATTCATCAGCGGTGACTGCGACCAGTCCGCCAGTGGCCACCCTGGCGTCATCAATCGATGCGATCGTTCGGCCGCGTGCGTCGTTTCGCACGGCGGTGCCGCCGACCGCAGCCTTGCCTCCCGAACTCGCGAGACTGACCGAAGAGGTTATGTCGGCCTCATCGGATGCCCCCAACTCGAGATCGCCCCCGACCGCGACATCGAGCACCGTGCTGCGGCCCGCCACCGCGCCAGGCTCCGTACCCGTTCCGATCCAGGCTTGCGAACCCGTGCTCACGCGGTTCATCGCAAGCGCAAAGCCGGCGCCGCCAAACGAGCCGCCCAGTGTGGACGAGCCCAGGCTGGCATCGACCGAGCCCAGGCTGGACGCGTTGATCGACGCATCCCCCGCAATCGACAAGTCGGCGCCCTGCACTGCCGCGCGACTGTAGAGCGGGGTCTCGCTACCCATCCCACTGCCCAGCAGCGCGCCAATCGCCAGTTCGGACATCTTCTGGTCTTGCCAGCCGATCGCATTGAAGGCAAGCGCAAGACTGGCCGCCGCACCCCCTGCGGTCGTGGCCTGATTGATCGATCGGATATCGGCATCGTTGGCCGCGTGGAGGTCGAGATCGCCCGCTGCAGCCAGGCGACCACCCGACACAATGGCCGACACACCTCCATTGATCACGTTGGTGGCCATCAATCCGTTGAGCGCGAGTCCACCGGCACCCGTGCCGCCAGCGGCGTTACCACTGGTATTGACGGCCCCGCTCAGCGTTGCGTGAATGGTGGGCGTGGAGTCGGCCCAGATGTCCAGATCCCCACCCGCCGTGAGCCTCGCGCCCGTCACACGCGTGTCGACGACATGGTTCGCCTGGTTGCGAACCGCGGCAAGCCCGGCAGACGCGAGAACGCTGCCGCTGCTCATGGTGCCGGTTGAAATCAGCTCGGCGTCGTCTGCCGAGGCAATGCGGGCATGCCCGCCAACGTAGTGTTCGGTGCTCGCGGTGGGCGCAAAACGCACCTGGGTTGCGGCCTCGCTCAGGTTCTGCACCAGCGCGGCGCTCGACGAACCCAACCATGAATCGCTCTGCTGGGCCAGCGTCGCGCCAGCCTTCAACGCGAGGTTGCCCGACACGAGAAAGTCTCCTCCCGTATCAACAAAACCCTTGTCAAAATTTGCGCCGACCACGTAGGTGGCGAGTGCACCGGCATTGCCGTCCAGGAACGCTTTGACAGCACCTGCCTTCAGGCTGCCTGCACCCTCACGGCCGATCAGGTTGTAGGCAAGCGCGGGGCCCGCAATACCCAACCCGCTGGTCAGGACCTTGTTCGTCGCCGACAGCGTGGCGATGGAGTCCGCGCGCATCGATGCATCGTCACCCACCCGCAGGTTCACATCATTGGCCGCTACGCGCACCCCGCCCACGAGCCAGTTCGCAGCCACCGAACCACTGGCGACCAGACCGGTCCAGTCAGTCAAGGCATTCGAAGGGCTTGCATCGACCCTGCCCTCGGCGTGCGCCCTCACCATCGCCGAATCAATCGCCTCAAACACCAGCGCGCTAGCGTCAACGCCCAGGCCATCGAGCCGCGCGGACAATTCACGATTGAGATCGTTCAGCACCAGGAGGCCGCCGACTTCCAGGCTGCTTCCTCTGCCGCCGGTGTTGGCTGTTGCGTCGACACTCATCAGATCGCGGGCGATCACCGATACGGTTCCACCCGCCGTGAGACTTGCAATACCGCTACGTGACTCCACGTCGGCGCGCGTGCTGCCTCGATAACGGTTGATCGCGACGACCGCGGCAGCCGCCGCACGAACGGTTGTATCGCTCAGCGCATCGGCGAGCGCGCTCATGACGAGCGACGAGCGCGCATCCATCCCCAGCGAGCCCGCCGCCTGCAGCACCCCGCCATCGACCGTGACGGCGACATCGCGCGGCGTGCCGGTGTCGGCGGGCTCGCCCCCTGCCAATCGGGCCACATCGATCACACCCAGGTCTCCGACAAAGCGTCCAACGAGGTTGATCGCGATCGCTGGACCCTGGTCGCCTTCGGGCACCGCGCCGAACCCGGTTGGCACCTCAGCCTTGAGGCTCGCCCCATCTCGTGCGGCAAGATCGACCGTGCCCGTGCTGACAATGGAACCGTTGTTGAACGAGACACCCACGCCGCCGTTGAGGGTGTTCCAGGCCCGAATCGAACCGATGTCCAGATCAAATCCGAGCACCAGTCCCAATGGCCCGGGCACGAGCGGCCCCATGCTGCCGCGCATGACCTCCGCCGCCAGTCGCTGCGATGCCAGCGCGTAGCTGCGCACCGTGCCGCCGCTCAGCGTCGACCCGGCAACCTTGACGGACACCGACGCCGCCAGGTCGTTGCCCGCCAGACTCGCGGGTAGCGTGGTGATCCCGGACCAGGCTTCACGGACCTCGCCGGTGTAGCCACCGCCAAGGGCGTTCCAGACGGATCGGTCCTGAGCAATGAGGTTGACCTCACCGCTTGCTCTCACGGTGGTGGAATCGAGCCTCACCCCTGTGCTGGTGATCCCCAGATTGCGAGCCTGACGGGCTTGGGCCGCCACCGTCGTTGCATCCAGCGCAAACGCCCTCAGCCCCTCGACATTCAATTCCGCACCATGGAGCGCGGCTTCAATGGCGGATCGGATCTGGATGGTGCTGTTCCCCACCTGCTTCGACGCCGCAAAGTCACTGAGGATTCCGCCCGTCGGTCGGTCACGACCCACCGCACCCACGTGCACAGTGGGCGCCTGTGCTCCCTCGACCGCGCCGACAATCACCTTGCCCGTTCCATCCCCCAGGTAGGCAACCGCCTCGCGGTTGACAACGATTCGGTTCCAGACTTCGTTGCCCGACGTCGAGCCCGCAAGAACGGTGTCGCGGGCCCCGATCACGCTTCGGATCTGCGTGGAGTCGGTGGCTTCGAAGACCACCTCCACAGCGACTGGCCGATTGGAATTGATCAGGTTGACGGCAGCATTTCCGCGCGCGCCGGCCTCGGACTTCTGCGTTGCAGTGAGCGTGATCGCCGATCGCTGGACACCGATTCGATCGACCTCGATCCGCACATCTGTGTCGGCCACCACAAATACACCAGCCGCTGTGACCGACGCGTTTGGACCCAGCACGGCGCTCGCGCTCGCATCGGCCGACAGATCGAGATTCGCGAGCGAGATAGCGGGCTGCGCGTCGAGGTCGATGACTGAATGGGCATAGGCAAACAGATCGCCGGCGGTTTTCACCCTGCCAAGGATGCTGACCGAGGTGCTGCTCGACTTGCTTAGCGAGCTGGTGGGCGCGCCAGTTACGAGTGATTCGGCAATCAGATGCACACCCGAGGCGGCCTGCAGCAGTGCTCCTTCGCTCACCTCGATGCTCTCTGCCTCGACCACCATCATCGAGGTGCCCAGGTCGGCTGTTTTGATAACGACCTGATCGGTGCCACCCTGACCGCGAATCGCGAACGTTCCTGTGGGCTTGGCAAACACCAGGTCGTAGAGTGAATCGGAGCTGACCCGCAGGCGTCCGTCGGGCTCGGTGCTGAGCGTGACCTTGCTGTCGCCTTCGGAAAGATCAACGATCAGATTGGCGGTCTCGCCGGAGAGGGACAACAGATCACCTGCGCCAGCCAGGCGGATGTTCT
>JBDLRB010000028.1:0-2611 GCA_039800205.1 Pseudomonadota bacterium | reverse complement strand
CGACTGGCTCCGGAACTGCGCATCGTGTTGGGCGGCCCCGAGGTCAGTCACGAGGTCAATGAGCAGGCGATCTGTCGCATGGCCGACCATGTCATCACCGGCACCGCTGAACATGAGTTCGCCGAACTGTGTCGCCAGACGCTGGCATGGAAGGCAGGACAGGCCACCCGCCCGATCACGCATGTGATCAGCGGCGGCCGGCTCGAACCGGCCGATGTCACGATGCCCTACTCGCTCTATGACGATCGCGACATCGCACACCGCCACCTTTACGTGGAAGCCTCGCGCGGCTGCCCGTACCGTTGCGAATTCTGTCTGTCTGCCCTTGACCGCACCGCCGTACCGTTTCCGCTTGAGCCCTTGCTCGACGAACTGGCCGTCCTCTACGAGCGCGGCGCCCGGCGCTTCCGCTTTGTCGATCGAACATTCAACCTGAGGATCGACACAAGCCTCGCCATCCTGTCGTTTTTTCTCGAACGAATCGAGGCCCAGCCCGACGACCCCTGCTTCGCTCATTTCGAGCTGGTGCCCGACCACCTGCCCGAGCGGCTGCGCGAAATCCTGCCGAGATTTCCCGCCGGCGCCCTGCAGTTCGAGATTGGCATCCAGAGCTGGAATACCGAGGTCCAGGCACTGATCAGCCGACGACAGAACAATGCCAAGGCCGAGGAGAACCTGCGATGGTTGCGCGAGCACACCAGCGCCAACCTGCACGTCGACCTGATCGCCGGTCTGCCTGGCGAAACGATGGCGAGCTTCGGGGCCGGGTTCGATCGACTGGTAGCACTCAATCCGCAGGAGATTCAGTTGGGGATCCTGAAGCGGCTGCGGGGCGCCCCGATCAGCAGACATACCGACGCGTTTGACCTCCGCTTCAACCCCTCGCCTCCTTACAACGTGCTCGCCACCCGGGACATCCCCTTCTCCGACATGCAGCGCCTCGCACGCTTCGCCCGCTACTGGGAGCTCATCGGCAACTCGGGCCGATTTTCAGCGCGGTTGCCCGAGCTCCTGGGGGCGCAGCCCTTCAACCGCTTCATGGCGTTTTCCGACTGGATCTACGCACGCACCGACAGCACCTGGCGATTTTCGCCAGAACGTCTGGCCCAGCTCATCGACGCATGGCTCATTTCATCAAGTGAGATAGAATTTCACCATGGGACGCCCCAGGAACCCCTCCACCGACGACGGCAAGACAGCGATCCAGGTCATCCAGCGCCTGGTGTCGCTGCTCGACGCGCTGGCTGAGCGCACCGAGCCGGCCAGCCTGAAAGACCTGTCGCTTGCCACCGGGCTCCATCCCTCTACCGCTCACCGTATCCTCAACGACCTGGTCAGCGTTCGGCTGATTGACCGCAGTGACCCCGGCAGCTACCAGCTTGGCATCCGGCTACTTGAGCTCGGTAATCTGGTGAAGGCGCGGCTCAACGTACGCGACGCTGCAATGGGCCCCATGCGCGAACTGCATCGCGCCACCGGGCAGCCGGTCAATCTGTCGATCCGGCAGGCCGATGAAATCGTCTACATCGAGCGCGCGGTGTCCGAACGCTCGGGCATGCAGGTGGTGCGTGCCGTAGGGGGCCGCGCGCCCCTCCATCTCACGTCGGTGGGCAAGCTGTTCCTGTCGGTGGACGACCCGCGCAACGTCCGCGCCTACGCCACCCGCACGGGCCTCGCTGGCCACACCAAAAACAGCATCACCGAACTGGTCCGACTGGAGCGCGAGCTTGCGCTGGTGAGGGCCCGCGGCTACGCGCGCGACAACGAAGAACTGGAACTCGGCGTGCGCTGCATTGCAGCCGGGATTCGCGACGACTCGGGCAAGCTGGTGGCCGGGCTCTCGGTGTCAGCCCCAGCCGATTTCGTGCAGGACGACTGGATCGACCTGGTGTGCAAGACCGCCGCCGATATTTCCTCATCCCTCGGCTTCGAGCCGGCGGAAGAGGCCAGGTGATCAGAGAAAAGCCTACTCGGCGCCGAGCGACACCCTGAGCGGTACAGGTACATCGCCCTGCCCGCCGTCGGCGTGAATGCGTTGTGCGGGCGGCGCGGCTTTCTCCACCCAGCTGCGGATGCGCTGGGCATCGCCAAAGCGCGCCAGCTTGCCTGCGGCATCGAGCAGCACCACGATGAGCGGTCGCCCCTCGATGTTGGCGATCATCACCAGACAGTTACCCGCTTCGGAGATGAAGCCGGTTTTCTGCAGGCCGATTGACCAACCCGCCGTCGAAATCAGTCGATTGGTGTTGTAGAAGCCCAGCGGCTCGCGGGCGGGCTGCACGGTCATCGACCGCGCGACCGAATACTGACGAATCAGCGGATAGGAAGACGCCGCCCGCACCAGCTGGGCGAGATCGCCCCCGCTGGACACATTGGCGCTCGACAAACCGGTGGGCTCGACAAAACGCGTGTCGCGCAGCCCCAGCAATCGCGCCTTCGCATTCATCGCTGCAACGAACGCGGGCATGCCGCCAGGATAGTGGCGACCCAGCGCATTGGCCGCCCGATTTTCGGAGGCCATGAGGGACAGCTGCAGCATTTCGGAACGGGTGAGCCAGGCCCCCGGATGCAGGCGCGAACTGGTGCCACGCAGACGATCGATATCGTCGCG
>JBDLRB010000027.1:0-3043 GCA_039800205.1 Pseudomonadota bacterium | reverse complement strand
CCGGGCGACCAATGCAGCGCCGACCCGTTTGGCTTCGAAGCCGGATTGCTGCTTGTAGAGCGTACCGACCGTGGCGCGCTCCTCATCGTTCAGAACGGGTGTGGATCGAGCATCCGGGAGGTGGTCGAGGCCGTACTCGGAGGGGCTTCGCGCATCAAGGATGTCATCGAAGCGGTTCGGGTGGGCCACCACCTCGTCAATGGTAAGGACGATCGCTTCCTTCATCTTCGCTTCGGCTTAGAATCCGATGCAGGGAGTCGAAACACATGAAGGTTTTTGATCTGGTCTGTGAGTTTGAGCATCGCTTCGAGGGGTGGTTTGGTTCGGAGCAGGCCTTCGAGGAACAGGGGGCGCAGAGCCTGATTGCCTGCCCGATGTGTGGGAGCAGCCATGTGACGCGCATGCCTTCGGCCCCGCGGCTCAATCTGTCCGGTGCCGGCGAACGAACGCTGCCGGCCGCACGGCCGGTCCCTGAGGCACTCAGCCCCGAGCAGCGGCAGGTTCAGGCGCTGTGGCAGCAGCTTGCGCGCCATGTCCTTGAAAACACCGAAGATGTCGGCGAGCGGTTCGCCGAAGAGGCACGGCGTATTCATTATCAGGAAGCCCCCAGCCGAGGGATTCGCGGGCAGGCGAGTGCCGAGGAGGCGCGTTCGCTGGCCGATGAGGGGATTGAGGTCATGAGCCTTCCCCTGCCAAAGGTTGACAAGGGCCCGATCCAGTAAGGGTCGGACCCTGGTCGGTCGGCACTCAGGCCCCCCGGGTCACAGGCATCTCGACCTTGTCGGCGGCGCCGGGCAGCGGAGAGTGACGGGCCAGTTCGAGCTTGGCGATCGCCGCCCGGTGGACCTCGTCGGGCCCATCGGCGAAGCGTAGCGTTCGCGAGTGGGCCCAGAGAAAGGCGAGCGGATAATCGCCTGAAACGCCGCCGCCCCCATGCGCCTGAATGGCCCAGTCGAGCACCTTGCCCGCAACGTTCGGAGCGATGACCTTGATCATGGCAATTTCGCGGCGTGCGATCTTGTTGCCGACGGTGTCCATCATGTCCGCCGCCTGCAGGGTCATCAGCCGTGCCTGGTCGATCAGGCAACGTGATTCGGCAATCCGCTCATGCCAGACGGATTGATCCGCAATTCGCTTGCCAAAAGCGGTACGGGCCATCAAGCGCTTGCACATCAATTCGAGCGCGCGCTCCGCAACACCGATCTGTCGCATGCAGTGATGAATACGACCCGGGCCCAGACGGCCCTGCGCGATTTCGAAGCCTCGGCCCTCGCCGAGCAGGATATTTTCGATCGGAACCCGGACGTTGTCGAAAGTGACTTCGCAGTGACCATGCGGGGCGTCGTCGTAGCCGAAGACGGTCAGGGGTCGGACGATCCGGATGCCAGGCGTCTCGGCCGGGACGATGATCATGGACTGCTGCTGATGCCGGGGAGCTTCCGGATCGGTCTTGCCCATGAAAATAAAGACCTTGCAGCGCGGGTCACCGGCACCGGAGGTCCACCACTTTCGTCCGTTGATCACATAGTGGTCGCCCTCGCGTTGAATCCGCGACTGGATATTGGTGGCGTCCGAGGAGGCGACTGCCGGCTCGGTCATCGCAAAAGCCGAGCGGATTTCGCCTTTCAGCAGCGGGTCGAGCCAGGTGCGCTTGAGCGTTTCGCTCGCGTAACGCTCGAAGGTCTCCATGTTGCCGGTATCGGGCGCTGAGCAGTTGAAGACTTCCGGCGCCCAGTGAACCCGACCCATGATTTCGCAGAGCGGGGCGTAATCCAGATTGGACAGTCCTTCGGGTACGCGTTCCGAACGCGGGATGAACAGGTTCCACAGACCCGCTTCACGGGCCTTGGGTTTCAGTTCCTCGACGATTCGGGTGGGTTGCCAGGCATTGCCTGCGTGCCGATTTGATTCCACCTCGTCGTGGAAACGCTCTTCGTTTGGGTAAACGTGTTGCTCCATGAACTTCAACAGGCGCTGTTGCAGTTCAAGGCTGCGTTCGGAGAACTTGAATGACATGGGGAGCGACTCCGGGGCGGTGAAAAATCAGGGGGGATGTTCAGTGATCCGTGGGCCGTACCTGCCGGGCGATCGACCAGCCCATTTCGGCCAGGGGTCCGATCCGTGCGGCCGAGGCAGGCGCCTGGGTATTCGAGGCCGTGCCCTCAGCCACCCGTTTGACAATGCCTTGCAGGATGGCGGCCAGACGAAACATGTTGTAGGCCAGCGAAAAATCCCAATGCTGCTCAAGGAAGTCTGGATCCATTCCGGTTCGTGCGCAATAGCGCCGGACGTAATCGGCTTCCGTGGGAATACCCAGTGAGGTCAGATCGAGTCCCCCGAGTCCCCGGAACATTCCAGGTGGAATCCGCCAGGTCATGCAGTGGTAGGAGAAGTCGGCCAGGGGGTGACCCAGGGTGGATAATTCCCAATCCAGGACCGCTCGGACACGCTGGCGGGTGGTCTCGAAGATCATGTTGTCGAGCCGGAAATCACCGTGGACGATTGTACTGGCCTCGTCCTTGGGAATATGCGCCGGCAGCCACTCGATCAGACGATCCATCTCCTCGATTTTCCGGGTTTCTGAGGCCTGGTACTGACGCGTCCACCGCGCGATCTGTCGTGCGAAGTAGTTGCCGGGACGCCCGTAGTCGGCCAGACCGACCGTGGCAGCATCCACACTGTGCAGGGCCGAGATGACCCGGTTCATCTCGTCGAAGATCGCCTCGCGCTCAGCGCTGGAACAGCCCGGCAGAGCAGGGTCCCAGAACACCCGTCCCTCAACGTATTCCATGACGTAAAACGCCCGACCGATGATCGACTCGTCCTCGCAGAGGCCGTAAACCTGCGCAACGGGCACGTCGGTCCGCCCCAGCGCGTCCAGCACCCGGTACTCGCGCTCGATCGCATGCGCAGACGGCAACAGGCGGGCGACCGGCCCAGGCTTGGCGCGCATGACCCAGGTTCTTTCAGCACCGATCAGCTTGTAGGTCGGGTTGGACTGCCCGCCCTTGAAGATCTCGACGCTCAACGGGCCCTTGAAATC
>JBDLRB010000026.1:0-14035 GCA_039800205.1 Pseudomonadota bacterium | reverse complement strand
CGGTCACGGCGGGCAGCAATATGGCGTTTCTGAATGCGGTGCTGGCCGTCACCGATCCGGGCGATGAGGTGATCCTGCCGCTACCCTACTATTTCAATCAGGAGATGGCGATCCGGATGGCGGGCTGTACGCCCATCGGCGTGCCCACCCGCCCCGATTACCAGCTCGACCTCGATGCGATCGCTACGGCCATCACCGCGCGCACGCGGGCCATCGTCACGGTTTCACCCAACAATCCGAGTGGTGCGGTCTATCCGGAGGCCGATGTGCGCGCGGTCAATGCGCTCTGCGCGGCGCGCGGTCTGTACCACTTCAGCGATGAGGCCTACGAGTATTTCGTCTATGGCCAGGCGCGTCATTTTTCGCCCGCCTCGATCCCGGGCGCCCATCGCCATACGCTCAGCTTTTACTCGTTTTCAAAAAACTTCGGCATGGCGAGCTGGCGAGTGGGCTACGTGGTGTACCCGGCCGATCTGCGAGACGCCATGGAGAAGGTGCAGGACACCAATCTGATCTGCGCGCCCGTTGCGTCCCAGCTCCTCGCCCTCGAAGCCCTGAAACTGGGACGTGCCTGGGTGCGGCCCCAGGTCGAGGCGCTGGCCCGCGTCCGGGAGGAGGTCTACCGACGCTTGGCGGCGCTCGGTGACTGGGTCGAGTTTCCGCGCACCGAGGGCGCGTTCTATGTGCTGATCAAGCTGCCCGGAGTCGATGACCCGCTCGCCTTCTCCCGGGCGATGGTTGAGCGTCACGGCGTGGCGACGATTCCGGGCTTTGCCTTCGGGCTCACCGACACCCGCCAGACCAACACGCAGCGCCTGGCCTACGGAGCGCTCGATCTCGATACGGTCAGCACAGGGGTGGATCGATTCGTCCATGCCGTCCGCGACTGGTACGGCCGCTAGGTCCCGGCGGCCCGCTGGGTTGGGCCCGGCTGCGATTCAGCGCTGGTTTACTCAGAAGGGGTGGACGCCCCAGCCGTTTCAGCGCCGCGTCTGGCGGGCGATGGCCGCGGGGTCGAGTGGGCTCGTTCACGCAGGCACGGGCTCCGGCAAGACGCTCGCTGTCTGGTTTGGCGCGTTGCTGCGCGCGCGTCCAGGGGCCGGTCTGCAGGTCTTGTGGGTCACGCCCATGCGTGCGTTGGCCACCGATACACGGGCTGCGCTTGAAGCGACCTTGGCTGAGCTCGGTCTGCCGGTGGGCGTGGCGCTGCGGTCCAGCGACACGAGTACCGCCGAGCGTGCCCGCCAGCTGCGCTCGCCGCCCTTCGCCTGGGTGACCACGCCCGAGAGCCTGTCACTGCTCCTTGCCCGGCCCGAGGCCGAGGCGCTGTTCGCGGGGCTCTCGACCATCATCGTCGATGAGTGGCATGAGCTTATCGGCAGCAAGCGAGGCGTTCAGGTGCAGCTCGCGCTGGCGCGTCTGCGGCGCTGGGCTCGAGCGCCGGTTGTCTGGGGGCTGTCCGCCACGCTGGCCGAGCCGGCCGATGCCCTGGCGGTACTGGTGACGCCGGATGACGGGGTCGTGGTCAGTGCGCCGTCGCGACGGCCGATCCGCGTCGACACCTTGATCCCGGACGCAGTGGGGCGCTTGCCCTGGGCCGGGCATCTGGGGGCCCGGATGCTCGACCCGGTTGTGCGCGAGGTCGAGTCGAGCGCCAGCACGCTGATCTTCTGCAACACGCGGGCGCAGGCCGAGATCTGGTACCAAATGCTGCTTGAACGGCGGCCTGACTGGGCCGGCCTGATCGCCCTCCATCACGGGTCGCTTGATCTGAGTGTACGCAGCTGGGTGGAAGACAACATGCGTGCGGGCCGCCTGCGAGCGGTGGTCTGCACCTCGACCCTCGATCTCGGCGTCGACTTTTCGCCCGTCGAGCGGGTGTTGCAGGTGGGGAGCGCGAAGGGCCTCGCGCGCTTGATGCAGCGGGCGGGGCGATCGGGCCATCAGCCCGGCGGCGTGTCGCGCGTCACCCTGGTGCCCACGCACGCGCTTGAGCTGCTCGAAGCAGCGGCGGCCCGGCGCGCGCTGGCCGCGCGGCGACTCGAGCCCCACCGAACCCTGAACAAGCCCCTCGACGTGCTGGTTCAGCATCTGGTCACGGTCGCGCTGGGCAGTGGCTTTCAGGAGGAGGCACTGCGGGCCGAAGTGCGCTCGACCCACGCCTATCGCACACTCAGCGACGACGAGTGGTCCTGGGCGATGGATTTCGTGGTGCGCGGCGGCGACAGCCTGGTCGCTTATCCGGATTACCGAAAGCTCGTCCTCGATTCGGGCGGGTGCTGGCGGGTGACGGACGCAGCGATTGCGAGGCGACATCGTCAGGCGATCGGTACGATTGTCGGCGAGTCTGAGGTAAGTGTGCGTTCACTGACGGGGGCGAGATTGGGGTCCGTGGAGGAGTCCTTCGTCTCTCGACTCAAGCCGGGCGAGTGTTTCGTATTTGGCGGACGCGTGCTCGAACTGGTCCGGTTCCGAGATCTGGAGGCCTGGGTGCGGACGGCTCGGGCGTCGGCCGCTGCGGTGTCGCGCTGGGTGGGATCGCGGATGTCCTTGTCGAGTGAGCTGGCCGAGGCCATGCTCGATTGTCTCGCCGAGACCGGGGCGGCGGCGCTGCGTGAGCCCGAACTCCGGGCGCTGGCACCGCTGCTTGATCTCCAAGGCACCCGTTCGCAGCGCCCAGGGCGGGCCCGCCTTCTGATCGAAGTCATGCGCTCGCGCGAGGGGCATCACCTGTTTGCCTATCCGTTTGCGGGGCGTGCCGCCCATTTGGGGCTGGCCCCTCTCCTCGCCTGGCGGATGTCGAAGCGTGCGGCGTCGACCTGGTCGATCTCGGTGAACGATTACGGCTTTGAACTGTTTGGACCTGCGCCCTTTGATCTGGAGCGGGTGCGGTCCGGCGAATTGTTCGCGCCCGCGGGGCTCGATGAGGACCTGGAACAAGCGGTCAATGCGGCGGAACTCGTGAAGCGGCGCTTTCGTGAGAACGCGCGGATCGCGGGTCTGCTGCTCCAGGGCGGGCCGGGCGCTCGGCGCTCGAATCGTTCCTTGCAGGCGTCGGCAGGGCTTTTTTATGAAGTCTTTGCGCGGCATGACCCGAATAATCGTCTGCTCGCGCAGGCCCGCCGAGAGGTACTGGACCGCGAACTTGAACGGCCTCGCATTCACGCCGTTCTGGACAGTCTGTCGAGCCGGCCGATCGAGGTGGTCGAGATCGATCGGGCGACGCCCTTTGCCTTTCCGTTGATGGTCGATCGGCTGCGCGAGCGGCTGAGCACCGAGCAGCTCGACGCTCGAATCGCCCGCCTGATCGCTCAGGCCGAGCGCGGTTCATGAAGCTCGTTCTCGCACCGGGTCCGCTCGAGTTGCTCGGCGGTCATGGCGTGTTCGATCCGCAGCGCCGCAGCCTGATGGTCGCTGATCTGCACCTGGGAAAAGGCCTGAGCTTTCGCCGACAGGGCCTGGCCGTGCCAGAGGGCACGAGCCGTGAGACCCTTGTGCGGTTGGATCAGATGATCGAGCAGTGTCGGCCGTCGTCGGTGTACATCCTGGGTGATCTGCTCCATGGGCCGCTTGCGCAGCACCCGGGCGTGCATGAACAACTGGCGCACTGGCGGGCGCGCCACCCCGGGCTTGCGGTTGGTCTGGTCACCGGAAACCATGACCAGGCCGCCGGGGCGCTGCCCTCCGATTGCGGCATTGACCCCCTGGGGCCCCGGGTTCGTTTGGGGCCCTGGACCCTCAGCCACGACGATCAGGCGGGGGGAGAGGATTTCGTGATTGCCGGGCACACCCATCCCGCGATCCGCATTCGCGGGCGGGGCGATTCGCTCTACCGGCCGTGTTTCTGGCTGCGCGCGCGCGCGCTGATCTTGCCCGCAGTGGGCGCGATGACCGGCGGCTGGCCGGTGCAACCGGCCTCCGGCGAGCGCTGCTTCGTTGCGGCCGGGGCGGCGGTGATGGAAATCCCGGCCGCAGCGTGGTCTGTTCCGCGACGGACCCGGCGGACGGCCGCGCGACCCGGCCACTGACCGCCCGCGCAGCGGGCTCGGCCGGGTGCGCTCCGTTCAGTCTGTGGCCTCAGCCGTACGTGCCCCCTCTCGGGCGGGTGCCCTGGGGTCGCCGTTGTCCTGAATCAGGGTCCGGTGCGGGTAGGGAATCGAGATGCCGGCTTCATCGAAGGCCTGCTTCAGCCGCTTCAGGTACTCACGACGGGCCGCCCATTGTTGCAGCGGCTGGGTCTTCATCCGGCAGCGGATCATCACAGCCGAATCGGCCCACTGTTCGACGCCCAGGATTTCGAGCTCGCCGATCACGGTCTTGGTGAAGGGCTCGACCGCCTTCATGGTGCTGGCCGTCTCGCGCATGACCACGAACACATGGTCGAGGTCCTCCTTGTACGCGACGCCGACGTCGACGACCGCAAAAGCGAACTCGGTCGAAAAATTGGTGACCGTCGTGATCAGGCCGTTGGAGACGTAGTGGACTGCGCCATCCACCGAGCGGAGCTGAATCCGGCGAAGCGTCATGCCCTCGACGACGCCGCTCTTGCCGGCGATTTCGACCACATCGCCCACGCGAATCTGGTTTTCAAGGAGCAGAAACACGCCCGAGAAAAAATCCTTTACCAGGCTTTGCGCACCAAAGCCGATCGCCACACCGGCGACCCCGGCCGCGCCCAGAATCGGCGCAATCGAAATGCCCAGTGTGTTGAGGACAACCAGGATCGTGACCACCACGATCAGGAGCGAGAGCGTATGCCGCGCGACCCGCCCGAGCGTCTCGATGCGACGCTGCTGTTCGGGCGCTTCGGTCCGACGTACCAGCGTGGCGAAGAAACTGCCCACCAGTCGCAGGATGACCTTGCGCAAGACCAGCGCGCCGATCACGACGATCACGGTCGACGCGGCACTGATCCATTCGGCGCCCAGCCCGTCCGGGAAGAGGACGCCCACCCATTGATCCAGCATGATCAAAACCCTTGAATGTGTCGGTGAATTCTTGGCCTTGCGACGGCCCGACGAGGCGCTTGCGCGCCATCAACTCGAAGAGCGCGCGCGTGGCTATCGTCAGAGGCTCAATCGGGAGCCGCTGATGGTAGCAAAGAAGATCCTGTTCCGATCCCAGGCGCGTGAGAAGGTGTTGTCCGGAGCCACACAGCTGGCCGATGCCGTGCGGGTCACGCTCGGTCCGCGATCCAAGTCGGTGCTGATCCATCGGCGCTGGGGCACGCCCATCGTCTGCAACGATGGCGTCACCATTGCCCGTGAAACGGAACTCGAAGATCCTGAAGAAGATCTGGGCGCACGCATGCTGCGGCAAGCGGCTGAAAGAACCGGCGAGATCGTGGGCGATGGCACGTCCACCGCGACCGTGATCGCCCATGCGATTCTGGCCGATGGCATTCGGAACGTGGTGGCCGGTGCCAGCGCGATCGACCTCAAGCGCGGCCTGGACCGGGCATTGGCCCTGGCGGTCGAGGCCTTGCGAGCGCAGTCCCGACCGGTGGCGTCACGGCTCGAGCAAACACAGGTCGCGACGCTTTCGGCCCACAACGATCCGGCGATTGGTGAGCAGGTCGCAGAGGCCATGGATCGGATCGGGGCAGACGGCGTGATTACGGTCGAGTCCTCGCGCACGACCGAGACCACGCTGGAGGTGGTCGAGGGCCTGCAGTTCGACCGGGGCTGGCTGTCGCCCTATTTCGCGTCGCAGTCCGAACGCATGGAGGCTGTGCTCGAGGACGCTTTTGTTCTGCTGGCCGATCGTAAGATCGCAGCGCTGGCCGACCTGTTGCCTGTGCTCGAGCAGGTCGCCAAGACGGGTCGCCCGATTCTGTTCGTTGCCGAAGACATCGAGGGTGAGGCGCTCGCGACGCTGATCGTCAATCAGATTCGAGCGGTGCTGAAAAGCTGTGCCGTGCGTGCACCCGGTTACGGCGATCGTCGCCGAGAGATGCTCGAGGACATCGCGGTGCTCACCGGCGCCCAGGTGGTATCCGAAGCCCTGGGCCTGGATCTCGCCCAGCTCAAACTCGAACAACTGGGGCGAGCCCGACGCGTCGTGGTCTCGCGCGAGCACACCACCTTGATCGGCGGGGGGGGCGAACGATCCGGGATCGACGCCCGGATCGCGCAGCTGCGCAAGCAAAGTGCAGAAGCCGCCAGCGACTACGACCGGCAGCAGTTGAAGGAGCGCCTGGGCAAGCTGGCGGGGGGCGTTGCGGTGATTCGTGTCGGTGCGGCGAGCGAGGCAGAGATGAATGCGCGCAAGGACGCCTTCGATGACGCGATCGCGGCGACGCGGGCCGCTGTGGCCGAGGGCATTGTCGCAGGGGGCGGGCTGGCTCTGATCCGGGCCGCACCGGCGATCGAGCGCGCACTGGCCCAGGTGGAGGGCGATGAACGGACGGGCATGCAGATCCTCCTGCGGGCGCTGACCGCGCCGGCCCGGGCGATTGCCGACAACTCGGCCGTCGATGGCGGTGCGGTACTCGCCCGCTTGATGGAAACCGAGGGCTGGATTGGCTTTGACGCCGCGAACAAGCGTTACGTCGATCTGTTCGAGGCCGGCATCATTGATCCGACCCGGGTGCTTCGCGTGGCGATTGAGAATGCGGTGTCCGTGGCCAGCCTCTTGCTGCTGACCGAAGCGACGATGACCGAGATTCCAGACAAGACGGCTGCTGCGAGCGGGGTTGAGCCGCCGCAAGTCTGAGCCGACGAAGGCATGGCATCTTGATGATCGCCTGGAGCACTTCAGCCCACGCCCTCATTCAACCTCAGGAGCTCACAAATGAACGACAAGGCCATTGCCGTAAAGGAACCGACGCCGGTTCGCTCGATCTCCCCTTTTGATGAAATGGATCGCCTGTTTGACCGACTACTCGCGCGACGGGGGTGGCTGAGACCCTGGCGAGCCGACTGGCCGCTCTCGATGGAGAGCGACTGGAGCGAAGGCCGGATGCCGAAGATCGACCTGCTCGATCGTGAGGAGGACATCCAGTTGCGCGTCGAGGTGCCCGGTATCGACAAGAAGGACATCGACATCTCGGTGGGCGAGGACAGTGTGACGATCAAGGGCGAGGTCCAGCACGAGGACCAGGAGGACGCCGGCAACTATCTGCGCTGTGAGATCGCCCGAGGTGCGTTCAGCCGTACGGTGGGGCTGCCTGCCGCGGTCGACGGTGCACACGCCAAGGCCCAGTTTAAGGACGGCGTCCTGACCATCAACTTGCCCAAGGTCGAGCGGGCGCGCCGCCATCCGATTCCGATCGAGTGAAGGGTGAGGGATGCTGCGCCCCGGCGCGGTGTCTCCAGCCCGTCGGGCACCGACTGCACGGGCAGGGTGTCCCGCCGTCCGGCCGATGACTTGGCGTATCCTTGAAAGCTTGAGTCAAGCTCGGCGCGATCAAGGGACGCCGGGCGGTTCTGTCGGAGAGATCGTGTTGGGATTCAAACTGGCCGGCTGGGCAATCAAGCATTCGCGAGGCGCCCGATGAGCGGCATCGATCACGAAGTCTTGCACACGGCCCTGGCCTGGCAACGGGCCGGGCACCGCGTCACGCTGGGTACGGTGGTTCGTACCTGGGGCTCTGCGCCGCGGCCGCTCGGCTCGCTGATGATCATTCGCGACGACGGCCAGGTCGCCGGCTCGGTGTCGGGGGGCTGCATCGAGGACGACCTGATCGCGCGGCTCCGGGGCGGCGAGCTGGTCTCGGATTTGCCGATGACAACGACCTATGGCGAGAGCGCCGAAGAGGCACAGCGCTTTGGGCTGCCGTGCGGCGGCACTGTACAGGTCGTGCTTGAGCCCCTGTCTGATGCATCCCGGCTGGACGAGCTGATCACACGGATCGAAGCGCATGAGCTCATCGTCCGGACCCTTGATCTGAAGACCGGTCAGGTGTCCTTGCGGACCGCCCAGGCCGGTGATCGATTTGGCTTCGAGGCACAGGTGCTCCAGACCGTGCACGGGCCCCGCCATCGCCTGCTGATCATTGGCGCAGGCCAGATGTCGACCTATCTCGCCGATCTGGCGGTCGCGCTCGATTTTCAGGTCACGATCTGCGACCCCCGCACCGAGTACCGCCATGGTTGGCAAACGCGCCCGGGCATCGTTCTGTCCGAACAAATGCCCGACGACCTGGTGGTCGCGATGCAGCTTGACGCCTCGAGTGCACTGGTCTGTCTGACGCATGATCCCAAGCTTGATGATCTCGCCTTGATCGAGGCCCTGAAGACCCCTGCCTTCTACATCGCAGCAATTGGCTCTCGGCGCAACAATGACAAGCGTCGGGCCCGCTTGCTTGAGTTCGATCTTTCCGCCGAGCAGGTCGCCCGCCTGCGCGGGCCTGCGGGCTTGTCGATTGGCGCGCTCACCCCGCCGGAAATCGCCCTGGCGATTGCGGCCGAAATGATCGCGGTTCGGCGTGGCGTTGATTTGTCCGGACCATTGGCTGACTGGAGCGCATCCAGCACTGAATGTCGCGTCTCGGCGTGACCCGTTTTCCCCGCTCCCTTCTTCGCGAGAACCCCAACTGATGCGTCCGCATGCCGCTGCTGCGCCGAGTCCTGCCCCTGCGCCGGGCGCTCCCCCTGTTCGCGGTGACTGGCAAACGGTTCGCCGTCTGCTGCCTTACCTGTGGGCCTGGCGCTGGCGGGTGGTCTTTGCGCTGAGCTGTCTGGTTGCCGCCAAATTTGCCAATGTGGGCGTGCCTTTACTTCTCAAGGCGATCGTCGATGCGATGAATCTCCCGGCGGGTGATGCCCGTGCGCTCCTGGTGGTGCCGGTGGCGCTGCTGGTCGGCTACGGGCTTTTGCGGCTCAGCGTGTCGATGTTCACCGAGCTGCGCGAGATCGTATTCTCGCGGGTCACCCAGGAGGCCACACGCAGCATCACACTCTCGGTCTTTCAGCACCTCCTGGACCTGTCGCTGCGCTTTCATCTGGAGCGTCAGATGGGGGGCATGACCCGAGACATCGAGCGCGGCTCGCAGGGGGTGTCGAGCCTGATCTCGTACACGCTCTACAGCATCCTGCCGACCATCATTGAAGTGTCACTGGTCATCGGCTATCTCCTCTGGCAGTACGAGTTGTCGTTTGGGCTGATTGCACTCTGCGCACTGGTGCTCTATGTCTGGTATTCGATTCGAGTCACCGACTGGCGTACCCATTTTCGACGTGAACTCAACGAACAGGATTCGCGTGCCAGCACCCGAGCGATTGATGCCTTACTCAACTATGAGACGGTGAAATATTTCGGGAACGAGAGGTTTGAGGCCGAGCGCTACGACCACGAATTGCGCCGTCGAATGAAGGCTGCGATCCGCTCTCAGGCTTCGCTTGCGCTGCTCAATTTCGGTCAGGCCGTCATCATTGCCGTGACGGTGACGCTGCTGATGTGGCGCGCGACCGAAGGCGTCATTGCGGGCGAGATGTCGCTGGGCGATCTGGTACTGGTCAACGCTTTCATGATTCAGCTCTACATCCCGCTGAATTTTCTGGGGGTGCTCTATCGCGAGATCAAGCAGGCGCTCACCGATATGGAAAAGATGTTCAGGCTCCTGTCGGCCGAGCGCGAGGTTGCAGACCGGCCTGAGGCCACAACGCTCGCTTTGTCCGGCGGGCCGGCCGTCCGGTTCGAGGGCGTGAGCTTTCACTACGAATCGAACCGGCCGATTCTCCATCAGCTTGATTTCGAGATTGCGCCGGGCACCACAACGGCCGTGGTGGGGCCAAGCGGTGCGGGTAAATCCACGCTGGCACGGCTGCTCTTTCGCTTTTATGACGTGACTGGCGGCCGTGTCTTGATTGATGGGCGCGATATCCGCGATTTCACTCAGCAGAGCCTGCGCGCGGCCATTGGCATCGTGCCGCAGGACACCGTGCTCTTCAACGACACCATCCGATACAACATCGCCTATGGCGAGACGAGCGCGGACGATCAGGCGGTCGAGCAGGCGGCGCGCGCGGCCCAGTTGCATGAGTTTGTTGCCGCGCTGCCGGCCGGCTATCAGAGCCCGGTCGGCGAGCGGGGCCTCAAGCTCTCCGGGGGCGAGAAGCAGCGGGTAGCGATTGCCCGCACCTTGCTGAAGAACCCGCCCATCCTGATCCTCGATGAGGCGACTTCGGCGCTGGACAGCCACAACGAGCAGGCGATCCAGCAGGCGCTTGCCCGCGCCACGCTGGGCCGTACGACGCTGGTGATCGCGCACCGCCTGTCCACCGTGGTCGATGCCGACCAGATTCTGGTGATGCAGGCGGGTCGAATCGTCGAGCGCGGCCGCCATGCCGAACTCCTGGCCCAGGGGGGCGTTTACGCGTCGATGTGGGCCGCGCAGGTCGAATGAGGGATGACCCATGAATTCAGCGGAGTACCTCAGCCGGGTGGCCGCCCGGATCATCGCCCGTCAGGGGGGTCTGCATGCGCATTCGGTGCTGCGTGCTCCGCAGACAGCGTTGGTCGTCGTTGACATGCAGAATTATTTCTGCGCGCCGGGCTTTCCGGCCGAAAACCCGAATGCGCCGGCGATGGTGCCCGCCATCAATACGATGGCGGCTGCCTTGCGAACGCAGGGGGGTCGGGTGGTGTGGGTGCGTACGACCGCGCGCGGGGCGCGCGAGCGCTGGTCCCGCCATCATCGCCAGATGCTGAGCCCGGAGCGGGCCGAGCGGCGTCTGCACTTACTGGACCCGGCGCACCCGGGCTATCAATTATTCGAAGGGCTCGATCTTCATCCGGACGATCCGATCGTTGACAAGATCATGTACAGCGCCCTGATTCCGGGCTCGTCCGATCTGGACGCCGTGCTGCGTGCGCATGCGATCGATACGCTGCTGATCGCCGGGACGGCGACGAATGTGTGCTGCGAATCCACCGCGCGCGATGCCATGATGATGGACTACGGCGTGGTGATGCTGGCCGACGCCACCTCCGCCGCCGACGAGGCCGCGCATCGTGCAACCCTTGAGCACTTCGCGCTCTATTTCGGCGATGTCATGACGGTGGACGAGGCCTCGTCGCGCCTGAGTCAGGGCGCGACCCGCAAAGCCGACGATTGAATCGAAAAATCTGATTTAACCCGGCTTACGCGAGCGCGAGCGCCTTTCTGGCGTCCTCGTGCTCGAAGGCTGACGCCATGCGGTCGATCTCGCGTGCCGATAGGCCCAGTTCAGCGGCTTTACCTCGCCAATTGGCGACAGCGCCCGCGACCTGACGGGCAATGTCTTTCGCGTCATTGGGCTTGAGGCCGTAGTAATCGGCCGTGCCAAGCGCCAACTCGATGGAGGCTGTTGGGTCATCCATGTCGATGGCCGTTGAGAGGACACGCGGACGAATGTCCGCGGGGACTGGATTGAGGTCGTAGGCGGGCGACAATCGCCAGCCTTCATGGCTGCCGTACAAGAATCCATGATTCCGCAGGTGGTCATCGGTATTGGAGATCAGGACACTGAACATGATCCGCCGCCAGAGCTGAGCAAGATCGTCCTTGGTCGCGGCTCCGTACCGCCGTAGCGCGTCAGCGATCTCCAGGTAGGAGTGTTGTTCGTTGTCGTTCGCGCCTAACATGCGCATAGCAGACAGAAACGGGATGCGCAGACCTCCGGCGCGGTCGAAGCGGCGAATGAGGGCGACGGGCTGTCCGGCGATGGTCTCGATGCGCCAACTCGGCACGGCGATCCCTGCCTTCTCGGCCAGGGACAGGGCGACGCCCTCCCACAGGACCACATTGACGTCGTCCTGGTTGTGCGGGAACTTGGCCAACGCCAGGTGGCCATCATGGTCGCGGACGGACGCCTTGGGGCGTGCACCGCCCAGGGATGAGCCGGGCACGATCAGCAACCGCAGGTCTTCGTCGTCTTCTTCCTCGTTGGCGACCCGCTCGGCGGCGTATAGCAGGCGGGGCAGCTCGATGAGTGGCGGAATCCGCATGCCGTTTTCCGGAGCCAGAAACGGCCCGTCCGGCTCGGATTTGAACCGCAACGCCCCCTGACGCGCCATGTCGTCCACCCTCAGCAGTAAATCCGCTTCAAACAGCGTGCGGGGCGTCTGCCTTTCCCGCTCGGCGCGGCGGCGTTCAGCGCGACGCATGAGCACACGGCCCCAGCGGTCGGGTGCGGAATCACCGATGGCACCGAAGAGCGCTTTTTCAGGTGGCGTATGGAATGGACCCGGCGCAAGCGTCAACGCGGGCTCCAGTGCAAAGCGTTCGGGATGCGCGAGCCAGGCCGGTTCGTACTCAAAGGTCGCGCTCTCGCGGCCCTTGCGGATGCGTGACCACAGCCGGCCGACGAGGATCGGCTCCCCCTGAAGGTCAATGAAGACGAACACTTCGCGGTCCATCAGCCGTGCCCCTTGGGCTTGCGCGGGCCCCGGATGCGCTGCGGCAGCCATTCGTCTTCCAGGCTGAGGCCGATGGCGTCGTGCCTGGGGTCAGCCAGCTCGGCCAAGCGCTCGGTCATGCCCAGGACAAAGAGCACGGTGGCGTAGATGCCCAGGCTGACGCTGGCATCGCCTTTCTCGACCTTGTTGAGCGTTACGCGGCTGATAAGCGAGCGTTCGGCCATGATCGCCGTCGGGATTCTGCGACGGCGGCGCGCGTCGCGGATGTCCGCGCCGAGCTTCTTGAGGGCACGGCGCACCGGGATCGGCAATGTGGCTTCGGATTTCTCACTCATAGCGCTTGCGATGATTAACAGTATTTGCCTTAATGTAAGCCTTGCTGATCATTAATGCAACATCGGCTTCAGCGTCCGGCGCTCGCCCGGATGGCGGACATCAGCGCGCGCGCAGCAGGCGTCAGGATCGCCTTGGCCGGTGTGATCGCATGGATATGGAGCTTCGGCAGCGGCTCCTTGACCGGCACGATGCGGATCGCGTCGGCTGCGGCCTCGTCCAGGGGCCGGGGAATGAATCCGATCACGTCGGTGTGCTGCGAAACTCGATCGCTGACGAGCGCTGAGACGTTTGGTTCGGGGTGTGAGGCCGGGCAGCAGCGGTTCAGGCCCATGGGTCGGCCGTGCGGTTCGTTGTGCGGCGACCGAGCCGGCCAGGTCAGCCCGATTACGGAACATGCACGCCGTTTGGGGCGTTGAAAAAGGCGAATGGATTTAGAAACTGGCGTCGCCATAACAGCAACTGGTCGACTTCGCTCAAGCCCGCCTCTTCACAGATGACTGGCCATTTTTTCTCGATGATCCTGACCTGATGGTTGACGATCTGGATCGCCTCTTCCCGGTTGATCAGAAACACCGGTGCGGCAGCAATACAGAGTCCCACTTGACTGGTTCGCTCCATGCCACGGATGAGCATGGCTTGCGAAGCCTGCTGACCGGATCGAGACTGCGGACAAATGTCGTAGGCGGGCGTCAAGGTCAGCTGATGTCCGTCCCAAAAGGCAGCATGGTTGCGAGCGTGATCGTCGGTATTGCCACACAAGATGTTGAAGACGATTCGAGAGAACAATTCTCGCAAGCTCGTCTTCGGGTCCGTGAAGCGGTGACGAATGATCTCTGCCAGTTTTTCGTAGCTGGCGTATGCAGCCATCATTTCATCGAGCTCGAGCATTGTCAGCGCAGAGACCATGGCACGTCTTTGCCAATGGCCGTCAGATCCGATCCGGTCAAAGCGATCAACCAGCAATACATCCTTGCCCAGGGCTTTGCGCAAGAACACAGGCGCGACATGGAGCCCCACTTCATCGGCCAGTCGCATGGCGATGTACTCTGCCTTGACCATGCTGTAGAGGTCGTTGCTCGAAGAAAATTTGGCGATGAACTTGCGCGAGCCATCGTCAAGCAAGACCTTAGGTCGTGCACCGCCCAGCGAAGTGCCATGCAGCAAGGCCTGATCCAGTTCGGGGGAGAGCGGGACACCTCGGTCGACTTTCTCGGCGGCGCTCAATAGCTCATCCAGTGTGGGGTGCTCGATATGCCTTGCCACGTACTGTGTTGCGGACTGCTGAAAATCCAGCGCACCAATCCTGTCAGAGCCTGAATCGAGTAAACAGGTCAACTCGTCCAATTCAAACTGGGTC
>JBDLRB010000025.1:0-22501 GCA_039800205.1 Pseudomonadota bacterium | reverse complement strand
CGCCGCGGCCGCCGGGATTCGATGCGTGGTGGGCCATGGCTTCGGACTGGGCATCAATACGATGGCCGAGATCATGATGGCGGCCACCTCCGACAACGTGATCGACGGGCTGGAGTGTGTCGGTCCACTGAAGACCGCCGATGATGTCGTCCGCAACAAGCTCGACATGCGTGCGGGGTCGGTCCTTGTACCGAATCAACCCGGACTGAGCGTCGAACTGGATGAGACACGTCTGGCGCGCTACGGGTTCGCTCGCTTCGACATTCACTGATTCCACAGGAGACCCCCGCATGAGCACCATTCGAGTCATCCCCTCCGGGAGCGCCCTGGGCGCCGATATCGAGGGTATTGACATCAGCCAGCCCCTGAACCCGCAGCAGACTGCCGAGTTGAAGGATGCCTGGAGCCGACACCTCGTCCTGCGCTTTCGTGGCCAGGCCCTCACCGACCCTCAGCTCGAAGCGTTCTCGGCATGTTTCGGCACGCTCGATGCGGCGCCGGTTTACAAGATCGGCGTGCGCGTCGACGTGCATAGTGACTACGTCACGGTGATCTCGAACGTCAAGAAAGACGGCGTACCGATCGGTGACCTCGGCGATGGCGAGGCCGTCTGGCATACCGATATGTCCTACAACGACGCGCCGCCGATGGCGAGCGCCCTTCACGCGCTGGAAATCCCTTCGATCGGCGGAGAAACGGGCTTCTGCAACATGTACGAGGCCTATCGCGCCCTGCCCGATGCGCTGCGCCAGAGGATTGCAACCCTCTCATGCCGCCACGACAGCAGCCGCAACAGTGCAGGCGAGCTTCGGGGTAATCATCGGGATATCAAGGACCCCCGCGACGCCCCGGGCGCCATCCACCCTCTGGTCATACGGCACCCGGATTCCGGGCGGCCGGCGTTATTCCTCGGGCGGCGACGAAACGCATACGTTATCGGCCTGTCGCTCGAGGACAGTGAGGCACTGCTCGACGAAATCTGGTCTATTGCAACGCAGGACGCCTTCACGTGGTACCAGCATTGGCAACTCCACGACACCATCATGTGGGATAACCGCTGCACAATGCATCGCCGCAATGCCTTCGATGGCACACAGCGTCGAATCATGCACAGGACACAGATCGCCGGTCACAAGCCCCAGCCGGACGTGCGAGTCGCCGCCTGATCGGTCACGGTCACGAGCGACGATCCCAAACAATAAACAGGAGGAGACCGACCATGCAGTTTTCCAGAAGAGCACAACTCAAGGCGACCGCCGCCTGGGCGGGCTTATCGACCGCTGGCCTTGCACGCCCGACCCACGCTCAGGCCTTCCCTTCCCGGCCTGTCGATGTCATCGTTCCGTGGGGTGCGGGTGGTGGTTCGGACATCACCGGAAGGATGCTGGCCCGAGCCCTTGAAACCGACTTGAAGACGCCCTTCCCCGTCCTGAATGTGCCCGGGGCTTCCGGTGTAATCGGCGTGCAGAAAATGATGACGGCCCCCGCTGATGCCCAAACGCTCTGCGTCAGCGGCGACTACTACGGCTTGCTGGGCGCGCCCGGTGCCAAGTTCCAGCTCAAGGATTTCACCCCGCTGGGCGTCTTGATCAATCAGGCCGGCGCGATCTTCGTATCGGCCAAGAGTCGCTTCAAGACCTGGCAGGACGTGGAAAACGAAGCGCGGGCGAAGCCCGGAACGATCAGTATTGCGATGGCAGGCTTCGGAATCATCGACGAGATTCATACCAAGCTGATGCTGGCCAAAGGGCTGCAGTTGAATGTCGTCCCCTATCCGAAGCCAGGCGAACGCTACGTCTCAATCCTGGGCGGCCACGTTGACCTGCTCTACGAGCAGGCGGGCGACGTGAAGAGCTATCTGGAAAGCAAGCAGATCAGGCCGCTGCTCTCCGTCACTGAGAAGCCCTTCCCTCTTTACCCAGAGATTCCGACCGCCCGCTCGTTCGGCTACGACATCACTGTGCCGCAGGTTCGATGGGCCTTCATGCGCTCAGGCGCAGATCCTCAAAGAATCCGCATTCTTGGCGACTCGATCAGCCGCATGGCAGCCACGCCCGCATTCAAAAAATATCTCGCGGGCGAGTACGCGGATCCCAACAGCTTCGTCCCGTGGACCGCGGCTCGGGATTTCATCGAAAAGATGCTCGAAGCCGTCCGACGTGAGGCCCGCACCGCAGGGCTGAAAGTGGCGGGCTGATCGTCGCTGGTACCGTCAGACCGCGCCTGCGATCAGCAGGCGACGGTCCGACTGGGGAACCAAGACGCGCTGATAAAAGCTCGGCTGGTCGCGATAGGTGAAGCTGAAGATCTCCCACTTGAGCGCGGGAGCACCCGCCTTGCAATGAATCAGGTCTGCCACACCCTCACGCAAGGTCTCGAGACCGACCGAGTGGCTGACCTTCAGTGTCGGAAGGTTGAACCGCTCGGCCAGCATCGTGGTCAGTGAGCCCTCCAGCGCCGCGACGGGTGTCCCCAGCAGCTCGGCAAAGCGCACAGCAGGCAGGTAAACCTCGCTGTAGGTCTGAAACTCCAAATTGACGTTGATCAGCCTGCGTACCAGGACGAAATCCGACTTCGGCGCTAGAAATCTCGACCACGGCCCCTCACTGGCCGTGCGCTCGATGGAGAGCACCCGTGCATAAACGGGGAGAGGGCACTCGGAGTCCGCGTCGACGAACACGAAGTTGCGGATCCGTTGGGTATTGACCGGCTTGTGTGCAACAAAACTCCCCTGTCCGTGATGCCTCGTCACCAGGCCCTGTTCAACCAACAACGACAGGGCGCGCTGAACCGTTCCGGGGCTGAGCCCAGTCGTGCGCGCAATCCATAGCTCGGAGGGCATACGGTCACCGGATTTCCAGTAGCCGCTCTCGATCGCCGCCAGGAGCGAATCGAAGAGTTGTACATAGCGCGCGCGCCCCACCCCGTTCAGTTGCCTCAAAGCCGAGGGGTGGAACGGGTCCCTCCGTGCGACCACCCGCCTCGTGCCTGGGGCATCCGGCGCGGCGCTCGCACGGTCGGCAGCGCGTCGGCTCAAAGTCCGACCGCCTCTTGCACCAAACGGCCCAGTTCCTTGCGTAGCTGATCGCGCACAGGCGCCATGTCTGGTACGTCGATCAGGTTCCGCATTTCGTAGGGATCCTGGTCCAGATCGTAGAGCTCATCGAGCTCGCCCGAACGCCCCCGATTGACCCAGTGGATCAGCTTGTAACGATCGGTACGCACCGCCTTGTAGGTCATGCCGACCAGCCAGGGCATCGCGTTCTCGGCCCAATACTCGACCAGGACGGACCGGCGCAAGCGGGCACGTGCGGACTTGAAGGCAGGCACAAGCGAACGCCCCTGGATCTGAGGCCCGGGTTGGCCCCCTGCCAGCTCGATCAGTGTCGGGGCAATGTCCTGACAGATAACGAGCTGGTCGCGGCTGCTGCCTGCCTTCACGAGCGGGGGATAGCGAACGGCAAACGGCGAGCGGATGCCTTCCTCGTAGGCAAAGCGCCGCTCGGGACCCAAGCCGTGCTCGCCGAAGAAATAGCCGTTGTCCCCCAGGAAAATAATGCAGGTGTTATCCAGCTCGCCCGTTTCCTCGAGCGTTTTCAGAATCTCGCCGACCCCCTCGTCGACCGCTGCCATCATGCGGGCGCGCAGTCGGATCTCCTCTTGCGTCCCCGCATTCAGGGCTTTCAGAATCGCCTTGGACGTCTGTCCCTTCTTCAGCTCGAAACACTCCGCCCAGGCAGGCTTCATCTTGACCACCTCCGCAGGCGACAGGACGTTCGGCCTCGCCGGGAACATCGCCCGCTTGTACAGGTCTCGGTGGCGCTCAGCGACCACATAGCCGCCCTGAGCGGAGATCTTCAAGGTACCGTCGGCGGCTTGCTCGGCATCGGGGTGTACGGCCTTGTGAGCGAAAAAGAGCGCGAAGGGCTTGTTTCCCGGCCGTTTCTTCTTCAGGTAATCGACGGCCAGTCCGTTCATGATGTCCGTGATGTAGCCCTCATGCTGACGGTAGCGACCATCATGATTGAGAACCGGATTCATCAGCTTGCCGTGTCCATCGTAGGCCACCCAGTAGTCGTAACCCGGGCGGGGCTTGCCGTCGTTGCCCATGTGCCACTTGCCGATATGGGCTGTCTGGTACCCCAGGCGCTGCAGTTCAAGGTGATAGTTGGGCAGTCGATGACTCATCGCGTCGCGCGCAACGTTGTCGATGATCCCGTGCCGGCTGGCGTACTGTCCGCTGACGATTGACGCCCGGTTCGGTGAGCAGATCGGCGTGGTGTGGAACACGCGGTTGAAGATCGCCCCTTCATGCGCAATCCGGTCGATGTGGGGCGTCTTCATATACGGATGCCCACCGGCGCCGTACTCGTCAAAGCGAAGGTCATCGATCAGGATGACCAGAAAATTCGGTCTTTTGGTCGCCATGCGGGTCCTCATTGGTCGAAATCGAAGCTGTGGGCCAACTTCACGCCGGATCGGCCCGCCCGCGAGTGTCCTCGCTTGCGAGGGCATCGTCAATTGTCAGGCGCGGCCCCCTCTCCGTCCCTGGCTTCGCTAGAATTGAGCGCTCCAACGGAGGCTCTGATGAATCGATGGTGCAGAATCGAACACGACGGGCAAGCCCGCTTCGCAACGATCGACGGCAATAGCCTGCGACTGCTCGACCGCTCGCCGCTTGAGGGGGGCGCAGCCACAGGCGAGCATCGGGATCTGGCGGGCACACGCTGGCTCGAGCCGGTGGTTCCACCCAATTTCTATGCAGCAGGTCTCAACTTTCGAGACCATATCGAATGGGCCAACCGTGAGTTCAACAAATCCATGGGTGTCCCCCCCCAGGCCGACATTGGGCAGCGATCCGTCGCCGCCCTGACGGGCCACGAGACCGAGGTGGTCGTACCCGCAGACGCGAAAGGCCCCTTGCACTTCGAAGGTGAACTGGTCGCTGTGATCGGGAAAAAGGCCCGTAACCTGAGCGAAGAGGAGGCCTTGAGTTGCGTGGCCGGCTATACGCTCGGTAATGATCTCAGCGAGCGAAACTGGCAGTTTAACGACCGGACAATGTGGCGAGGCAAGAACGCCGACACATTCAAACCCATGGGACCCATTGTTGTCTCTGACATCGACCCCATGAACCAGGAGATCGAGGTTCGGGTCAATGGCGAGCGGGCATCCATTTACAACACGTCGGCGATGGTGTTCGGTGTCGCGCACTATATTTCGCGCATGAGTCAGTACGTCACGCTGCATCCGGGTGACGTCATCTGGTTCGGTTGTGACGGACCGACCGTGCCTGCACTCAAGGATGGCGATGTCGTCGAGGTCATTTGCCCGGCCATCGGCACCTTGCGAAACACCATCCGCTGGCTTCGATGAGCTCCGGATCCTGACATTGCCAACGCCACTCGCACTTTTTCGGAGGAATCAACAGATGAATGCTCGCGTTCCAAATCTGGACACTTCGGCCGCACTCGATCACGTTTCACGTGCCTGGGATACCGAATTGATTCCCCGACTGACCGACTACATTGCGGTTCCGGCCAAATCGCCGCTGTTTGACTCGGACTGGAAGCAGACCGGGCTTCTTGAGCGGGTGGTTCAAGACGCGGCAGACTGGATCCTCGCGCAGCAGGTCGCCGGGCTTCGGCTCGAGATCGTCCGGTTGCCAGGCCGCACACCGGTTCTCTTTTTCGAGGTTGACGGCACGCGCGCGGGCAGCGCGGCGCACCCCACGGTGCTGATGTACGGGCATCTGGACAAGCAACCCGAGTTCGAAGGATGGCGTCGTGGCCTGGGGCCCTGGACACCCGCGCTGATCGATGGTCGTCTGTACGGACGAGGCGCGGCGGATGACGGCTATGCGGCGTACGCGGCCATCGCTGCCATTCAGGCGCTCAAGGCACAGGCCGTCGAACATCCGCGAATTGTCGGCTTGATCGAAACCTGCGAGGAAAGCGGCTCACCCGACCTGCTGCCCTATATTGATGCCTTGCGCAGTCGGCTGGGCGATGTGGGCCTGGTGATTTGCCTGGACAGCGGCGCGGGCAATTATGATCAGTTGTGGTTGACAACGAGCCTGCGGGGCATGATCAGCGGCACCCTCAAGGTCGAGATTCTGAGCGAAGGCGTTCACTCTGGGGATGCATCGGGCCTCGTTCCCTCAAGTTTCCGTATCCTTCGACACGTCCTCGATCGGCTCGAGGACAGTGCAACGGGGCGTCTGCTGCCGCCGGATTTTCATTGTGAGATTCCTGGTACGCGGGTCAACCAGGCGAGAGATACGGCCGCCATCCTGGGTGATCTCACGTGGAAGCGATTTCCATGGGCGCACCATGACTGTGGTGGCGCCGGCACCCTCGCGCTTCCGACCACGACCGACCCGGTCGACGCGCTGCTTCGTCGGACCTGGACGCCCACGCTCAGTGTGACAGGCGCTGAAGGCTTTCCGGCACTGAAGGACGCGGGCAATGTGCTGCGCCCGTATACGGCATTCAAGCTGAGCCTCAGGCTACCGCCGCTGATCGACGCAGCGCAAGCCGTCCAGTCACTCAAAACACTCCTCGAGGACAATGCGCCCTATCAGGCGCGCGTCACCTTCGAGGCCTCGGGTGCATCAAGCGGTTGGAACGCGCCTGACACCGCGCCCTGGTTTGAGCAGGCACTTGATGCCGCCAGTCGCGCCCATTTCGGTGCGGGCGTTGGATTTATCGGGCAAGGTGGTACTATTCCCTTGATGAACTTGCTGAGTCAGGGCTTTCCAACGGCTCAAATGATGGTGTGCGGAGTTCTTGGGCCCAATAGCAATGCGCACGGCCCCAACGAGTTCCTGCACATTGATTACGCTAAGCGGCTCACCGCCGCAGTCGCCCAGATCATCGCCAGCATGCCCTCTGCTGACTGATCGTTCCGTAAGCGGGTTCCTGCCGGACAAACGTCGGGGACCCCTGAACAATGCCTCGGCCCTACCCTGGCCGGATACGCTGTCACATTCGGATGTGATGATTCAACGTCGGTCGTCCGCCAGCGGCCGCAACCGCCTCGGGCTTGACTGAAAGCCCGCTCGCCGTCGGGCACGTGGTGCCCGGCCCCCGGCTTTGCCCGGTGTTCCGCATGGAACCCTGGTGAAAGTCGTCGTCTTTCCGGGGAGTCAACGATGAAGCGCTTTTTTACCCGCGAACTCTTTCAGTCCTGGTATCGGCTGATCCAACGCATGAGACAGGGCACCGCTGCCAACCAGCATTCGTGGAGCGATTCTGATCCGGGCCAACCGATTGCCCTGGCGCAGTGCGTCAGTGTCGTCATACCCGCACTCAATGAATCCCGCAGGATCGCCGAGGTCGTCGAGTTCGCCCTCTCCGATCCCTGCACGGCCGAGGTGATCGTCATCGATGACAGCTCGACCGATGCGACGGTCGAGCTGGCACGTGCTGCAGGGGCCCGAGTCCTGACCAGCACCATGTTGGGCAAGGGCGCATCGATGCAGGATGGCGTGCAGGCGGCGCGCTGTGATGTTCTGGTTTACCTCGATGGGGACCTGACCGGACTTCGGCCGGGTCTGATCGCCGACCTGTGTGCGCCGCTTCTTCGCGACAAAGCCGATTTCGTGAAAGCCCGGTTCGGTCGAAGCGGCGGTCGTGTGACCGAGCTCACCGCGAAGCCGATGATCAAGATCTTCTTCCCCGAACTGGCGGGACTGGCTCAACCGCTCGGCGGTGTGATCGCTGCGCGGCGCGCCCTCTTGAAGGCCCTCCGATTCGAAGACGGTTACGGTGTCGACGTTGGACTGCTGATCGACGCGAGCCTGTCGGGCGCACGCGTGGCGGAGGTCGATATCGATTCGCTCGAACACGACAGCCAGGCGCTTGAAGATCTCACGTTGATGGCCAATGAAGTCGGACGCGTCATCTTCCAGCGTGCCCGCTCAGCCGGCCGGTTACACGTCGACCAGATTCTCGCGATGTATGAAGTACAGCGTCAGGCCACCTCATCAATTTCGTTCATCATGAGCAGAAGGAAGGCACGGAAGCGTTTACTGCTGCTGGATCTCGATGGAACGGTGACCCAGCAGAACTTCTTCGCTGAACTCGCTCTCGCGACCGGTCATCAGCAAGAGTATCGCGATGCGCTCGAACGTGTTGCAGAGGGCAGCACCTCTGCTGAGCAGGCCATGGCTGCAACCTTCCGCTACGTTCACCGCACGCGGATCGAACACGTCGCGCGGCAGATTGCGATTCGTCCCGGGTTGATCGAAACGGTGAACAGGCTCCGGCGAGCGGGATTCTTTGTCGGCGTGATCAGCAGCGGTTGGTTCATTGCGGCCGAGATCATCCGGCGGCGCATCTTTGCAGACTTCGCAATTGCACACACCGTACAGTTTGACAACGACACCTGCGGGGGGGTCGTTCGATTGAACCCGGCGTTTCTGCCTCCGGACGCCGATGAGTCGACTGTCCCGCCCTCAAAAGACCTTGCATTGGCATCGCTGACTCAGCACAACGGCGAGCAGCCCTTTGACAGCGTGTGGGCGGTGGGCAACGCGGAGGATGACCTGGAGATGCTTCGCCGTGCGGATCGGGCCTTTCTCATTGGGCCCCAGGCCGAGGCGCTGAAGCTTCAGCTCGAGCGTGCGATCATCCTCACGCACACTGAGGACCTGCTCGCCGAGATCGACGAACAGGCCCTTGCCGCCTGAACTCAGCGACGCCCGGGCCCTGCCCCGGGCCCCATCCCACCGCCCCGCGCAGGCGGCTCATCCGGCAGCGTCACACCGCGCTCACGCGCTCGGTCTTTCATCCTTTCGTGGTGCTCACTGCGGATGCGATCGCGCTCCTGATCGGTGGTGGCTGCGCGCCAGCGCGAGCGGTAGTCGCTCTGCTCTTCGGTGGTCATCAACTGGCTTCCGAAGATCGGCTCGTCACCGGGCGATGCCTGCGCGATCAGCATCGGCTGGAGCTTGGTCGGCCCCTTCTGAGCGGACGACGTCGCTCCGACCGAAACCGCGACCGAGGCTGCCGCACACGCCAGGGCCGCCTGAGCCCATCGCCCGGCATGCAGTGTTGAGAAATGTTTCACAATCGTTCCTTTCCTGAAAAACCCCTCTGGCCTCCGGTGAGCCACCTGGCACGCGACCGGCAGCCTTCTTTCTCTGGGAGCATCAACATGTTGCCCCGTCGGGCCGGGAGCGATGGCCTTCGGTGCCCTGCCCCTTGAGCGAAAGCGGGTCGCTCGCCACCAGGCGGCGACGCACGGCGCGCCAACCGAACCCAGCGCAACCCGGGCGCTTCACCCAGTAGTCGAGCAAAGTAGTCCCGGGCAAACGATTGCATGCTGAGCCTCGCAGATAATCTCGTCTCGCCCATCAAAGGAGATCTCCCCGTGAAGTCCGAATACAACCCGCTGTTTTCGATGACTGGACGCATCCTGATCGCCGTACTGTTTTTGCCCGCCGGCTTCTCGAAGCTGATGAACTTCGAGGGGACCAAACAATTCGTCGCATCAACAGGCCTGTCATTTCCCGAGCTCTACGTCGTCGCAGCGATCGCAATCGAACTGATTGCAGGCGCCCTGCTCCTGATCGGACTGCGTACCCAGGCCGCAGCGGCTTTTCTCGCGCTTTTCACCTTCGTTGCCTCGATGCTGTTTCACCCCTTCTGGGCGGTCCCGGCCGACCAGCAATTCGTGCAGCAATTGATGTTCTTCAAGAACATCGCAATCGTCGGGGCCCTGATGATGATCGCCTCGCTGGGTGGTGGTGCCTGGAGCGCCGACGCACGCATTGCAAGCCGCGCCGCTCAGAGTTGATGCCTTCGCGACCCGCCTGATCCGCCCCCACGGCGAATTGGCCAATCACCGAACCGTCCATGGACTCGATATCCCAAATCGCGCTGGGTGCATCGGTCAGCGTTGCCGTGATGGGCACACGGGTCAGCCTGGGTCGAGCTGCAGTATGGGGGGGCCTGGCGGGCACCCTGCCCGACCTGGATACGTTCATCGACTTTGGTGATGCGATCCTCAACATGGTGCGTCATCGCGCCGAGAGCCACTCGCTGATCTATCTGGCCCTCGCCGCGCCGGTCCTCGCGTGGGTGATCAGTCGGGTTCATCGCGAGCCCGACCTTTTTCACCGCTGGTGGCTGGCGATGACGCTTGCGTTAGTCACGCACCCCTTGCTGGACTGGTTTACCGTATATGGGACGCAACTGCTGCAGCCGTTCAGCGACTACCCGTTCGGGCTGGGCAGCATCTTCATCATCGACCCCCTGTTCACCCTGCCCCTGATCCTCGGGCTCGCTTTAGCGGGAATTCTCCGACGACCGAAGCTCCGAATGCGGGCGAACCTGATCGGTTTGGCGCTGGCCGGCCTCTATCTGGCCTGGTCAGCCTCCGCGCAACACTATGTCGCATCCATCGCCCGCCAATCCCTACCCACCGAATTCAAGGAACAACGCTGGCAAATGCTGGTGACCCCGGCACCATTCAACACCGTGCTCTGGCGTCTGGTCGTGGTGACGAATGACCACTATTACGAAGCCTGGTACTCCCTGTTCGATCCGCAACAGGTAGTGCAGAACTGGAGGGCTCATGAGCGCGGTGCCGAACTGATTGCCCAACACGCCACGCAGCATCCGAGCGCGGCCCGTATCGCAGCCTTCAGCAAGGGCTTCTACAGCATGGACATGCGCGACGGGCGACTGCACATCACCGACCTTCGAATGGGCCAAGAGCCGTTCTACTCATTCCGCTTCGATCTGGGCCCTCACGCCACGCCCGAAATCGCGGTCCGAAATACTCGAAGCCGGCCGCCCTTATCCGCTGCGCTGCCCTGGCTCTGGGCGAGAATGCTCGGCGACTCGTCCGCCGACTCCATGACCATCGGCGTCGGCAGCGCGACCCCGCGCACCCGGTGACCTCACAGTCATTCATGTCCGGTCCTGCTCGGTCGACGCCGACGCAGTACCCGAAGCCGTCCCAGCGAACGCAGCACCTTGCCGGGCAACCGCCTCGAAACGTCGGGCGATTTGACCACAGACCTGGTCACACAGCTCGAAAATCGCAGGATCAGCGATTCTGAAATAGACGCTGACCCCCCTAGCCTCCCGGTTGACGATGCCCCGGCCCGAAAGCAAAGCGAGATGGCGCGAAACATTTGCACTTGACTGCCCAGTCAGCGACGCCAGATCCGACACGTTTCGCGGCGCCTGACGCAAAAGATTGAGCAATTGCAGGCGGGAGGGCTCGGACAAAGCCTGGAAGTAGCGGGCGATCTCGCCCAAGGCGTCCTGCGAGAGACGTTCCATCGTTCATTTCCCTTCTGAACACGCGCCGCTTGATATACGTCAGATCAGCCAAACCAGCGTGCTGTCATCGTGGCAGACATTGTTGCATCATTCAGAAAATATTCTATAATTACTTCATTGCGTAATAATGATATTAGGCAACAAGATGAACCACTTTAAACCGATCGCCTCAACATTCCTTGGCCTGGCCGCCATGCTGGCCTCTGCGGCGCTCTATGCTCAAACGGGCACACTGGTAACCGTTTCCCCGCAACCGCTCGTGAAGCCCGTGGATCTGTCAATCGATGCGGTCATCGAAGCCGTGCGACAAACAACCCTGTCCAGCCAGGTTCCGGGGGCCATCGTCAGCCTGTCGGTCCGTGTAGGCGATCGGGTCCGTACCGGGCAGGAACTTCTGAGAATCGACGCGCGCGCTGCGCAGCAGAACGTGGCCAGCACCGCCGCGCAGCTCGAGGCCGCACAGGCTGCGCTCAAGGTTGCCGCGCGAGAACTCGAGCGACAAAAGCAATTATTCGCCCAGAAATACATCAGTCAAGGCGCCCTCGACCGCGCACTCGCACAATGGGAGGCGGCCGAGGCGCAGGTTCAGGCACTGCAGGCACAGACTCAAGCGGCCCGCACCCAAACGGATTTCTTCGTGATTGCGGCTCCCTACGATGCCGTGATCAATGAAGTCCCGGTTACCCTGGGTGACATGGCCATGCCCGGACGGCCGCTCGTCTCTCTCTATGACCCCACTGCCCTGCGCGTCACAGCATCCGTTCCGCAAACGCTCATCAACCGGGCAAGCGGCGCAGCCGGAACCCTTGCTTACGAGATTCCGGGCGTTGCCGGACTGACGAGCCCTCAGCAGCCGGTCAGCGTTCAGGTACTGCCCACGATCGATCCCGCCACCCGGACGGCGCTGGTCCGCCTGGGGCTTCCCGAGGGAACCGCCGGCGTGGCGCCCGGCATGTTCGCCCGGGTCTGGTTACCGGCCGTACAACAGCCCAATGGGCCAGCGCCGGCGGCTCGGCTGACCCTTCCTGCATCAGCCGTGATTCGTCGGGCAGAGTTGACTGCAGTCTACGTCATCGACGCGGAAGGCGAACCCCGCTTGCGTCAGGTGCGTTTGGGGAGAGCCGTGGGTGATCGGCTTGAAATCCTGAGCGGGATCTCGGCCGACGACAGGGTCGCAGCAGACCCTCAGGCCGCTGCACGCCGTCGGTGATCGGAGCACGCCATGACCCACCGCACCCCGGCGCACTCGGAGGTCCCCCTCGGTCTCTCAGGGCGCATCGCGTCCATGTTTCAGTCTGCACACATTACGCCGCTGCTTGCGCTGGTCGCACTGCTCCTCGGACTCTTTGCCGTGATCGTGACACCGCGCGAGGAAGAGCCCCAAATTGACGTAACGATGGCCCATGTCATCGTGCCCTTTCCCGGCGCAGCCGTGCGAGACGTCGAGCAGATGGTCGCGACGCCCGCCGAGCAGGTCTTATCGCAAATGGCCGGCGTGGAGCATGTGATGTCCGTGTCCCGGCCCGGCTTGGCCGTGATCACCGTACAGTTCAAAGTAGGCGTCTCGCGAACCGATGCACTCGTCCGTCTGCACGACACAATCCGCGCCCAAAGCGATTGGCTACCGCGCGGACTTGGGGTGATGGACCCTCTCATCAAGCCTAAGGGAATTGATGACGTCCCGATCGTCTCACTGACACTTTACAGGCGAGACCCGCTCGCCAGCCCGTATGAGCTTGAGCGAATTGCACACAGCATCGAAGCCGAGATCAAGCGGGTCCCCGGTACACGCGAGGTCAGCACTATAGGCGGCCCCGGCCGGGCCGTGATCATCGAGATCGATCCCGAGCGGATGGCCGCCACAGGAATCACGGTGGCGGACCTCAGGACAGCGCTCCGATCTGCCAACATGGGCCAACCCATTGGTGAACAGTTAACGGGGGGACGCAGCATCGCGATTGAAGCCGGACCCTGGCTGGAAAGCGCTTCAGAAATTGGAGATCTCGTCGTCAGCGTTCAGAAAGACCGCCCTGTATTCATGAAAGATGTTGCAAGCGTTCGAGACGGCGCCCCGCCCGCACGGCGCTACGTCTGGCACGGCGCACGCGACGGCGACCGAAGCGCGGAATATCCCGCCCTGACACTGGCGATCACCAAAAAGCCTGGTGAAAATGCCATCCAAGTCGCCAACGCCATCGCAGGGCGGGTGGCGGAACTCAAGGGCACGATCGTTCCCGACGATATCGAAATCGTTGAGACGCGAAACTATGGTCAGACTGCGGATGACAAGGCCAAAAAGCTGATTCAAAAGCTTCTGTTCGCAACCGCATCGGTCGTTGGACTGGTCTTTCTTGCGCTTGGCGGACGGGCGGCAGCAATTGTCGGTGTGGCGGTCGTCCTGACCCTGACCGCAACCCTCTTCGCGTCCTGGGCTTGGGGATTCACCCTCAACCGGGTTTCCCTGTTCGCACTGATCTTCTCAATCGGCATTCTGGTCGATGATGCAATTGTCGTTGTCGAAAACATCCATCGGCATCAAGCCCTTTACCCGGACAAGACGCTCGCGCAGATCATCCCCGGTGCGGTGAACGAAGTAGGGGGGCCGACAATTCTCGCGACCCTGACGGTCATCGCCGCTTTACTGCCCATGGCTTTCGTAACGGGATTGATGGGCCCCTACATGAGCCCGATTCCAATCAACGCGAGTATGGGGATGCTGCTCTCGCTCGCCATTGCGTTCGTCGTGACCCCCTGGCTCGCGCGGATCTGGATGAAGCCGCACACGATGATCGATTCGGACACGACCTGTTCGATCGAGGAGCGCGCGGGCGGCTCAACCCATGGGGATCCGGCGGGCCGCACGGCACGCCTTTTCGAGAGGGTCTTCAAGCCGCTCCTGCATCCGCAGCGAGGCGGACGAAATCGTGCGCTTCTCGGTCTTGCGATCACCGCACTGATCGCAGCCTCGGTCGCGCTGCCCGGGATGGGCAAGGTACTCCTCAAGATGCTGCCCTTTGACAACAAATCAGAGTTCCAGATCGTCGTCGACCTGCCCGCCGGCACACCCCTCGAACAGACGGCGGCGGTCTTGCGCGAACTCGGCACTCGACTCTCGAAGGTGCCGGAGGTCCTGAATTATCAAGCCTATGCCGGCACAGCATCGCCCATCAACTTCAACGGACTGGTCCGACAATACTTCATGCGTGCCGGGAACGAAGTGGGTGACATTCAGGTCAACCTGGTCGATCGTAGTCACCGTAGCGAGCAAAGCCACGCAATCGCGACGCGCCTGCGCCCGGAGCTTCAGGCGATCGCTGCACGTTTCGGTGCCCGGCTCAAGGTGGTTGAAGTGCCCCCGGGACCGCCTGTCCTGTCGCCCATCGTTGCAGAAATCTATGGGCCCGACGCCGAGGGCCGAAGGCAACTCGCTCGGTCCATTCGAGGCATCTTTGCAGGCACCGAATCTGTTGTTGACGTGGACGACAGCAGCATTGACCCCGCACCACGTACGCTCGTCGTGGTCGACCGTCGCAAGGCGGCCCTGGCAGGCGTTTCGCAGCAGACCATCGTGGACACCCTGCGTGCCGGGTTCGCGGGCGAGGAGGTGACCTGGCTGCACGATGGCAGCAAGTATCCTGCACCGGCCCTGATCCAGTTGCCCGCCGAGCGTCACGGGGAACTGGACACCTTGCTTCAACTGACCGTTCGGGGATCATCCGGGCGGATCGTACCCATCCGCGAACTCGTAACGCTTACCGACAGCGACCGCGAGCAGCCCATCCATCACAAGGACCTGCTACCCGTCAACTATGTGACTGCAGACATGGCCGGGCGGGTTGACAGTCCCCTGTACGGTATGTTCGCGATGCGTGCTGCAGTCGCAGCGCTCCGTGCGCCCGATGGTGGGCCCGTCGCTGAGTATTTCATCAGGCAGCCCGCCGATCCCTGGCGGGGCTACTCGATGAAGTGGGATGGCGAGTGGCAGATCACCTTCGAGACCTTTCGTGACATGGGTATCGCGTACGGGGTGGGCCTCATCCTGATCTACCTGCTGGTCGTCGCGCAGTTCGGATCGTACCTGACCCCTGTCATCATCATGGCACCGATCCCCTTGACCCTCATCGGGGTCATGCCGGGTCACGCGCTGATGGGTGCGCAATACACGGCAACCAGCATGATTGGCATGATCGCTTTGGCCGGAATCATCGTGCGCAATTCCATCCTCCTGGTTGACTTCATTCATGTTCAGCTTGCGCAGGGCCGTCCCTTCGCCCGCGCGATCGTGGGCTCGGCGGTCACGCGGGCGCAGCCCATCATGCTGACTGCACTGGCGGCCATGGGAGGTGCGTTGTTCATTCTGGACGACCCGATCTTCAACGGACTCGCCATTTCCCTGATCTTTGGCATCTTCGTCTCGACCGTTCTGACGCTCATCGTGATTCCGACGCTCTATTACGTGGCCTATCGACGCCAGTACGAATGAGCTTGACTCCCTCCTGTCACCCAATCGAAAGGAGCTCTGACATGACTTCAAACATAAACTCCTGGGGCCTGGTCCGCGTCATCGCTGGCCTCTTCATTCTGGGTTCCCTCGCCCTGGGCGCGCCCGGCAGTCCACTTTTCCAGAGCGGATGGTGGCTCGCGTTCACGGCCTTTGTCGGCGCCAATCTGCTTCAAAGTGGCTTGACAGGCTGGTGCCCGATGGAAAGACTCATGCGTAAACTCGGCGTACCCGCCTCGCGCTGAACGAAGGAGTACTGAACCATGCTGATCGCCTGTCCCGAATGCGGCACGCGCAACCGACTCGGTTCAGACAAGCCGGGACACGAAGCGGTTTGTGGACGCTGCGGCGCGTTGCTTCAGCCGCGTCGTCCGATCGATCTGGGCGATGACCGCCTGGCGCGGTATCTGGCCGGCACCGATGCGCCGATCATCATCGACTTCTGGGCGTCATGGTGTGGCCCCTGCCGGATGATGGCACCACAGTTCGAAGCCGCTGCAGCGATCATGCCGGAGGTCCGATTTGTGAAGGTCGACAGCGATGCGAACCCGGCTGCGGGCCAGCGCTTTCGCGTCCGCAGTATCCCGACGCTCATCCTCGTGCACGGTGATCAGGAGATCGACCGGACGAGCGGTGTGATGAGCGCCGAGTCCCTGCAGAGCTGGATCCGGACCGCTCTGGGTGGTCGCAGGCCATAGCCGGGGCCGACCGGGGCCGACCGGGGCCGACCGGGTCCATCCGGCTCCGCTCAGCGCGCATCCGGCCCGGCGATGCCGGGCTGCCCTCCTCGAACCGCGGCGCCGGGGCGTGCGCAAACTCGGCCCTTTGGGCCTCAGACAGTGCGCCCGCCTGATCCGTCGCCGCCCGCTTCTCGTCGGCTCGCGCGATTCGCTCGCCGGACAGACCCGGTCGGCCTTGGGGGCGCGTACTCGGTGCAAGGAGATCGCTCATCGCATGGTAGAAACTCGGTCTATGGGTGAGGTCAGGCGAGCCTGATTCAAAAACGGGTTGAACCATCGGACATCGATCATGAGTACTGAACACGACGCAAAGTCCACACAATCGGATTCAAGCGGGCCGGCGCACAGACAACCGCTGGCAGGGCTCCGAATCATCGAGATCAGCGACACCCCGTCGGCCTCGTTCGCCACTGTTCTGCTGGCCGACCTCGGCGCCACAGTCATCATCTGCGAACCCGCTGGGGGCAGCGCGCTCAGGCGCCTGGGGCCGGACGCCGTGCAAAAAGTCTGGTGGCCCATCATCGCCCGAAACAAATTCTCGGTCCTCATCGATTTCGACGATCCGGATCGTGTCAGTACGCTGACCACCCTCCTCACTGACTGCGACCTCGTCGTCCGAGATCGACCGATCGCATGGCTCGAACAAGCTTGCGCACACCTGAGTCGTCCCCCCCAGGACCTTTTGATCCTTCCGACCGGAGCGGACCGGCCGACGGACTGGCCCTGGAGCACTGCACCCGAATTCGCAGAGGCGGCCTCCGGCGTCATGGCTCTCACGGGATTCGCCGAGGGGGCGCCCGGAATGCCCGAAATTCCTCTTGCCAGTCATACGACCGCAATGCTGGCCGCAGCCAGTGCTTTGTTCGAGCGGCGAGCCGCCCGTCAATCGGGTCGATTGCCCAAGCCCCTACGGTTCGCCCTCCACGAGGCCTTAATGCGGATGATCGAGTGGCAGATTCCCGTCGCGCAGGCCCAAGGACGCGCCGAGCTCCGAAACGGCAATCGCTTCCCGATGAATTCAAATATCGGCAACATTTTCCGAGCGGCAGACGACACCCTGCTGACCATTTCAGCGGCGACCGCCTCCGTCGCTGATCGGTTGCTGGGATTGATCGGCGGAGACGAACTGAGGAGCGACCCGCGATTCTCAAGCGCTCAAGCCCGGCGCGATCACATGGACGAACTTGAGGCGCTGATTGCCGCCTGGATCTCGGGCCGCAGTGGACGGGAGGTGATCGATCAGATGCGGGCGGCCGATACAGTCGTGGGCACCATCGATGACGCCTCCACGGTCCTGGCGGACCCTCACCTCGCACAACGCGGGACCTTCGTCGAACAGATGACCGACGAGCACATGCCGATCATGCCCTCGCCCATTCCGCGGATGACGCCGCCCGCAGGAAAAGTCTGGCGAGGCGGCGCCCACGCTGGCGCAGACAATGAGACGATTCTTGGAGCAATCGATCGCGGCATACCGCCCTGGATCCTGGCAGCGGCCGTCTGCTCGGATGCCCCCACGGCACAGCACGACCATTCGTTGTCCGCAACCCCGTTACATTCTCCATCTGAGGCAGGACCCAGCCCGGAGCCCGTACCCCTTCCGCTCACGGGACTTCGAGTGATCGAGCTGGGCAGCGTGATCGCAGCCCCATTCGCGGCCAGTCTTCTCGCGGACCTGGGCGCAGAAGTCATCAAGATCGAGCGGCCAGAGGGCGACGCGCTCCGCAACATGGGACTGCGCGACCAGGGCGTACCGCTCTGGTGGGGGGTTGCCAGCCGTGCGAAGCGGCTGTGCGTCATGGACCTCAAGCAAGAGGACGATCGGGCCGGTTTTCTGAAACTGATTGAGCGTGCCGATGTGTTGATCGAAAACAACCGTCCGGGTGTCATGGAACGACTCGGTCTGAGCTGGGAGGTGCTGCGGCAGCGTAATCCACGTCTGGTCATGCTCAGCATTTCGGGCTTCGGACAGTCCGGTCCCTATGCCCAGCGGCCTGGATTTGGAAAGATCGCAGAGGGCCTCTCGGGTGTGGTCGCATTGACCGGCGAACCGGATGGGCTCCCGCTTCATGTCGGATTCAGCCTCGCCGACACGGCGGCAGGGCTTGCCGGGGTCCTGGGTATTGCGGAAGTGCTGCACGAGCGCGATGTCGATCGGACCGGGGTCGGACGCTGGATCGATCTTGCGCTCTACGAGCCTCTCATCCGCATCAACGAGTGCCAGGCTGCCTTGACTCGGTTGAACGGCTCACCACCACGACGCACCGGTCATGCGGACCCCTGGTCCTTTGGCGCCAGCACCAGCACCGATCGGCGTCTGGTCCGAGCACGTTGCGCGGACCGTGAATGGATTGTGGCGATCCAGGACGACCGCGCAACCAGGCGCCTGAACCAGGCCGGCTTTCACAGCATTGACGAACTGAGCCGAGACCTGGAGCGGCCGGGTGCGCTGCTGCGCCTCAAGTCGATCGGCATCGAGGCCGCACCGGTGCACGACGGATACAGTATCGGACACGACCCCTACTTTCTTCAGCGGGGGGATGTACGCCTGTGGACCCCCGGGACGGGGGGCGAAAGAAGGGTGCCAGGCATTACGCCTCGCGGATACGGTGAAGACGGACTCAAGGGCTTTGACGCCCAGCCGATCGATCCGACTCGCCGATCGATTGACTGGCTGCCCGACACGAGTTCGGGTCGGCGGTGATGAGGCGCCCGGGCCGATGAGACGCACCGCGCGGCACCGAGTACGCGCCCCCAAGGCGGACCGGGTCTGTCCGGCGAGCGAATCGCGCGAGCCGACGAGAAGCGGGCGGCGACGGATCAGGCGGGCGCACTGTCTGAGGCCCGGAGGGCCGAGTTTGCGTACGCCCCGGCGCCGCGGTTCGAGGAGGGCAGCCCCGCGGTGCGGGGCCGGAAGCGCGCTGAGCGGAGCCCGGACGGACCCGGTCAGCCCCGGCGCCTCCCCTCAGTGACGAACGGGATGACGCCACCGGTAAAACCAGACGGCCGCCCCAACACTCAGCCCCAACAGACTCGTACGCCACTCCGGATAAAGGACGAACAGCGCGGCTGCCAGAAGCACGCCGCGGAGCACACCATGGAGGGGCCCGCCCAGCCATCCGGACAGAGCGGAGCTCAACATCACCGTGCCCACGATCGCGACAATCAATGTGATGACAACCAATCCGACGCTGCCCTCCATGAGCAAGGGCGGATGCAGTGCGAAGATGAAGGGCAAAAGATATTTGATCAACGCAAGTCGAACCGTATGCCAGGCCGTCTCGGTCCACGGGGCCCCCGCAATGCCGGCCGCGACGAAGACGGCCGCACACACCGGCGGTGTCAGAGCCGACAGCGTTGCGACGTAAAAGGCAAACATATGCGCTTGCAGTGGGGATAAACCGACCTTCTGGAGCGCCACGACAATCACGGCAGTGGCCAGGACATAGGCCGCTGTCGTCGGCATACCCATGCCAAGGACCAGCATCACCAGAGCGGACAGGATCAGCGTCAGAACCAGACCGCCATCCCCCCAACGCAGGATCACCTCGGTGAACTTGACGCCCGCACCCGTCAGATCGATCAGACCAACCAGTAGCGAGGCGGCCGCAATCAAAGCGCCCAGCGTCACCATCGCGGGCCCGGTCTCGAGCAGGGCCGCCCAGAGTTCGGCCAGACGGCGACGCAGTTCGGACCCACTACGGGCGACGACCAGATGCGACAGCGCAATGGCGGCGCTCGCAGCCAGAACAGCCCACGACACTGGCCAGCCGGTCACGATCATGCCGATCAGAACCACGAACGGCAGCAGGACCTGCACGATGACAAGCGGATCACGCAGCCGTGCCGGATCCGGAAGCTCGCTCGCCGGCACACGCCCGACGCCGTCGCGCGCGCTGTCGAAATGAACGCTGGCAAATACGCCGACATAAAACAGCAAGGCTGGAATGAGCGCAGCCAGCATGATGGTGGTGACGGGCAGATTCAGGAACTCGGCCATCAGAAACAGCCCCGCGCCCATCAGAGGGGGCGTGATCTGCCCCCCGGAGGACGCAGTCGCTTCGACCGCACCCGCCACCGCCGGCTTGTAGCCCAGGCGCTTCATCATCGGAATCGTGAACTGGCCCGTCATGGCCACGTTGGTCACCGATGAGCCTGTGATGGTGCCGACCATCGCCGAAGAGAGCACTGAAATCTTGGCGGCACCGCCCGTATACCGGCCGGCTGCAAGCATCGCCACATCCATCATCGCGCTGCCCACGCCGGTATTCATCATCAGCGCGCCGAACAGGCAAAAGAGTGAAATCAAGGTCACGAACGAGTCGGTCAACGGCCCCCAGAGGCCAGCCGAACTGAGATAAACGTACTCAGCAAGAACAGGCCACGCAATGCCTGCGTGGGCCATGCGTCCGCTCAGGAGATTGCCGAACAGCGCATAGGCCACGGCCAGCGCGACCAGTACCGCAAAGGACAGACCGACGGCGCGGCGGGAAACCTCGACCGTGATTGCGGCGACGAGCATGCCCGAGATCAGCTCGAAATGGGTGATCGCGTCTTCGGGGGTCTCCATCACTGCCCAGTACTTCAGATGGAGATTGATTCCTGAGACGATCAGGATGAGCGCCATGGCCCAGTCGTACCAGGGCACGGTCTGACGGGCCGAACGGCCAGCCGGCAGGGCAATCAACCCGATCAGCAGGACAAGCGTGATCGCGATATTGCGCTGTTGAATGTTGGGCAACTGCCCGACGAATGTGGTGACACACAAAAAAACAAGCAGGCAGCCGGTCAGCAGACCGACCGCCTGGCGACGCCCGCCCGTCAACCGTCCTGCATCCACGGTGGACTCACCCCCGGGCGAGCCCCCCGCCGCCGACGCCATCTGAGCGCCCTGCCCTGAGGCTTCAGCGCGCCTCGGCCGGGATCAAGGCGGCGGGGATCTTGGCCCCGATCTCACGATAGAAACGCACCGCGCCCGCGTGAAGTTTCACGCCGCCCACGGACATGGTATTGCCAACCACATCGGCTTCCCTCAGGGGGGCATACGCCTCGCGCTGCTTCGGTATGCCCGCGTGCATGGCCTTCACGATTCGGTATGCGATCTCGGGCGTCATACGCGTGGTTGTGGCAAAACCGACCATCAGCTCATGCGTCTTGTACGGTCCGCCCAGCGCACCGGCCGGCACTTCGCGAAAACTCATCCACGGAATCACCTTGCGGATTTTCGTCATCTCGTCATCGGTATAACCCAGTGCACGCAAGGGCACGGTCAGCGCAAGCTCGGCCGTGTTCGAGTCAACGCCCCGGGGCCCGCCCGATCGAGACTGACCCAGGCAACGGTTTGTCCGGATCGCATTGATCGCATCCATGGCATCGGCCGGGTAATGCTGGGGCGTATACCCGAGGGCCTTGATGATCCGGAGCATGTTCTTCTCGGACGACGAACCCCGCATGCCCGCATGGAAGCACTTGCCATTGAGATCGGCGAGCGTCTTGACACCGCTGTCCGCGCGCACCACCATGTGCTGCACCGCAGGGACCGCCCACCAGAGCACGCGAAAATCCTTGAACGGCTTGGCCGCGCCTTCTGCGTCTTCAATCAGATCCGGCGACATCCCACCAAAAGCCATCTGGCCGCTGATCATCTGTCGGGCGTTGGCCGCAAACCCACCGGAGGACACAACCGACACGTTGAGTCCAGGGTCGTTTTCCGAGATGGTGCGCGCAATGGCCGAATAGTAGGCAAAGAAAGGCGTCGTTGTGGTCGAGCCCCCCATTGACAATTGCAGGGCTTGAGCAGAGACACCGACCGGCACCGCACCCAATGCCACAGCCCAGGCGGTCGCCCGAATCAAGGTCTTAAATCGCTTCATGCTCGCTCCTCCGTTTTCTGGTTTTGAAGACAGGACTACTCCTGGATCTTATGCGGCTTGGTCATACACTCAAAATCCGGTGTCAAGCCA
>JBDLRB010000024.1:0-4016 GCA_039800205.1 Pseudomonadota bacterium | reverse complement strand
GTACTGAAGACCAGCGGGCGATGCCGGTCAAGTTGTGCCTGGCGGTTGATCCGGGTGACGGCCTCCTGGGCTTTATCGGCCGAGTCGACGAAGGGGAGGCGTTGGCCACGAAGCCGCACCGTCGAGAATTGGGTCAGGAGCGCATGCCCGAAGGTTTCAGCAGTGATGCCGGTGCCATCGGAGACATAGAACACGGTGCGATCATGCTGGCCATCGGGTGAAGTGGAGGGCATGGCGGTCTGTCCGGGTAGCGAAATCGGCGAGGCGAACCCCTCGTGCGTCCTGCATCGGGCATTGTGCACGTTCCGGCCCGAATTCACAGGGCCGCGATCGTCGGCCGCCCAAACTGCGGGGGTACAATGGAAGGTTTCCTGCAGGAGCGCCGCGCCCAGAGGGCTGGAGTCGAAGTCTGGCTGATCGGTCGGACCCCGACTCGAGCGATTTTGTCGCGAACGCATTCCAACTCTGTCAGGACCTTTCCCATGAACGCTTCAATCGGGCGCCGTGTCGTCCCGCTTGCGCATTTGCGCATGAGCGACGTCGATGCTGTCGGCGGCAAGAACGCATCACTCGGCGAAATGATCAGCCAGTTGTCGGCGGCCGGCGTTCGCGTGCCGGGCGGCTACGCAACCACCGCCGATGCGTTTCGCGAATTTCTTCGCCATGATGGACTGGCCGACCGCATTCAGGGGCGGCTGCGCGACCTGAACGTCGACGATGTGCAGGCCTTGACCGCCTGCGGTGCCGACATTCGCAGCTGGATTGTCGCGTCGCCCATGCCGGCAGCACTGGAAGCCGAGATCCGTGATGCGCATGCGCGTATGACCGAGGGGGGTGATGCGATGCTGCCGGTGGCGGTGCGTTCGTCCGCCACCGCGGAGGACCTGCCCGACGCTTCCTTCGCGGGTCAGCAGGAAACCTATCTGAACGTCACCGGCATCGAAGCGGTGCTCGAACATATCCGGCACGTCTTCGCATCGCTTTACAACGATCGCGCGATCGCCTACCGCGTGCACAAGGGATACACCCACGCCGAGGTCGCCTTGTCCGCGGGCGTTCAGCAGATGGTGCGCAGCGATCTGGGCAGCTCCGGGGTGATGTTCACGATGGATACCGAGTCGGGCTTTCGGGACGTCATCTTCATTACCAGTGCCTGGGGCTTGGGTGAAACGGTCGTCCAGGGGGCTGTGAACCCCGATGAGTTTTACGTTCACAAACCGATGATTGGTGTGGCGGCACTGCCCATCATTCGGCGCGAGCTTGGCTCGAAACTGATCCGCATGGAGTTCGCGCACGGCGAGGGTCGGATGGTGCGCACTGTGGATACGCCCCACGAGCTTCGCAACCGCTACTCGCTGAGCGATGCGGAGGTCATCGAGCTGGCCCGCTACGGTCAGATCATCGAGCAACACTATGGTCGTCCGATGGACATCGAGTGGGGCCGCGATGGACTGGATGGTCGTCTCTACATCCTTCAAGCGCGTCCCGAGACGGTCAAGTCGCAGCAGGAGGGTCGGGTTCAGCAACGCTATGCGCTCAAAAGCCGAACCGAGGTGCTGGCTTCCGGCCGTGCGATCGGACAAAAGGTTGGAGCGGGTCCGGTCCGCGTGATCATGGACGCCTCTGAAATGGAGCGGGTTCGGCCGGGCGACGTGCTGGTCACCGACATGACGGATCCCAACTGGGAGCCCGTGATGCAGCGCGCGTCAGCCATTGTCACCAACCGCGGAGGGCGAACCTGCCACGCGGCGATCATCGCGCGCGAGCTGGGCATACCAGCCGTCGTCGGTTGTCACGATGCCACCCGAAGCCTGGGCGATGAGATGCTGGTGACGGTGTCTTGTGCAGAAGGCGACACCGGCTTTGTGTACGAGGGTTTGCTCGAGACTGAAATCACCGAGGTCGAATCCGGTGAAATGCCCGAGATTCCGGTCAAGATCATGATGAACGTGGGTAACCCGCGGCTTGCCTTCGAATTTGCCGGTCTGCCCAATCATGGGGTCGGTCTGGCACGGCTCGAGTTCATCATCAACAACAACATCGGTGTCCACCCCAAGGCCATTCTCGACTACCCGAACGTCGATGTCGACCTTCGCAAGGCCGTCGAGAGCGTTGCGCGGGGCCACGCGACGCCACGGGACTTTTTCGTCCAGCGACTGGCCGAGGGCGTGGCCACAATCGCCGCAGCGTTCTGGCCCAAGCCCGTGATCGTTCGGCTTTCCGACTTCAAGTCGAACGAGTATCGCAAACTGGTGGGGGGCTCGCGCTATGAGCCGGAAGAGGAAAACCCCATGCTGGGCTTTCGCGGGGCCTCGCGCTATCTGGCGCCCGGGTTTCGCGATTGCTTCGATCTCGAATGCGAGGCGCTTCGCCGGGTCCGAACCGAGATGGGGCTCACCAATGTCGAGTTGATGGTGCCCTTTGTTCGAACCGTCGGCGAGGCCGAGCGGGTCATCGCGCTGCTGGCCGAAAATGGCCTTCGCCGGGGCGAGGGCGGGCGGGCCGACGGGCAGGGCGCACTGCGTGTGATCATGATGTGCGAACTCCCTTCAAACGCGGTGCTGGCCGACGCGTTCCTGCAGCATTTCGACGGCTTTTCGATTGGATCCAACGACCTGACCCAGCTGACGCTGGGACTCGATCGTGATTCCGGTCTCGTTGCCGAGGCGTTTGATGAGCGGGACCCCGCAGTCAAGCGGCTGCTCGAGATGGCCATCGACGCGTGTCGACACGCGGGCAAGTACGTGGGCATCTGTGGGCAGGGGCCTTCGGACCACCCGGATCTGGCGCAGTGGCTCATGGCCCGTGAGATCGCGTCCATTTCTCTGAACCCGGATACGGTGGTGCCCACCTGGCATAGGCTCGCGATTCAGGACGTCGCCTGACACGGCGCGCGGTGGGCGGCATACAGCGGGCCCACCGCGAGTGCGTTCAGTTCTTGTTTGTGGTCTTCATCAGGCGCGACCGTTCACGCTGCCAGTCGCGGTCGCGTTCGGCGGCCCGTTTGTCGTGCTGTTTCTTGCCTTTGGCCAGCCCCATCGCGAGCTTCACCCGACCGCGGGTGGCGTGGAGATCAAGCGGCACGAGGGTGGAACCGGCGCGCTCGACCTTGCCGATCAACTTGCGAATCTCTTCGGCGCGCAGCAGAAGCTTTCGTGTCCGGGTCGGGTCAGGGTGGATGTGAGTTGAGGCCTCGGGCAACGGGGTGATGTGGGCCCCGATCAGAAAGAGTTCGGCCTGGCGGACGATGACATAGCCTTCCTTCAGCTGTGCGCGGCCCGCCCGGATCGCTTTGACCTCCCAGCCCTCGAGCACCAGGCCGGCTTCGAATCGTTCCTCGATCGAATAGTCGTGTAACGCTTTTTTGTTCTGAACGATGCTCATGAGAAAATGCGGGCCTTCGTTTGTCACGTGAAACCATGCCCCGAGTTTCCAGATCGGTCTTGCTGCCTCACTCGTGCGAGCAAATGTTCGAGCTTGTCGCGGGGATCGACCATTATCCGCACTTTCTGCCCTGGTGCTCGGGTAGCCATGCCCGAACGCGTGCGGACGGGCTGATCGAGGCGAGCGTACAGATCAACTATCGGGGCATCCGACAGCAGTTTTCCACGCTGAATCGCAATGTTCCGCCGGAGTCCATCACGATGGATCTGGCGGACGGTCCCTTCCGCAAGCTGCAGGGTCAGTGGCGGTTCGTGAAACTTCGTGAGGATGCGTGCAGGGTCGAGTTCGAACTCGACTACGAGTTTGCGGGCCTCCTGGGAAAAGTGCTTGCGCCGGTGTTCGACCACATCGCGGGAACCTTCGTGGATTCGTTCGTGCGCCGCGCCGATTCGCTGTACGGTGTGGAGTGAGTGATCCCTTGAGCACCGAGCAGATCGAGGTAAACGTCGTCTGGCGGGCGTTGGTCCGTGAACCGGTCGATCCGGGCGACGTGCGCGCGGTTCCCATTGAGGGCCGGCGTCTTCGCCTGGCTGCGGGTTCGTGCGTCGCCGATGCCTTGGCGGTTCTCGGGG
>JBDLRB010000023.1:0-2812 GCA_039800205.1 Pseudomonadota bacterium | reverse complement strand
CGAATTCCCGTCAAAGCCGACGCCATAGAGACCCGCTCTAGATCGGCTCACTACTCGTCGGGTCACTATTTGATCCGCCGTTGGGTTTATCTACTCCGGAATGATCGGTTTCAAAGAACACATCAACCGGAGGATGTATGGTCAAAATTCTCGGGGTGCGCCACCATCGTGAACGACCCAATGGTCCCGATTCAGGTGAATTTCTCTGACGGGTCCGAAGGGCAATGCACCTTCCGCAACAAGCGGGGCACGTGGTCCTCGGCGATCCCGACCAATGGCGTCATGATTCGCCGCTCGGACGACGCCCTGATGTACGACTGCGCGACGGTCGATGGCCGAAAGGCGAACGGTTCACTGCGCAGCGAGATCGAAGGCGGAGTCCATCAGCCCGCGTTAACCGTGCTGAGGAGGCGGGCTCCGGCGTTCGCGATCTCTTCGTCTTGCTGCGGGGTCCCACCGGAGACGCCGATGGCACCCACGCAGTCGCTGCCGATCATCAGCGGCACGCCGCCGCCGATGGGCGTCAGGCTCATGGTGAGCAGGCCCGGCATGGTCTGCACCCGCTCTGCGAGCGACGAAGTGGGCGTGCGCGTGATGGCTGCGGTACGCGCCTTGCCCAAGGCAGCTTCCAGGGTCGACACCCGCGCTTCGAGCCGGTCGAGACGCAGCACGTGGCCGCCGTCGTCGCTGATGACGATGGTGACAGCAATGCCCATCGTGGCCGCTGCTGCGCGGCAGGCTGCGGCGATCTCGCCGACGTCATCTACCGAGAGACAGGGTTTGAATCGCATAGGGGGGCTCGCTTGGGGAGAAGGGTGCAGGCTGGGGCCGGATGCCGGGCGAGTCAACAGCGTGCGTGGGCGACGCGGTTGCCTTGATTCCGAAGGCTGAGGACTCGGCTGTGGCGTGGAGAAGTTTGGAACGTGATGTCCCCTTGTGATAGTCCCAAACTGGGACTATGCTGAGTCCTATGCGAGTTATTGCGGTATCGACCCTGCGGACATTCTGGGGGCGGCATCCCGATGCCGAACAGCCGCTCAAGGCCTGGTACGAGGAAGCAACCAAGGCGTCTTGGGCGAAGCCGGCGGATATCAAGGAACAATATCGTAACGCGAGCATCCTCAAGAATCGGCGGGCTGTCTTCAACATAAAGGGTAACGACTACCGGTTGGTTGTAGCCATCTCATACAAGTTGCAGATCATTTACGTGAAGTTTATTGGCACTCACAAGCAGTACGACGCGATCGACGCGGCAACCGTTGAACTGACCTAAATTGCCACGGAGCACACATGGACATCCGCCCTATTCGCACCAAAGCAGATTACAAAGCCACGCTGAAAGAAATTTCAGCGCTGATAGAGGACGACCCTGATCCGGGCACGCGGTCGGGGGATCGTTTGGATATTCTCACTACCCTCGTGCAGGCCTATGAGGCGAAGCACTTTCCGATTGGTACGCCTGACCCAATAGAGGCTATTAAGTTTCGGATTGAACAAAGCGGTCTTACTGTGAAGGATCTGGAGCCGATCATCGGCAAGAGTAACCGGGTCTACGAGGTGCTGAACCGCAAGCGTCCCCTCACGCTGGCGATGATTCGCAGGTTGCACGAGGAGCTCGGCATTCCAGCGGAGGTTTTGATTGCCTAACCCATGCCCAAGCGCAAGACATCGCCCGAGGGATCCCCGCCTGCGCTCTCGCGCACTGCGCTGGAGGAGTTCATCAAATGCCCGCGATGTTTCTATCTGCATCGCCGAAAGGGCCTGAAGGCGCTGTCGAGGATCCCGCTCACGCTCGCCGTAGCCACGGATGCACTGCTGAAAAACGAGTTCGACGCCGTCCGCCAGCAGGGGCAATCGCACCCGATCTGGGAACGTGAGGGCCTTAAGGTGCGGGCTTACGCGCATCCCGAGCTCGACACCTGGCGCAGCAACTTCAAGGGCCTGCGTGTGGCGCACGCTGCCACGGGCGCCACCATCTACGGTGCCATCGACGATATCTGGCAGCACCTGGGAAGCGGGCAGCTGCACATCGTCGATTACAAATCGACCTCGAAGCAGGGCACCCCCGATCTCGAGGGCGGCTTCGGCGAGGGCTACAAGCGCCAGATGGAGATCTACCAGTGGCTGTTTCGGTCCGCGGGGTTCCCGGTGAGTCCGATCGGCTATTTTTTGTACGTCAATGGCGACAAGCAGGGCGGGTTCTACGAGGCCGGCCTCGGCCGGATGCGCTTCGAGACTACCCTCATTGCGTATGAGGGCGACTGCGGCTGGGTCGATGACTGCATCGCGCGGGCGGTCGCTTGTTACACAGGGCGGAAGATCCCGGCGTCGGCCAGTGACTGCGATACCTGCCGCTACGTGGCCGAACGCAACGAGCGCCTGAGCACCCGCGACTGACGCTGCGGCGGGGGCGGCCGCCTCACCCAATGATCCGCTGCCCCGCCACGCTTGTGGCATGAAAGCCCACCGTCACCTGCGGCTGGTTTGGCCGCCGCCCCTCAAACATTTCAGTCGACCAGGTCGCACCGTCGCCGTGATGGGTCCACCCGGCGCCGGCAAAACGGCGCTGGTCGCCGCGCTCGCGGGCGAGTTGCTCTGGCGCGATGAGCATCTGGTGCTGGTGGATACCGCTCCATCCTCGAACGATGGTTTGCAGGCGTGGGTCGAGGCCGGGCGCCCGGGCGTTTTCGATGATGTCTCCTTGATCTGCCGTCCTCCTGAGGAGGGCGTACGCGCGGCGGCTGAGGCGGTGGCCGAGGGTGGTACCGCCCTCATCGACGTGGGTCACGAGGTTTCTCTCGAAGCTGCAGCG
>JBDLRB010000022.1:0-2564 GCA_039800205.1 Pseudomonadota bacterium | reverse complement strand
CTGCGCGAGCAGATCCATTGTCGTGGCAGTGAGGCCCGCCTGCTTGAGACGCGCCGCATCGAGCGTGTAGCGGTCGGTGCCCGTCGACAGGGCGCGAATATCGATATTGCCGTCAGCCGCCGTGAGCGTCGCCTTGTTCACATCGGCTTTGACATCGACGTCGATACTGTTGAAGGCGAGCGATAGTCCAACCGCAACCGTGGTGGCTCCACCCGTCCCGGCAAACGAGCCCGAAAGCGCTGCCGCACCGGTCACGGCATCGATGCTGGCCTTGCTGTCCGCGAGCACCGAGATTCGCCTGGCAGACAGTCGCGAGAGCGTCGTGTCGTCCGCGTCGACGCCCGCGAGCAGGCTCGCAACCATCCGGTTCTCTGCATAGGCGCCGGCCGCACTGAGACTCATCGCGCTGCCACCGCTACCGCTCGCGCCCACTGCTACCGCTGCAGCCAGGACCCGGGCCTTGATCTGGGAACTGCTCGCCGCCTCGATCGTCAATTCGCCCGTCGCGGTCACCGATCCGTCGAGGATCTGCGCCTGGGTGATCGCCACGCGGGGCATGTAGCTTACGAGCCGCCAGTGACTTTCATCCGAGTAGTTCTGATTGACGAGGTCAATGCCCTCGTCGTCGTTCAGCTCGGGACCCACGTACTCATAAATATCCCGGCTGAGCAACGCGGTGTCGTGCTGGACAAGTTGCCCTTTGGCGAGCTTTTTCAGCAGCTCGGCTTTGCGGTATGAGGAAGCCTTGAAGTCGTAGGACTCAGAATCAGACACGATCCGCCACAGCTTGGTGTCCGAGTAATTCTGATTGACAAGGTCGATGCCCTTGTCATCCTTCAGATCGGATCCCAGATACTCATAGACACTCGAACCGGTTGAGGCGGTGTCGTGCAGGACCCGTTTCCCCTTGGTGAGCTCTTTTAGCAGCGCAGGTTTGCTGTACTGGGAGGCCTTGAGGTCAAAGGGCACAGTCTGAGGCGCTTGTCCGATCAGATTGCGGGCCACTGACAGACCGATCGCAGCCGCAGTGGCAGAACCGCCTAGCCCCACCGACACCGAGGCCGCAACCGACCGGAGATACGCATCGATCAGCGTGTCGTCCTGAACACGGATGGTCACATCGCCGGGCATGCGCGCATCGGCTGGCAGCAGCTGCGTTGTCGAAGCCGGTGCAGCGCTTTCAGCGGTGGATGATGTGCTGGCTGACCCGGCAGGCGGCAGCTCAGCCTCGGTCGTCAGATTGACCCATTGCGCGAAAGCCTGCGCATCACCCATGGTGCGGTTCTGAGCAAGCGTGCCCGCGCCCGAGACCGCCGTGGAGCCGCCCTTGAGGCTCGCCGCCACAGCGACCGCAGTGGCCCGACCATTGGCCGCAATGGACGCCCCGCGCTGCGTCTCGATCGAGATCGATCCTTCGTTCGAGGTGATCTGGGCCGGGGCGTCGGCTCCCCTGCCGCGAATGAATGCGCTGACATCGCTCTGTACATCGTTGCGAGTCAGACTCAATCCGACCGATACGGCTTTGCTGTCCGAGGTGGTGCTCGCCGCGATACCGATCGCGCTCGCAGCCACCTCGGACTGGATGCGAGCGCTGTCATTTGCATGAACCGTGATGTCGTCACGGGTCACGACCGAGTCGGTTTGGTCGATCTTCGCCTGAACTTCGGAGGCGAGCTTGTTCACTGCCACGACCGGGGCAACGCTGATGGAGTTGCTCGCACCCGACTTGCTGACGTTGAGCGCAAGCGCCGAGTTGCTGATCAGCGCCTGAATCTGACCTGTCGAGCCAGCCGATACGCTCAGAGAGCCATCAACTTCAATCGGTGTTTCATCGATCCGAGCGACCGTTTTCAGCGAGTCCATGCCCGCGAGACTGGTTCCGAGCACACCGTCGAGAACGTTGAAGAGGACGTTCTGCGGCGCATAGCCGATGGTATTGAAGGCGAGCACCACGCCCACCGAAGTGGAGGCTTTGACCGAACTGTCAAGCTCGGCCAGGATGAAGGCTGTGTTGTCCGCCTTCACCTTCAGATCGCCCGCCTGTCGATCTTCAGGCTTGAGCGAAGGGTCGGAATCGGCCGTGGTGTGCACCGTGTTGTCGCGCAACCATGCATTGACCTCACCGAGCACGGTATTGGTTGCGACCACCACATTGACGCCCGTGGCCTGGGCCTCGACCACGCTCGTGTCGCGGGCAAGGATCACGGACGAGCCGGTCGCCGTGACCGAAACATCGCCTGTGACGGTGATCTCGAAGCCTTGCACCGACGAGACCACGTCGCTTCGAACGTCATTGCGCACGACCAGGCCGCCGAAGGCCGATGCGCCACCGGAGTCCTTTGCCTTTTCCGAGCCTGCGAGCGCACCAACCGCTTCGGCGGCGGCTGCAGCCGTATCTACGAACTCATCGAGGTCGAGCCCTAGCCAGCGACTGGTGTCCTCATAGTTTTCAACGCCCAGATCGAGGCTGGCGGTGAGGCCCTTGAAGACATAGGTCTTGCCAGCGATGCCGTTAATCTTGCGCCATGTGCTGGTGTCGCTGTAATCAACACGATCCAGTTGTG
>JBDLRB010000021.1:0-11854 GCA_039800205.1 Pseudomonadota bacterium | reverse complement strand
ATCAGTTGATGGGCCGATTGCACCATCGCGAGGCCGGTCCCTTCGATCGGGCGATCGACGTCCAGGTCGGGCGCCTGCGCCGAAAGATCGACCGCGACCATTCACAGAGCAGTCGTATTCGATCGGTGCGCGGGATCGGCTATCTGTTCTCGCCCAAGGTCAGTGTGCGATGAACGACCTCAACGAGGGCGCGCTGGCCCAGACCCCGGGCGTTTACGAAAGTATTTTCCTCGGCACGCCCGATGCCGTGCTGATTGCCGACTCGACCGGTACGATCCTGCTCGCAAACGAGCAGTGCGCGCGCCTCTTTGGCTATGACATTCCGACCCTTCACCGGATGAAGGTCGAGCATCTCCTGCCCGAACGCCTGCGATCGGCACACATCCAGCACCGCCAGCGCTATGGAACAGCGCCCAGCCCCCGCCCGATGGGTCTCAATCAGATCCTGCTCGCGCGCCACGCGGAGGGTGGAGAGCTCCCGGTCGAGATCAGCCTCAGCCCCCTGACCATCGCGGGCGAAACCGTTGTCTGCGCAACGATCCGCAATGTGGCCGCACTCAGACGCGCTCAACATACCCTCCAGCGCGCGCTGCGCGCGGAAGCGATCGCCGATTTCGGGTACCTCGCCATCCGGACGCAGGATGCCGCAGAACTCAATCGCAAGGCCTGCCAGCTCGTGGTGGACCACTTGCACGCCTCTCAGGTCATGATCTGTCGGCTCGATGTCGAGGGCGCGCAACTGCTTCCCGAGCCGGGCGGGAAGCTGGGTCCGGCCTGCCCACCGGAGCTCCTCAGAACCGTCCTGGGCCGGATCCTGTACGCCAAACCGGACGAACATCAACCCCTTTGCTGGACGGATGGTTTGTCCAGTGAGGACGGTACACTGCAGAAACTGCTGAACGAGGCCGGCCTGAGTGCGGCGCTGTGTTGCCCGATCCCCGGGGGGGCGAGCGGATTGGGGATGATTCTGGCCGCGAGTGCGGTCAAGGGCGCCTTTCCCCGAGACGAAATCCCCTTCGTTCAGTCCATCGCCAACACGCTGGCCGCCTCCCGGGCGCGACGGCTCACCGAAGAACAGTTGTTCCAGTCGCAACGCCTGGAAGCGCTGGGACAGTTGACCGGAGGCGTCGCGCACGATTTCAACAATCTGCTGACCGTGGTCTCAGGCAATCTTCAGATCCTGGAAGACCGGCTCGCCAGCGACGCCTCGCTCAAGGCACTGATCCGTCCGGCCATGCGCGCATCTGCGCGGGGCGCCGACCTGACCCGCAAGCTCCTGGCCTTCGCACGGCGGCAAACGCTACAGCCCCGAGGCATTGCAATCGATCAGTGGCTGATCTCGATGTCCGAGATCCTCGGACGGACGCTGGGTCCCAATATTGAGGTCATCACGCATTGTGACCCGGACCTCCCGTTCGCGCTCGCGGATCCAGGCATGCTCGACACCTCGATGCTCAATCTTGCAGTAAATGCGCGTGATGCCCTGCCGCAAGGGGGCCGGCTCACCCTGGAGGCCAGCGTGGCCCGACTCGATGAGGCGTATGCCGCTCGTGAACTGGAGTTACATCCCGGCCGTTACCTGATGATCGCCATCAGCGACAATGGCTGCGGGATGTCCGAGGCGGTCCTGAACCGCGCCTTCGAGCCCTTTTTCACAACCAAGGAACAGGGTAAGGGCAGCGGGTTGGGCCTGAGCCTGGTCTATGGCTTTGCCAAGCAGAGTGGCGGCCATCTGAAGGTCTACAGTACCCCCGGACTTGGCACCACGGTCAAGCTGTATCTTCCCGCCGCTGAGCGGACCGACGACCCGCCCATTGCACACGCGCCTGCGCGGATCGAGGGCGGTGACGAGACGATCCTGGTCGTTGAGGACGATCAGGAAGTCGGTGCAGTGGCCTTGCAGTTCCTGAGACAGTTAGGCTATCCCTCGCTTTATGCCGCCGACGCCGAACAGGCCCTCGACACCCTGCGAGACCATCCGGAGGTCAGTCTGCTTTTTTCGGATGTCGTGCTGAAGGGCTCGATGAACGGGGTCGAGCTTGCGAGGCAGGCGCTGCACCTGCGTCCGCATTTGGCCGTGTTGCTGACTTCGGGCTATGCACCGCACGCACTCCCTCTGGGCGACGCCCTCGCGCAAGGCATCGAGTTGATCAGCAAGCCGTACCGGCTTGAACAGCTTGCGAGGATGCTGCGCAACGCTCTCGGCAAGCGTTAGACCCCCGTCATCGCGGTGCGGACGCATGACGCCTCGCCGCGCACCGCCCTGACGTGCAGCCGAGCGATCGCCCTCAGGCCGCCGCGACCTCCCTGCGAACGTCGTTACGACCGATCACACACCGAAGTTGTGCAATATCGGCAATCTCGATCTCACGATTGTGAACCCGGATGATCCGCTCGGCCTGAAATCGGGACAGAATCCGACTGACCGTTTCCAGCTTGAGGCCCAGCAGGCTTCCGATCTCTTCGCGCGTCATGCGCAGGATAAAGCGCGTTGCGGAGTAACCGCGAGCCGCCAGGCGTTGCGATAGATTGAGCAGGAACGCGGCCAGGCGCTCCTCGGCGCGCATGGACCCGAGCAAAAGCATCAATGCCCGCTCGCGCTGGATTTCGCTCGCAAGCATCCGGAAGAGTTCGCGCTGCAGCAGCGGCTCATGACGGACGAGCAGTTCGAGCGAGTCTCGTGCGATCTCGATGACTTCGCCGTCTTCAAGCGCGATGGCATCCCCGTTGTAGTGATCCGCACCCAGGCCATCGAGCCCGAGCATTTCGCCGGCCATGTGAAAGCCCGTGACCTGCTCGCGCCCGTCTTCGGTCAGCAGGACACTTTTGAATGAGCCCGCATGAATCCCGTAAAGCGCGGTAAATTCGCCGCCATACCGGTACAGGTAATCGCCTCGCTTGAGTCGGCGTCTCTGCCCGCCTGCCCGATTGAGCAAGGCATCAACCGCCGGGGGCAGCGGAATCGGCGAGCGCGGTGCAGCGCTTCGGCTCAGGGACTCGATCCCAGCCGATGCAAACACACTGACTGGGGGCACGCCAGACGCGGTGGATTGAAGATTCTGATCGATCATGGGAGGCTCCTTGGGCTTCTTTTTGCAACACGGTGGCGTTCATCAGACTGTATCGTGGGGGGGTGTCTCCTTGATTTCAGTCAATCAACGCTCTGTAACGATTTGAAACAGACGTTGAAACCCTGATTTGCCGTCAGAACCTTGAATTGAATCAAGTGCATTCGCGTAATTGCAACAGTGTTGCATCAACAAACGCCTGCTCATCGATGTGATCGCTCAAGGTCGGACCGGTATTCAATGACCCGGCTCAGGCCAGCGCCAGCGGGTACCGAGCCAGGCAATCCCCTGCAGTACACACCCGCACGCCCGCCCCATCGGCGCTTCTATTGCCACAGATCAATCATGCGCGCCCCCGGACCGCTAGCATCAGAGGACACCAACGCAATAAAGAGGGAACCACGCCATGTTCAAGCATCTGCTGCTACCGACCGACGGATCCGAGCTTTCAAATGAGGCCTTGAAGAAGGGCGTCGCCTTCGCACGCGACGCGGGGGCTCGGGTCACTTTCCTCCATGCAATGCCGGAATACGTTGCGGCTGCTTTTGCGGAATTTCCGACGGGCGGCCAGACCGCCTTTGCCGATTTCATGAAGGCAACCGAAGACTCGGCCAAGTCGATTCTCGGGGCCGCGGAAAGGGCTGCGCGCGCTGAGTCGGTCGCCTGTGATTCGGTTGCGATCCGTCACCAGCAGGCGTGGCGCGCCATCATCGATGTCGCCACCGAGCGTCAATGCGATCTGATCTTCATGGCCTCACATGGTCGCCGAGGGATCGGGGCACTCGTGCTGGGCAGCGAAACCAACAAGGTCCTCACTCATTCCAAGATTCCGGTCCTCGTTTTCAGATGATCGATCACCCCTGGAGAAATGCCCCATGAACTCGAACGAGCATGTGTCCCAATCACAACTGGCACGCAACCGCATTGCGGAAGATCTCCGCCTGCTGATGCGCGACGCCGAACAGATGATCAGCGCTGCGCGCCAGGACAGTACGGAGAATCTCGCTGCGATGCGGGACAAGCTGGAGACGGGTCTCAGGCAGGCCCGCGATCAGGTGTGCGAACGCGAGCACGCGCTGGTCGATCAGGCGCGCCATGGTGCGGAGCGGGCCAATCATTACGTTCATGTGCACCCGTGGACGTCGATGGGCGTGGCGGCCGGAGCAGGGCTCCTGATTGGCGCCCTCCTTGCTCGCCGCTGAGCCCAGGTTCGGGCGCTACGGTCCGCGTCGATGCGTGGCCTGATCCGGTCCATCATTGGCGCAGCCCTTCGCCTGGCTGTTCTACGCAGTCGGGCAATCGCGGAGGGCGCACAGCACTGGGCCAGCAACCAGTTGGGCGCGTTCCGCCTGGCGGGTGCAGCCGCAGTGTGCGCGTGTCTGGCCCTGCTGAGCGGCTATCTGGCGGTGCTGCTCGCCATCGAGCCGGCCTGGCGTCCGATCGCGCTGGCCATCACCTCGGGGCTGCTCGCGCTGCTTGCGGTGATTCTGCATCATCGTGCCCGCGCGCTTCGACGACTGCCGGCCTCACTGAACGGAGCACTCAAAGACCTGCGTGCTGACTTGAACACCGTCCGGACCATCCTGCGACCGGGTCGAGGTTCCGGGAGTTCGACCTCCGACCGGACGCCTCGCTGATCTGACGTTCGGCACGCGGCGATTGGCGCTCTCCGCCCATCAACGACGGGTCCGCGCCTCCTGCGCAGGTTGATGCTCTGCGACGCGCACCAGCGTCGACAACTCGTGCGCAAGCGCATGCAGCAGGTCGTCCAGGGTGACGATACCGGTCAGTTCGCCTCGAGCATTGGTGACCGGAAGTCGCCTGACGCCTCGGCTGCGCATCCGGTGAATGGCATCGAGCAGACTGTCCTGTTCGCTGACCAGGACGAGCGGCTCCCGAATGACATCCGATGCGGTGATGGCATCCGCTTGCAAGCCGGTGGCCACCGCCTCGATCACGATATCCCGGTCGGTAACGATGCCGACCGGGCGTCCCTGTCGACCGTTGCCCGTCGTTATGACGACCGCACCGACATGCTGCGCGCGCATCAACTCTGCAACCCGCTGGAGACTGGCCTGCCCCGAACAACTGACCACCTCTCTGGTACACACTGTCGACACATTCATCTGAGGCTCCTTCGTCTGGCCGACCGACTTGAGAGACTGAGTTTCGATTCGGCGAAACTGACGATGCACGAGAATCGAAGGGCCGGCGATGCGTCAGAGCAAACTGCGGGACAATCTCGATCCGAGCGATCGCTTCGCCCCGATTCGGGTCAAGCGATTCACCCTCAATGACCTTTGACAAATGAGCCCCCTTCTGAACCTCCTGACTCTGCCGCCATTCACCAACCACGCGCACCCGTCTGTTCGGGGCCCGATGCGGCGAAGGATTGGACTTGCGCTGCTGATCGCCCACTGTGCCGTTTCGGTTGCGGTCGCATCCGACCGGTTCAGAGCGACGGTGGAGCATGTTGCCGACGGTGACTCAATGACGGTACGGGCCGAGGACGGACGTCGAAGCAAGATCCGGATTGCTGCCATCGATGCGCCGGAAAAGGGCCAGCCTCATGCCGATCAGGCGCGTGAGGCGCTTCGCCGACTGGTCAACGAGCAGACGCTGGAGATTGAAGCGATCAAGGCGGACCCGTACGGCCGTCAGGTTGCGCGGATCTGGCTTGATGGAACCGATCTTGGCCTGCTCATGGTCAGTCGCGGACAGGCCTGGCACTTCACGCGGTACGAATCCGATCAGACACCGCGTGAGCGCCACGCCTATCGTGCAGCGCAGAGCCAGGCCCGGCAGCGGCGACTCGGCCTTTGGCAGTTCAACGATCCGGTCGCCCCGTGGGATTATCGGGCCGCGGAGCGTCGACGCTGACGCAGGCTTTCATAGAGGACGACGCCCGCAGCGACCGAAACGTTCAGGCTTTCGACCGCGCCGCACATCGGAATGCTCACCAGTTGATCGCAACGCTCCCGCGTCAGCCGGCGAAGCCCCTTCCCTTCCGCACCGAGCACCCACGCAATCGGCCCGGACAAGTCCAGATCGTACAAGCCCTGGCCGCTCTCATCGGCTGTGCCGATCACCTGGAAGCCACTGTCCTGAATCTGATCGATCGCGCGGGACAAGTTGGTCACCATGATGTAAGGCACCGATTCCGCCGCGCCACTCGAGGTCTCAATTGCCGCATCAGTGAGGAGGCATGAGTGATCTTTGGGTGCGATCACAGCCGATACGCCCGCGCCATCGGCGACCCGCAGGCACGCGCCGAGGTTACGCGGGTCGGTCACGCCGTCGAGCAGCAGCAAAGACTCGACCGAGGGTGACTGGGCAAGCAGTTCCTCGAGGGACATCGCAGGAAGATTTCGATCCACAAATGCAACCACCCCCTGGTGTCTGCGACCGGGGCACATTCGGTCAATCCGGGCACCGTCGACTGCCAGAAGGCGCAAGCCGGCGCCCTCTGCAAACCGCCGGAGTTCCCGCATACGCGGATCGTTGCGCGACACATCGACATAGAGTTCCCGAACGCTCTCGGGCGCGCGCCGCAAACGCGCCAAGACGGCATGAAATCCTGAAACCTGCATGCTATTTCCGTTTGCGCCGTGACGCAGTTGTCGTCTTGCCGTGTTTGGCCGGTGTGCTTTTCCGACCGCGCGCACTCAGGCGTTCAGATCGCGCCTTTCGCGCAGCCTCGGTCTTGGCCGGCGCAGCACGCCGCTTCGACGGTGTTGCGGACGCAATCGACGCCCCCGCCCCCGAATCCAGCCGTTTGGCCGCGACACGTTGTGATTCGATCATCCGGAACTCGATCCGCCGAGCCTCGAGATCAACCCGCGAGACCTGGACATCGATTGGATCGGTCAGTCGAAATCGCCGTCCCGTTCGCTCACCACGCAACTCATGCGAGGCCTCGCTGTACTGAAAATACTCCCCGCCCAGTTCGGAGACGTGGATCAGGCCTTCGACGTAAAGATCGTTGAGCGTGACAAACAGTCCAAAGGGTGCGACGCCCGTTACGCGCCCGGAGAACTGCTCGCCAACGCGCTCGCGCATGAACTGGCACTTCAGCCACGCCTCGACGTCGCGCGAGGCCTCATCGGCTCGGCGCTCGTGGGTCGAACAGACGATCCCCAACTGTCGCCAGACCGCCACCCGATCGTCGAACCCTGCGGCTGCCTCATCATCACTCGTTTCGAGCCTGGGCGCATGTCGCTTTCCCTTCAACAGCGCCTTGATGACGCGATGGGTCAGCAGATCAGGATAGCGACGGATCGGGGAGGTGTAGTGGGTATACGCCGAATAAGCCAGTCCAAAATGCCCGAGGTGATCCGGGGCATACACCGCCTGCTGCATCGAACGCAGGATGACCGTCTGCAGCATGGCCTCATCGGGCCGGCCTCGAACCTGAGCCGCCAACCGGGCATAGTCGGACGGCGCGGGCTCGACCCCGCCGCCCAGAGACAGTCCGACGGTACGCAACAGCTCCCTCAAGCGCGACAGGCGGTCAGGTGTCGGCCCCTGATGAACACGAAACAGGCCAGGATGCTCACTACGGATCATCAGGTCGGCCGCGCAGACATTGGCCGTCAGCATGCACTCCTCGATCAAGCGATGCGCGTCATTCCGGACTTCCGGAACAATTTCTTCGATCCGCCCGAGCGCATCGCACACGATCCGTGTTTCGGTGGTTTCGATCTCGATGGCGCCGCGATCGGCGCGGCACGCCACTAGCACTCGATACAGCTCGTGCAGCGCCGCAAGCCTGGGCAGCAAGGCGACCTTCTCAGCTGAAACGCCGATGGTCGCCGCGCTTGAACCCGATAGAAGCGCCCAGACCTCGCGATAGGTGAACCGCGCTGCGGAATGCATCACCGCCTCGTAGAACTGGTAGGCCCTGACCCGCCCGCTCCGATCGATCACGGCATCGCAGACCAATACCAGGCGATCGACCTGAGGGTTGAGCGAACACAGACCGTTGGAGAGCGCCTCAGGCAGCATCGGAATGACGCGCCTTGGAAAATAGACGGAGGTGCTGCGGCGCTGGGCCTCTTGATCAATCGGGTCGCCGGCCTTCACATAATGCGCCACATCGGCGATCGCAACGATCAGGCGAAAACCGGATTCACGTCCCGGCCGGGCCGACGGTGGCCGATGGTCAGGACGTGCTGCAGCGGAGGGACCGTCGCCCGCATTCCGTTCGCCCCCAGGCACGCGATAGCTCGTATCGATCGCCTGAGCCGGATCGAGCTCAAAGTCGACCGCTTCACAGTACACCGCATCATCAAAATCGCGGGCGTCCTCGCCGTCGATCGTGACGAGCTCGATATCGCGCAGATCCACCCGCCCGCGTCGGTCAGCCGGTCGAACCTGAGCGGGCAGTCTGGCCACATGGGCCTCGACCGTTGAATCGAAGGTATGCGGCACATCGAATTTACGCACTGCAATCTCGATCTCCATACCGGGATCACCGATTTCGCCGAGGACCTCAACGACACGGCCAATGGGCGGTGCACCGTTGATGGGCGGATTCAGGATCTCGATACTGACGACCTGGCCATGCTGCGCGCCTGCAATATCGGCCGGTGCAATGATGATGTCGTGCTTGATCCGCTGATCCTCTGGCACAACAATGTGAACACCCCGCTCATTGATGAAACGCCCGACCAGGGTTCGGTGGGCCCGGTCGGTCACCTCGACGATGACCGCCTCGCGGCGCCCTCGCGGATCGTAACCGGACACGCGCCCGAGCACACGGTCGCCATGCATCACCTTCTGCATCTCACGGGGCGAGAGAAAAAGGTCAGGACCGGTATCGTCCGGGATCAGGAACCCGAATCCGTCCCGGTGCCCCTGAACGCGTCCGGGCACCAGATCGAGTCGACTGGCGAGCAGGAGGGCGCCCTTCCGGTTGGGCAAAAGCTGTCCATCGCGTTCCATCGCAAGCAAGCGACGCTGGAGTATCGGAAACAGTTCGTCAGGCACACCGAGGCGATCCGCCAATTCGACCGGACTCAGCGGACGGTCCGCCTCACGCAAGTTGGCGAGAATGTGCTCACGGCTGGGCAATGCGCCGCTGTGGGTCAAGATCCGCTCCAAGATGACTTTGACAACGCTGGGAACTCCGATATACTTCTTGGCTCACCTGACTGAGCTCGACCCTTGATCGAGCCAGGCTTCAGTTGCAAGAAGCACCCAGCCCAGATGGCGGAATTGGTAGACGCACTAGGTTCAGGTCCTAGCGGTGGCAACACTGTGGAGGTTCGAGTCCTCTTCTGGGCACCAAATGCACGGCCTGCGAATGCAGGCCGTTTTTTTTGCCTGAATGCCGCATCGGCGGCGACCGAAGACAGCGACCTCAACCCCATCTCGCCTTGAGATCTCCCGGCGACATATGGTCGTACTCTTCGAACGGCTGGTGGATCCAGGGGTTGGTCGGCAGATACTCGATGAAATAATCGGGCTCAGCGACCGATGCGCCCTTGCGCCAGATCACTGCGCTACGAATTTCGTCAAGGCCTGGATGCCGCTGCTTCAGCAGGGGAATCACCTCGACCAGCGTTGCGCCCGAATCGACCAGGTCATCCACCAGCAACCAGCGGCCGCCGGGCAAGGGCGCCGCGCTGCTGAGATGTTCGGAAATGATCAGGCGACTCTGAGTCGTGCCGGCATTCTCACGGTAGGAACTCGTGAACAAAACGCCCAAAGGGCGATCGAACAGACGCGACATCACATCGCCGACCCGAAGTCCCCCACGAGCGAGGCAGACAATCGCATCGAAGGACCAGCCCGACTCCCAGACCTTCAGCGCAAGCTTCTCGATCAGCCGGTTGTACTCATCCCAGGAAACGTAGAGATCCTTCATGTTGGGCTCCTGTCAGACGTTCATTGCGCGAACGGATCGCGCAGCAAGATCGTGTCGCGCCGATCGGGACCCGTCGAGACCAGGTCGATCGGGACTCCGGCCAGGGCCGAGAGCCGCTCGAGATACAGACGGGCATTGACCGGCAATTCGGACCACTGCTGCACGCCCACGGTTGAAGACTGCCAGCCCGGCATCTCCTCGTAAATGGGCTCACACCGTGCGACCGCCTCGGCTCCGGGCGGCAGCGAGTCAAGCACCTGATCGCCGCTGCGGTAACCGACACACAGTCGGATGGACTCCAGACCGTCCAGCACGTCGAGCTTCATGACCGCCAGGCCGCCGATGCCGTTCAGCGTGATGGACCGCTTGAGGGCAGGACCATCGAACCATCCGCACCGCCTGGGCCGCCCCGTCACCGAGCCGAATTCGCGACCGACCTCGGCCAGATGCTGACCGATTGAATCATGCAGTTCGGTCGGGAAGGGCCCAGAGCCGACGCGCGTGGTGTAGGCCTTGACGATGCCCAGGACATAATGCAAGGCCCCAGGGGGTACCCCAGCTCCGGCCGAAGCAGCGCCCGCGATGCAGTTGCTACTCGTCACGAAGGGGTAGGTCCCATGATCGATGTCCAGCAAGGCCCCCTGGGCCCCCTCGAACAACAGGCTCTCGCCGGCGGCCATTGCCCGGGCGAGCTCGGCGGGCACATCCGCCACCATCGGACGAAGTCGTGGCGCCAGCTGCAAGGCCTCGTCGGCCACCTGAGCTGGATCGAGCGTAGGCGCATCCAGGTAGCGCTCCAACACAAAGTTGTGAAAGTCAAGGACTTCGGCGACCCGCTCACGGAACCGATCCGGATCGAAGAGGTCATCGACTCGCAAGCCCCGACGAGCCACCTTGTCCTCGTACGCAGGCCCGATGCCTCGGCCCGTCGTGCCAATCTTGTTGTCACCGCGACGCGCCTCCCGTGCACGATCAAGCGCGACGTGATAGGGAAGGATCAGCGCACAGGACCCACTGACCCGAAGGCGGCCGGTCACCTCGACCCCCGCGGCTTGGAGTTCGTCGATCTCCTGGAGCAGCGCCTGGGGTGAGAGCACGACACCATTGCCGATGTAGCACCGAACGCCCGGTCGGAGCATCCCCGACGGAATGAGCCTCAGAACCTGGCGGCGGCCATTGACGACCAGCGTGTGACCCGCATTGTGCCCCCCCTGGAAGCGAACGACCCCTCCCGTGCGCTCAGTCAGCCAGTCAACGATTTTTCCCTTGCCCTCGTCGCCCCACTGGGTGCCGATAATGACTACGTTCCTTGCCATGTCATGTCCATCAAGAATGCTGCTGGAGCGGTTGCAGGACCCAGCGCCCGTCGACCTGGACGAGTTCCCGGTCACAGCGGATCCAGGCAGGGGTAGGCGAATCACCCGGCATGCACCGGATCACAATGTGCCCGTCCGCCCTGAGGCGACGGACTTCAGCGTCAAGCGCCGGATCAGGCTGCTCCGGCGCCAGGATCGCTCGCGGGGGCAATTCGATGCAGGCGAGCGAGGCGATCTCGCGCATCTCCATCGAGAATCCGGTCGCGGGGCGATCCCGACCAAAGACTGATCCGATCCCGTCGTAACGCCCCCCGCGAGCCACCGCATCCGCACGCCCGCTCACATACGCGGCAAAGCTGACCCCGGTGTGATATCGATAGCCTCTCAGATCCGCGAGATCGATCGAGAGCTCAAGCCCCGGAAAGCGTGTCCACACCGGCGCCTGAACGATTTGTTCCAGCGTATCCAGCGCCGCGCGGACCTCCGCTCGACGGGGAAGCACCCGACGCGCACGCTCGAGCACCTCGGACGCGGAGGCCCCGGGGCTGACCGGTCCGTACAAGTCTGCGAGCTCATAGAGCGCCCGGCCGGGCACAGGCGCG
>JBDLRB010000020.1:0-3940 GCA_039800205.1 Pseudomonadota bacterium | reverse complement strand
CGCGCGTGGGCGTTCGTGGCAGCAACGACATCGGTGGCGGTCTGAAAGCCAACTTCCACGTCGAGTCCGCCATTGGCTACCTCGGCACGGCCAACTGGGACACCAGCCGCGGCGCCTTCGCAGGTCTGTCCGGTGGTTTCGGCCGGATCGACTTCGGCTCGCGGATCCTGTCGCCCTCCTTCTGGGCCGCTGCAGCAATCGAGCCGACCGGCCAGTCCGGTCTGACGATCACCCCCTACGGTGGTATCGGTGCCCGGATCGACAAGGCGGCCTACTACACCAGCAACAGCCTCAGCGGCCTGGTGGTGCGTGCAGCCGTTCAGATGAGCGACGACAACGGTGGCAACAGCGGCTTTGACGCGTCGGGCGTCTACACCGCCGGCCCCCTGACCGTTGCGGTCGCCTTCGGTGACAATGGCACCAAGGACGGCATGTCGCTGGGCGCGTCGTACAACCTGAAGGTTGCGAACATCCGCGTGCGCTACATCGATTCCGAGCTGAACAACGCCGAAGCCTTCGTGATCGGCGCCACCGTGCCGTTCGGCAAGGCCACCGCCTTCATCGATTACCTGAAGGACGAGCGCGCTGTGAAGATCGACGAGACACTGGTTGGTGTCAGCTATGAACTCGGCAAGAACACCTGGGTTTATGGCTACCACAAGGGCAAGGACAACGCCGACGACGTGATCGGTGTCGGTCTGCGTCACGCCTTCTGATCATCTGCTGGCCTCGCGCCAGCGTTGATCTGCAGTCTCGAAAGCCCGCAGGGTTCGCCTTGCGGGCCTTTTTTTTCTTGCACGGGTGCATCCATCCAGCCCGTGATCGCTCACCGAATTCCAAGCGCATCCCCGTCATAACTACTTCATTTCAAAATCATTTAGGCCTAAACTAAATGAATGACCAAACAGATCACTTCCGAGTCGCCAGGCACGCGGCCTGAGCAGTCAGAGACGCGACCCCGTTCACGCAGCGATCTGCCGAGCGTGGACGACCACCTGTCGATCCGCCTCTGGTTGCGCCTGCTCACCTGCAGCAATTTGATCGAAGCCCAGCTTGGCCAACGCCTGCGGCACACATTTGGTTCCAGTCTCCCCCGTTTTGACCTGCTTTCGCAGCTGTACCGTTTTCCGGAAGGCCTTCAGATGAAGGCTTTGTCCCAGCGGCTGATGGTGACCGGTGGGAGCATCACCGGACTCGCTGACCAACTCGAGAAGGACGGACTGGTCAAACGCGAGATGGTCGCCGGCGACCGTCGCGCAAAGCTTCTGAAGCTGACCCCCGCGGGGCGCGATCGGTTCGAGAGGATGGCGACTGAGCACGAACAGTGGGTCATCGAACTCTTCGGCCATCTGTCAGCGCCCGATCAGCACGCCTTGCGCGACGCTCTGGGGCAGCTACGCGATGGGCTATCCAATCCCAGGTGAATACCCGTCCCAGAGTCCTGATTTTTTCATCCGGAGCTCGATCATGACCGCCAGCGCTCACGTCGACCCCTTCGCCCGCGACCGCCTCCCTCCGCGAGAGCAGTGGCCCGAGATCTTGTCGTCGCCGGATACGGACTACCCCGAGCGGATGAATGCCGCGGTCGAATTGCTGGACGCCATGATCGAACGCGGGTTTGGCGAATCAATCGCACTCCGGGGATCCGAATCGACGTGGACCTGGTCTGCCCTGAGGGATCGGGTGGACCGAATCGCGCATGTACTGTCCAGACACCTCGGACTGGTGCCGGGTAACCGGGTGCTTTTACGGGGCACCAATCATCCGATGATGGCCGCCTGCTGGCTTGCGACGCTGAAGGCTGGGTTGATCGCGGTACCAACGATGCCCCTTTTGCGGGCCAGCGAACTGGTCCCGATCGCCGACAAGGCGAGAGTGGACGCAGTCCTCTGCGACCAGCGCTTGCGAGACGAGGTCGATCGTGCGGCAGTCGATTGTCCCCTCCTGTCACGGGTCCTGTTTTTCAACGGGCTGACCACCGACGACCCTGACGTACTGGAGGCCTGGATGCCCCACTACGCTGAGCCGTATCGGCCCTGCGAGACCGCCGCGGACGATATTGCACTGATCGCATTTACTTCAGGAACCACCGGCCAACCCAAGGGCACGGTACATTTCCATCGCGACGTGATCGCGATGTGCGATCTGTTTCCACGCCATGTGCTGAAGCCGTCTGCGGCAGACGTGTTCTGTGGTACGCCACCGCTTGCATTCACGTTCGGTCTGGGCGGGCTGCTCTGTTTTCCGATGAGAGTGGGCGCATCCACACTGCTCCTCGAGGGACCGACCCCAGAGAAGATGTTGGCCGCGATTCAGCAGCACCGCGCCACGATCGTGTTCACGGCGCCGACCTTTTATCGGCAGATGGCGGGCCTGGCCGCCCGGTACGATTTATCGTCGCTGCGGTCTTGCGTCTCGGCCGGAGAAGCGCTTCCGGACGCCACGCGTCAGCTCTGGAAGCAGGCGACCGGGATTGAAATGATCGATGGCATCGGCGCCACCGAGATGATCCACATATTCATCTCGTCGGCCGGTAATGAGGTGCGATCCGGTGCGATTGGCCGGGTCGTCCCCGGGTACGAGGCCTTGATCGTAGACGAACACATGAAGCCGCTACCACCCGGATCAGTGGGCCGTCTTGCCGTACGTGGACCGACCGGTTGCCGGTATCTGGCCGATGAGCGTCAAGCCCAATACGTCCGTCACGGCTGGAATCTGACCGGCGACACGTTTCAGATGGACAAGGACGGCTACTTTTACTACCAGGCGCGCTCCGACGACATGATCATCTCGGCGGGTTACAACATCGCCGGGCCTGAGGTCGAGTCAGCGCTGCTCAGTCATCCCGAGGTGGCGGAATGCGGTGTCATCGGGGTCGGCGATCCAGAGCGCGGCCAGATCGTGCGCGCTTACGTGGTATTGCACCCGGGCGCGATGGAGAGAATGGGCGGTACAGGCGCGGCGACGCGCTTGCTTCAGGAACACGTCAAGCGGAGCATCGCGCCGTACAAATATCCTCGATCGGTGATCTTTGTGGACCACCTGCCCCGAACCGAGACGGGGAAATTGCAGCGGTTCAGGTTAAGAGCGGCGGCACTCAGTTAAAAACCCTGCCGAGCGAGCCCAGCAGGGTTTTCAGACCGCCGATCATCGCTGGCGCAGGGCCAGCGACCGATCAGAAGGCGTGACGCAGACCGACGCCGATCACGTCGTCCTTGTTGTCCTCACCCTTGTGGTAGCCATAGACCCAGGTGTTCTTGCCCAGCTCGTGGCTGACGCCCACCAGGGTCTTGTCGACCTTGGCGGCGCTCTCGTCTTTCAGGAAGTCGATGAAGGCGGTGGTCTTGCCAAACGGCACGGTGGCACCGATCACGAAGGCTTCGGCGTTGTTCAGCTCCGAATCGATGTAGCGCACGCGAACGTTCGCAACCTTCAGGTTATACGATACGCCCAGCGACATGCCGTCCTTGGTGCCGTTGTCACCGAAGGCGACCGCAACCGCCAGGGGGCCGGCGGTGTAGACGCCCGACGCGTCAAAGCCGCTGTTGCCACCGTTGTCGTCGCTCATCTGAACGGCTGCACGCACCACCAGGCCGCTGAGGCTGTTGCTGGTGTAGTATGCCGCTTTGTCAATCCGGGCACCGATACCACCGTAGGGGGTGATCGTCAGGCCGGACTGGCCGGTCGGGTCGATCGCCGCAGCGGCCCAGAAGGAGGGCGACAGGATCCGCGAGCCGAAGTCAATCCGGCCGAAACCGCCGGACAGACCGCCGAAGGCGCCGCGGCTGGTGTCCCAGTTGGCCGTGCCGAGGTAGCCAATGGCGGACTCGACGTGGAAGTTGGCTTTCAGACCGCCACCGATGTCGTTGCTGCCACGAACGCCCACGCGCGGGCCGGCCCACTGACCGGAGGCCATCTTGAACGTCGAACCGTCGTCTTT
>JBDLRB010000019.1:0-3408 GCA_039800205.1 Pseudomonadota bacterium | reverse complement strand
GAATCGTCGTGACATCCTTGGCCAGCGTGACAAGTTCCTGGAGCGTCCGGTCCCCCAGCCCTCCCGCCACCATCGCCCCGGCCAGCGCGATCGCACCGGTGGTGCCGAGTTGGGAAAGAGCGATGTCGCGATCACCGGCCTTGTCGATCAGGTTCCAGAGCTTCAGCTCGATCGAAGCCGTCTGATTGGTGCCGCTGACCAGGGCAAAGGTATCAGCGTCCAGATTATTCAGCGAGATCGTCGCGATATCGAGCCCTGCGGCGCTCATCTTCAGTTGCACGGTCTGTGCGGGCAAGACCGCCTTGAGCTGACCGGACAGGTCACGCTCGAGCGAGACCTGGGCGCTGAAGGCCATCTCCAGGGGAAGCGAGACCCCAATGACCTCGCCCACGAGCGTGGCGCGCGCATGAACCGTATGCGTTCCTGTGACCACCGCCGCTGTATCACCCAGCGAAAAGCTGAGCGTAGGCGAGACCCCTGAATTCGGGTCGGCATCGAAAAGCTGCCTGAGGTTGGACAGGCTGAGGCCGTTCTGGGTACCCGTACTCTCGAACTGCAGCGTACGCAGTCCACCCGACGTGGCGTAGCTTCCGGACAGCGAAACCGTGCGAGCCGCACCACTCGTGCCCACATCGGTCAGCGTCAGGCTGTTGGACGCGAGTTCGAGCGTATCGGCGATGTTTCCGACCTGAAGCTCATACGATTGAGACGCCTCGATTGAACCGGCCAGCCCGATCGCGGGATTATCCGCATTTACCTGAACGCGGTAAGCGGTCTTGGTCTCGTAGTCAAGCGGGGCGGAACCCGGCTTGAAGCGCAACTCGGTGCCGACGATCTGGAAAAGCGCCTGATCCGGGCCGCTCAGCGTGAGCTCGACCGGTGCGCTGGGGGTCCCGGAGTTGGCGATGGTCGCGACCTTCACGCCCTCGGCCGCAATCACCGTACCCTCGGGAATCGAGGTCGTGACGTCCGTCAGCCCAAGAGTGGGCGCGAGCTCCGAACCCTGGTTGGTCAACTGCACATCGAAGCGGCGATAGATCAGTTGTCCCCCTTGATTAATCTCGAGGAGAACATCGTCGCGCAGGGGTGTGTTGGGTGCCGTGGTGTTGACTGGATCGAAACTGAGGATGGCCGTCTTGCTGATCACCTCGTTCAAGGCGACCGGACGCACGGTCTGACCCTCCCGAATGTTCAATACGCCCAAGGCAGGATCGGGAAGAGCGATCACCTTGCCCTCGGTCGCATTGCCCGTAAAGAGTGCTTCGACCTTGCCGTCCCCATCGATCAGCGCATCTCCATCGAGGTCGAGCAGGCGATCCGCCTCGCCCACCGCCATGACCATCACGGCCGAAGGTGCCCCATCCAGGCCCAGGCCGTACAGCACCGGGGGCGACTTCGCCCCGTGCGCATCCATGGCCTGTACCACGACACTGGCCAACTCAGGAGCGGTCACCGTGGCGGAACCCGCCATGGACGGCGCGCGATACGTCAGTCGGCCCAGGTCAGCCGCCATCAGTTTGAGCATGACCTGACCGTCGACCAGTACGAAACCGGCAGGCAAGGCGCCCGACGGAGAGGGGAACACGACGGCTCCGCCGTCGAGCACGAGTTTGCCCGCGGTGGGCGCGCTGACCAGGAGGAGATGCGCCTCGCCGTTCGGCGCAGCTTGCAGGCCCGCCGCCAGGACGGATCCCAGCTTGATTTCGGAACCCACCGGGACCACGAGCGCGGGAATGGGCTGCTGGGCCGACACATCCATCGCAGGAAGGGTCAGCGCCGGCGCACGATTGGGCGCATCAGCCACCACAACCGTGGCATCCAGGCCCGCGAGCGCCTGACCCGACCGGTCAAACACGGGCAGCCCCGAGAAACTGACGGAGAAGGTCATCTGGCCCGTGAGATAGTCGTCGATGAACGACGAGGTGGTCTGCCCCAGACGGGACAGCAATCCCATCAGGTAGAGATCGAGCATGTCCTGACCGGAGGCGGAATCGGTCGCCGCGGAGCTCGCACCGAGCAAATCGCCGGCACCGAAACTGATCGAGGCGCCAAAGGGCTGACCGCCCAGGAGCAAGGGCACCGTCTGTGCGCCGTTGACGGACAGTTGCACGGCCGAAGCGGTCTGGGTCAAGGTCACATTGACGGTCGCCGAGACCTGCTGGACCTGACCAAGCACACTGAGCGTGACCGACAGCGTCATCGACCCATTGACTGACTGAACCGACTGACCCGTGGCCAGGATCGAATCGATGGGCAGCGAGAGGTAAGGCGCGACACCGGTACTGTCGATCCGGTTGCCATTTCCATCCCGATCGATCAGCGCCCGGAGGTTGACCCCGTTCAGCTCGGCCCCCGTCGATACGCCCCCCTGATTCTCGCTGAGCGTCAGTTGCAAGCGGCCCGCCGACATCGAGGCATACGCGGCACTGTCAAAGCCAGCAGCGCCCGGCGCCGCAAAGGCGTTGGCCGCACCGAAATCAGTCATTTCGATCATCTTGCCGGCAAGATAGACCCCCGCCGGCGCAGTGGTGGTCACCACAACCGAGTCCGACACGCTGTTACCAGCCGTATCGGTCGCCGTGACGAGCAGGGTCTTGCTACCCAGCCAACCCGCATTCAGGGTACCGCTGACCGTCCCGGTTGCGGGATCGATGCTGACGCCCGAGGGCAAGGCTTCGCCCGTGCTGAGACGTGCGCTGAAGATGAGCGTATCGCCGGCGTCAGCGAAGCGGGCACCTGCCGGGATCGAGACCGCCTGCCCGATGGCTCCACTCTGCGGCGACAGCGGGTCACCGGTCAGCGTCGGCGCGACATTCGAGGCCGCAACGGCGAAGGCGAGCGTTTGGGTGGCCGTCGGGTTGGTAGTGGTCGATCCCGGATGCTGGTAAACCGTGCCGCCGCCATCGGCGAAGGCAACGCTGACACCAATGAGTTTGCCGACCAGCGACTGGCTGAGCACCAGATCAGTCGCAGTCGCACCCGGAATCGCGACGCCGTTGGCGAACCATTGGTAGGTCGGGTTCGCTCCAGCGTGCGTATGTCCATCCACATCCGAATACTCGACGCGCAGCGTCACGCCGGGTTGTGGCGCCGCGCTGACCTCCTGCACGGCCTCCTCCACCACCCGTTTGATACTGACCACAGGCGCATCTTCGACCGGCGTCACGTTCACCGTAGCGGTGACGGGCGCAGAATCGTGCAGGCCGTCTGTCACGACATAGCTGAACTGTGCCTGTCCGTTGAAGTGTGCAGTCGGTACGAAGCTGACATGGCCCTCATTGGTCAGCGTGACCGTACCACCCGAAATGGCCGTCACGCTCTTGATCGAGAGGGCCTCGTTGGCGTGATCGGGATCGGTTTCGTTGGCCAGAAGTGCCGGGTTCGTGTTGCTATTTTGCGTGCCCGAGT
>JBDLRB010000018.1:0-2673 GCA_039800205.1 Pseudomonadota bacterium | reverse complement strand
CCCCTCAGAAAAACCCAACGCCGACCTCGAAGAGTTGTTCTACCCGGGGAATCATCTTGCGATTGGCCACGAAGACGATCACATGGTCGTCCGGCTCGATGATGGCGTCATGGTGGGCAATCACCACCTCGTGGCGTCCGCCGATGCGCTCTCGCACCATGGCGCCAATGATTGCCCCTTCAGGCAGGGCGATCTGTTCGATGCGACGCCCGACCACCTTGCTGGATTTGGCATCGCCATGGGCGATCAACTCGAGCGCCTCGGCCGCCCCCCGGCGCAAGGAATGCACCGCCACCACATCACCGCGCCGCACATGGGTCAGCAGACTGCCAATGGTGGCCTGGGCCGGAACGATCGCGATGTCGATGCGCCCGCCCTCGACCAGGTCGGCATAGGCCCGTCGATTCACCAGGGCGATCACCCGGCGAGCGCCCATTTTGCGTGCCAACAGGGACGACATGATGTTGCTTTCGTCGTCTGAGGTCAGTGCACAGAACAGGTCCATGCTGCCGACGCTTTCTTCCTCGAGCAGTGCCTCATCGGTCGCATCGCCGTGCAGCACCAGCACCTTGGCCGGCAGTTCCGCTGCAATCGACTCGCATCGACGCGCGTCGGTTTCAATCAGGCGGACATCGAGGCGATCGCCCAGAGCGCGAGCCAGCCGCAGGCCGATGCGCCCTCCGCCGGCGATCATGACGCGACGCACGGGCTGGTCCATCTTGCGCAACTCGGTCATGACGACGCGAATGTGCTCGGTGGCTGCAAGGAAGAACACCTCGTCGCCCGGCTCGATGAAGGTGTCGCCGTCCGGATAGAGCGTACGCTCGCCTCGGAAGATCGCAACGATGCGGGAATCGACCTTGGGGATATGCGAACGGATCTCGCGGATCGGTCGGCGCACCAGTTGCCCGCCCTCGACCGCGCGCACCGCAATCAGGCTGACTCGGCCCTTGGCGAATTCCAGAACCTGCAAGGCCTCAGGAAACTCGACCAGCCGTGCGATGGTGTCGGTCACCGCCTTCTCGGGCACGATGAGGTGATCCACCGAAAACGCGCCCTCGCCCACCCACTCGGGGTGGTCCTGAAACTCCGAGGATCGCACCCGGGCAATGCGCTTGGGCACATTGAAACTCTGCGCTGCCAAATGGCAGGCGACCAGGTTGGTCTCGTCAGATTGGGTGGTGGCGATGAGCATGTCGGCATCCTCGGCCCCGGCCGCCCGCAGCACCGAAGGCGACGCCGCGTGTCCATGGACGGTCCGCAGATCGAACCGATCCTGCAGCGCGGCCAGCCGCGTGGCGTCGGTATCGATCACCGTGATGTCATTGCGCTCGGACACCAGACTCTCGGCGAGCGATTCGCCCACCCGGCCGGCCCCCAGGATGATGATCTTCACAGGGGCACCGACCCACCCTTGCGGAAGGCGCCGCGTGCCAGATCGATGCCCAGCTGCTTGAGCTTGCGATACAGATGGGTGCGTTCCAGACCGGTTTTTTCAGCCACCCGGGTCATGGAGCCCTGCTCGCGCGCCAGATGGTGTTCGAAGTAAGCCCGCTCAAAGAGGTCTCTCGCCTCACGCAGGGGCAGATCCAGGGTGAGCTCACGGATTTCGCCCGCCCCGCCCCCGACGGTGGCCACGATGGCGCTCGCTAGCCCAGGGCGATGCTCCGATACTCCCCGCACGCTGGCGAGCGGCCCGCTGAGCGGGTCGACGGGTTCGACGACCAGCCGGGTAATGGCACCACCGTCCGGCGGAAGGTCGGCCTGGGCCTGGCGTTGCGTTTGAGCCGTCGATCCGGGCGCGGCCGCCGAGCCAGGCTGCGGCCCACGCGGCGCCCCGCGACCCATACTGCGACGCGCCAGTCCCTGCTCGACGGTCTTGAGCAGCTTCTGGAGCGAGATCGGTTTTTCAAGGAAATCGAGCGCGCCGATCCGGGTCGCTTCGACCGCGGTGTCGATGGTGGCATGCCCCGACATCATGATCACCGGCATGCTCAGTTGCCCGGCTGCTGCCCACTCACGCAGCAGGGTGACCCCGTCGGTGTCCGGCATCCAGATGTCCAGCAAGACCAGATCCAGATCATGCGCCTCACGCAACTGACGGGCCTGTCGGGCGCAGTCGGCCAGCAAGACCGAGTGACCTTCGTCGCCGAGGATCTCGCTCAGTAATTCGCGAATGCCGATTTCGTCATCTACGACCAGAATGTCGGCCATCGAGGGCGTTACTCCAGGCCGGGGGCCTCAGGCGGAAAAGCCATCTGGCGCCGTCGGCGTTGCTTGAAAACCACGATTTTCGTCGCTTTTTGCCAACTTCGACAAGCGGACCGTCACGCACGCGCCTGCAACGCTGCCATCAGGTCCGGGAAGATTGCTCAGCTCGATGCGCCCGCCATGCTCTTCGATGATCTTCCGAACGATGGCCAGGCCCAGCCCGGTTCCCTTGGGCTTGGTCGTGACATAGGGTTCGAAGGCCCGCTCGAGCATGCCGGCCGGAAAGCCGGGTCCATTGTCCGTGAGGGTGAGTTGCAGCCCGGTCACCCGGCCCTCACGCAGTCGTTGGCGCAGTGTCAGGACCACCCGGGGCAAGGCCGGCGCTTCGGTCCGCTCGACCGATTCGAGCGCATTCTTGACCAGATTGAGAATGACCCGGCGTAACTGGCTCGCATCGCCCAG
>JBDLRB010000017.1:0-3598 GCA_039800205.1 Pseudomonadota bacterium | reverse complement strand
CGACGGACGTGTCCGCCATCGTTGCCTTTGCCGGCGCGGCAAGCATTGCGGCCGCCTTTGGCAATACCGGCGTGGCGGTCACCATCGGGGTGACCCTTGCAAAAAACGTCATCGACGGCGTCACCCAGGCGGGCATCGAGGGTGCGGAGCTTGACGCGCGCGGTACGGTCACTGTTCTTGGGGAGTCGTCGTCAATCATCCGTGTCAAGGCGGGCGCCGCGTCGGTCGCGCTCGCGGGTGGCGCGAACGCCGTCGCGGTGAGCGGTGCGGGCGCGAGTGCGCTCAACATGGTTCTTGGCGATGCATTTGCGAAGATCGATGACAGCCTGGTTCGATCGGGCGGTGACGTAAGCGTGAGCGCGAAGGCCGATAACGCAATCAACGCCGCAATCCTGTCGGCATCGCTAGGCGTTGGCTTGGGCAGTGTCGGCGTGGGCGCCTCGGTAGGTGTGGCGCTTGCACGAAACTACATCGGGTTTGATCCGAAGTACTACGCCGGGACAGCAACCTACACCTCGGGTGTCGACAAGCCCAAGCGGATCAAGAAGGGGGATGTCATTCGCCTCGGTCCGGCTTCGGGCTCGCGCGCCAACGAAACCTATGAATACCTGGGCGACCAGGAACTCGAAGCCAAGGATGCAGACAGCGACGGTATCGATGAGGACCTGATCCTCACCCAGGATTACTCCGAAACGAAGAAGTGGAGGCAACTGGTCAGTCCCGCAGCCAACCGCATCATAGCTTCGGTCGATCGATCGTCGATCCTGTCCTTGCCAGGCACACCCGAGACGCTCGATCTGTCGGTCACTGCGCGCGCCGCTCAGACCATCGATGCAACGGTGTTCTCGGGCTCGGCTGCCATCGCCGGGGGCAAGATCGCTGTGGCGCTGTCGGGCGCCGGTGCCAGTTCGGTGAATCGTGTCGGGTCGCAAACCCAGGCATTGATCACCAACACCACGGGTGCCGGTATCGACGTCGATGGAGGCATCACGGTCTCCACCTCGGACACCTCGAAGATCGAAACGGTGGTGCAGGCAGTGTCGATTGCTGCCTCTTTCGGTGTATTTGGGGCCTCGCTTGCCGTCGGTGTCTCAACGGCAACCAACGAAATCTCGAGCACCACATCCGCGCTGATCGATCGCTCGCTGGTCAAGGCACTCGGCGACATCAGTGTGCAGGCGACAGACGACGCCCGAATCGATGCCAAATCCACGGCGGTAGCGTTCGCGCTATCGATCAGCAAAGGCGGAAGCTTCGCAGGCGGCGGCGCGAATGCCCTCAACACGATTCGAAACAGCACGCTTGCTGCCATTGACCGCAGCACGCCCGCAGTGGTGGCGGGCAGTGTTACCGGCTTGTCCGTGGTGGGCACCGGTAAGGCAATCGAGGTGCTGGCAGACAGCAAGTCGCAGATCACGTCCGAGGTCAAAGCGTCAGCCATGAGCTTCGGACTGGTATCCGCGGCAGCGGCGGGCACGGTAACCGAGAACAATCTCGCGCCCACGGTCAGGGCGCTGCTGCGGGCCACCGAAGTGCCGGGCGCGCGCGATACCACCACGGTCAACGTCGAGGCGCGTGGCAGGCAGGAGGCCTCCGCCAAATCGGCCGCGCTGGCGGTGAGTCTGGGTGCTTCGGTGGGAATTTCAAGTGCCACCACCATTGATTCCGGCTCGATCACCGCCGAACTCGGTGACGACGCACGAGTCACCGCTGCGGTGTTGCGCGTGCGTGCGGAAGGCCAAGACCTTGCCTTCCAGCGCGCAATGGCCTCAAGCGGCGGCCTGATTGCGGGGATTGGCGCCAAGACCAACCTGTCGATTCTTGCCACCACACTGGTTCGCGTCGGCGACCGTGGCGTGCACGATGTGGGGCTGCTTGATCTGTCGTCGACCCGTACCCAGGAGTTCGATTCGACATCGAAAAATCTGGCAATCGGGTTCTACGCTGGCAGCGGGGCCGGGATGTCGACCACGCTTTCGGGCACCGCAGATGTTCAGATCGGCGCGAGCCGGGTCACGGCGGCGTCCATCACAATCAAGGCCAACAACCACGCTGACAAGAACCGCTATTCGGCCACAGAGGACACCCTGCGTTCAACGTCTGCCGGGGCGGCCGTCGTTTCGGTCATCAAGGCTGACACTGACATCGGCACCTCAACCGACCGCTTTGGGGCCAACGTGGCGATCAAGAGCGGTGCGGATCTGTTGGTGGAGGCCGCACCGGGTGCCATCGGGGTGTTTCAGATCGACACCTACGCCAACGCCAATATCACCGACAAGGTACGTGTCGACGCGGTTGGCCAGGCTGCGGTGTCGATCGCCAGGGCCGAGCAGCAGGCGATGATGCGCTCGACGATCAGCATCGACGGCGCCAAAGTACGGAATCTGAGCGGCACGCTTGATTTCGCGACCCGCAGCGACGCTGACCTGACCTCGGCGTCCAATGTGCTGTCGGTCGCCCTGTACGTGGGCGCCAACGCGACGGCTGATGCGGTGATTGATGCCGACAACTCGATTCGCCTGAACAATGCCGAGTTGCTGGGCAGCGATGTTCGCCTGATGTCGGGCCAGGATCGGCTTCGTGTACCGAACATCCTGCTGGCCACCGCTCAGGTGGACGCCACGCTGGTGGGGTTGGGCGGCGCAAAACCGCTCGGCACCTCCAAGGTGACCGAACGCAATGTCATCGACTTGAGCGGAACCAGTTCGGTGAGGGCGATTGGCAATGTGTCCATGTTGGCTCAGCCGGGGATTGCAAGCGGCAAGCGGGCAAAGGTAGCCGGTTTGATCGTGGCGCCTGCCCCGGTGATTTTCGAGCCGTTCAGGGAGACGCTCGAAAGCCGCATCAACCATGTTGAGGTCGGCGATCAAGCCAGGGTGGAAGCCGGCATCAACTACCGCACGCTGGTGCAGCTGCTGCCGTATGTGGTGAATGGGGTCGAGAAGCTCGCTACCAACCGGGTGGGCACCGATCTGACTTCGTCGGAAAAGTCGGCGCTGGGACTCGATGAAGCGCAGCAGTATCACTACGCCGCACTCGATCTGGAGGAGGTGTCGCTCGCCATCGCGTCGGGCTCCATCGTTGAGCTGGTGCCGGGCAATTTCAAGGCGGGTACGCCGGGGCAGGCCTATATCTTCTCCCCGGGTGCCGACATTACCGAAGACAGTTTTGTACTTGAGGCAGAGGACTACACCAACGCCACACGCTGGAAGCCGGTATCGCCCACCCACGCGCCAACGTTGAGCGATACAGCGCTCGCGGTCCGTGCGGGTGAAACCGTACGGACGGCAGACGGCCGCTGGTATCTGCGGACCGGCGGTGACGCGACCATCAATCCGTCCACAGAAACCTATTCCGACCCGCAAAGCTGGAAGGCGATGACGGTGACCAGGAGCGACAAGGGTGCAATTTTTGCCAAGGAATTGAGCGATGACTTTTATATGGTCAAGCCCAAGGACCTGCCCCTGCCCAAGCTCAGCTATGCCAACCTCGCCAACAACCTGTTCGAGGATCGGGCCAAGGTCCTGGGCTGGATGCAGAGCCATGCTGGCAATGCACAGGCGATCGCGCACTATCAGGCGCTGCTGACCAAGATCAA
>JBDLRB010000016.1:0-10694 GCA_039800205.1 Pseudomonadota bacterium | reverse complement strand
TCAGCGAGGAAGGCATCGGCCCCGAACTCCCCGCCAATCTGGGCGTGACCGTGGCCGTTTCGTCGGTGGCCGGTCCCGCGCTCGTCGAGGGCCCCGGCGATCCGGTCACGGCCATCGAAGCGCCCCAACTGACGCCGCTCGCCGCTTTCCTGGCCCATGCCTCACTCGAGGCGGGGGACAGCCAGGCCGCCGAGGGGCAGGATGCGGTCCAGCTGATGACCGTCCATTCCGCCAAGGGGCTTGAATTCCAGGTCGTGTTTCTCACCGGGCTCGAAGAAGGGCTCTTTCCGCACGAAAATTCTGCGGCCGAACTCGATGGTCTCGAGGAAGAGCGGCGATTGATGTATGTGGCTATCACCCGTGCGCGGGAACGACTGCATCTTTCCTTCGCGCAGACCCGCATGTTGCATGGTCAGACCCGTTACAACCTGCGCTCCCGATTCATCGACGAATTACCCGAGACCGCGCTCAAGTGGTTGACGCCCAGGGTTCGCGCGGGGGGAGGGGATCGCTTCCGCGAAGGCTGGGGCGCTGCCTGGGAAGGCTTCGATCGTGGGGGAGGCCGAGGCGATGGCCGCCGCGCCCTGCCCGATTCGCGTGGCGCAACCCGCTCATTTGTTGACCGTGACACCGATCTGGGGCGGGCTGATCAAGGCAGTGTGCGAGCGGCTGAGCGATTCGATCGGGGCATCCCCTGGCGGATCGGCCAGAATGTCGCTCACGCCCGCTTCGGCGAGGGCGTGATCGTCTCGATCGAAGGGCAGGGCAACGACGCCCGCGTGCAGATCAATTTCGGTCGTCAGGGCGTCAAGTGGCTGGCGCTGTCCGTGGCGCGGCTCGATCCGGTGTGATCGACCGCGTCCCGATACGTGGCCCAGAACGAGCAATAGACGGCCGCGAGGCCCCCTAACCAGACGGGGTACAGCACCAGCGTCATCAGCATCGGCGAGCCGCCCAGCATCCCCTGAACAATGCGCAGAACCAGCATGCCGACCAGCGCCACCAGGAACCAGCCCCCGGCATAAATCAGGAACGCGGCCTTATTGCGCAGGATTGCTGCGATGCTGAAGAACATGGCTTTGGTCAGCGGAATGCCGTCCCAGGCGATGAACATTGGCGCGTACCATGTCGCGAGTTGTACCGGCAGATAGATCATCAGAAACACGAGGGCCGCCCAGCCCAGGGGCGCGTCGGCCGCGCGGGGGTCAGCGGGCGAGATGCGTCCAGTGGCCATCTCGACCAGCAGTTCGCCGCCGGCCAGGGTCGCCGCACTCAGCGCGATCATTGTCGCCACGGCATTGATCACGCCCAGGATCAGGAGCGGCCGCCAGGCGCGTCCCTGCTGTTCTTTGAACCCCGAAAACAGGACGAGCGGAGAGGGATTCTGACCGCTGTCAGCCATGCGCGCAGCGCGCATCATGCCCACCATGAACGCAGGCGTCAGCAGAAGCGGGCCCATCGAACCGACCAGCGGAACCACCAGTGACAAGCCCATCAGCATCAGGTTGATGAAGGTGATCGAAAGCAGGGCGACGGGCTGTCTGCCGAGAATCCGAAAGCCTTCGATGACCCAGCGCCAGCCGGTCAATGCGGGGAGTCTTGAGATCTGCATGGGAGGCGTGAGGCTTGAAAGAGGAGCGGATTGGAAAACCCTGCGTCGGTGCGTCGATCATTCAGCCCGGCAGGGCCGGCGAGTGGGTGCGACGCGAAACCAATATACGCTCGAAATGCGCCGGGTCCTTGGCATTGACCATCTGAGCCGGTCGGGGAAGGTGATAGTCGTGAAGACGCGACAACCAGAAGCGGAGCGCCGCCGCCCTCAGCATCAGCGGCCAGGCGATCCGCTCTTCTGCGGTAAACGGCCGGATCGCCCGGTAGGCCTCCAGGAGAGCACTCAGGCGATCGGGCACAAGATGACCCAGCGCATCGTCGATGCACCAGTCGTTGACCGTCACGGCGAGGTCGTACAGCCAATGCTCGGTACAGGCGAAATAGAAGTCGATGACCCCTGTACGATCCTGGGTGTCGTCGAAGAGGACATTGTCCCGAAACAGATCGGCATGAACCGCGCCGCCCGGCAATACGCTGAATTCGGCCGAGGCCGCAAAGCGCGCCTGCTGGGCCATCTCATCATCCAGGAGCGCGCGCGTTGCATCGGGCAGGAAGGGCTGAACCTCGGGCACCGCGCGCTGCCACCAGGGCCGGCCCCGGGAATTCGGCAGGCGCATGGCATAGTCTGCTCCGGCCTGATGCATGCGGGCAAGGAGCGAGCCGATGGCGGCGCAATGCGCGGGTTGGGGGCTCATGCAGGGCGCACCGGGTAAACGGGTGACCAGCGCGGCGGGCTTGCCGCACAGGACGCCAAAGAGCGCACCCTGCCGGTCGGCCACAGGGTCCGGACAGGCAACACCACGTTGCGCGAGGTGCTTCATCAAGCCCAGATAGAAGGGCAGGTCGCTTGCACTCAAACGCTCGAAAAGCGTCAGGACAAATCGACCCGACTCCGCATCCAGAAAATAATTGGTGTTTTCGATGCCCGATGAGATGCCCTGCAGCGCGAGCATGCGGCCCACCGGGTAGTGTTCGACCCACTGCGCCGCGACCTCGGCGCTCACTTCGGTGAAGACCGCCATGTTGAATTCAGCGCCTGGCCCCGCCGCAGTGCTGGGCGTGGCGGGGTTCGGTGGGTCGGATCCGGGCGCGTACCGGCCGCGGCCGGTCGCTGCAGCGAAATCCGCGATAATGCGGGAGCGCATCTGCTTCACGGCGTGCGCCCTCCGCGGGTCCTGCACGGCGTGCCGCCTCGTCCGGTGTCTGGCAGGGCCCGTTTGTCCCGAACTTCCGATCGTGATGAAACATGACTGCTGACAAGGCGCTGCTGCTGGTTGACGGGTCGAGTTATCTGTATCGGGCGTTTCACGCATTGCCCGACCTGCGCAATCGCGAAGGTGAGCCCACAGGGGCCATCTACGGCATCGTTGCGATGCTAAGGCGTCTGCGTGCGGACGGCAAATTGAATGGCGGCGCCACCCATGGTGCGGTGGTCTTTGACGCGCCGGGGAAGACCTTCCGAGACGATCTCTATCCGCAGTACAAGGCGCAGCGCAGCGCCATGCCTGAGGATCTGCGGGCGCAGATTCCCATGATTCACCGGATTGTCCGGGCGCTTGGGTGGCCCCTCCTGATGATCGAGGGCATCGAGGCGGACGATGTGATCGGCACGCTGGCCGAGCAGGCCGGAGCCATGCGCTTACCCACGGTCGTGTCTACCGGCGACAAGGACATGGCGCAGCTGGTCAATGAGCATGTCCGCCTGGTCAATACGATGACCCGCGACTCGGGCACGGCCGAGTGGCTCGATCGGGAGGGCGTCATCGCCCGGTTTGGCGTGCCGCCCGAACGGATCATCGATTGGCTGACGCTCGTGGGCGATTCGGTGGACAACGTCCCGGGGGTCGACAAGGTCGGCCCCAAGACCGCCGTCAAGCTCCTGTCCCAATACGGATCGCTCGACGCACTGGTCGAACAGATGGCCGAGGTCAAGGGCGTGGTGGGCGAGAACCTGCGCGCAGCGCGCGATTGGTTGCCGCTCGCCCGAACGCTGGTCACGATCCGCCTCGATTGCGATCTCGGCTCGGATGTCGTGTCGATCGCTGACAGTCTCGGTCTCGAGCCCGAGCGCGATGCCGAACTGCTCGAATTGTTCGGTCGGTGTGGTTTCCGGACCTGGACGCGCGAGCTCGAGGGGCGCTTGGGCGTCAAGTGGGGATCGACCGGTGCCGCAGCGCTCGCTGGGGACGAATCGGCCGGGTCGTCCGCCGCGGTCGAGGGGGCCGCCCCAGCCTCGGGTGCGGGCAAGGACCCGACGCCGAACCCGACGGCCGTGGTAGAGGCCCCCACCTGGCAGCCCGCAGCACCCATTCCGCTCAACCCCGCCGAGCGGGCCTACGAGACCGTGCTCGATCAGGCGAGCTTCGAACGCTGGCTCGGCCGTATTCATGCTACGGATCTGGTGGCCTTCGATACCGAGACCACATCGCTGGATCCGATGCAGGCACGGTTGGTGGGCTTGTCCCTGTCCGTCGAACCCGGCGAGGCGTGTTACATCCCGGTGGCGCACACCTATGCCGGTGCACCGGACCAGCTTTCGCTGGAGTTCGTCCTGGGCCGTCTGCGCGACTGGCTCGAGGACGAGACCTGCGCAAAGGTGGGGCAAAACCTCAAATACGATGCGCACGTGCTCGAGAACCACGGCATCACACTGCGTGGCATTGCGCACGACACCTTGCTGCAAAGCTATGTGCTCGAGGCGCATCGCAACCACGACATGGATTCGCTCGCTAATCGCCACCTCGATCGGCGCACCATCCGTTACGAGGAAGTTGCCGGCAAGGGGGCCCATCAGATCGGCTTCGACCAGGTTCCGATCGAGACAGCGGGGCCCTATGCGGCCGAGGATGCGGAGGTCACCCTGCACCTGCACCGGGTGATGTACCCGCGCTTGAAGGCCGAGGCGGCGCTCGAGCATATTTATCGCGATGTCGAACTTCCGGTTTCACGGGTGCTGCAGCGGATGGAACGGCATGGGGTCCTGATCGATGCCCACGCCCTGTCGGTCCAGTCCCATGATCTCGGCCGACAACTGATGGCGCTCGAGCAGAAAGCGCATGAGGCCGCCGGCCAGGCCTTCAATCTCGGTTCCACCAAGCAACTGGGTGAAATTCTCTTTGGCCAGCTGGGCTTGCCGGTCGTCAAGAAGACCGCGGGGGGCGCGCCCTCGACCGATGAAGAGGTACTGGCCAAGCTCGCCGAGGACTATCCGCTCCCCAAGCTCCTCCTCGAGTGGCGAGGCCTCTCCAAGCTCAAGAGCACCTACACCGACAAGCTGCCCCGCATGGTCGACCCGCGAACCGGCCGCGTGCACACCAGCTATTCGCAGGCGGTGGCCGTAACGGGCCGACTCAGTTCCAGCGAACCCAACCTGCAGAACATTCCAGTGCGGACCGCCGAGGGGCGCCGCATCCGCGAGGCTTTCATCGCGCCCCCCGGTTGCCGGATCGTGTCGGCCGATTATTCCCAGATCGAACTGCGCATCATGGCTCATCTGTCTCGCGACGAAGGCCTGCTGACGGCCTTTGCCCGCGGGCAGGACGTGCACCGTGCGACCGCTGCCGAGATCTTTGGGGTCGATGCGGAGGCCGTCACCAGCGAGCAGCGCCGCTATGCCAAGGTGATCAACTTCGGATTGATCTACGGCATGAGCGCCTTCGGCCTCGCGGCCAATCTCGGTATCGAGCGCGATGCTGCGCGCAACTACATCGAGCGGTATTTCGCGCGCTACCCGGGCGTTCGCCGCTACATGGACGACACCCGCCAGCGTGCGCACGATCAGGGCTATGTCGAAACAGTGTTTGGACGCAGACTGTGGCTGGCCGAGATCAACGGCCCCAGCGGACCGCGTCGGGCGGCTGCCGAGCGTGCGGCGATCAATGCGCCGATGCAGGGCACCGCCGCCGACCTCATCAAGATGTCAATGATCGTCGTGCAGCGCTGGCTGGACGATTCAGGGCTTGCCAGCCGGCTGGTCATGCAGGTCCACGACGAGCTCGTGCTCGAGGTCCCCGAGGACGAGCTGGAGATCGTTCGAGCGGGGGTCTGCGAGCGGATGTCCGGTGTCGCGCAGCTGGACGTCCCGCTGCTCGTCGAGGCCGGGGCGGGGCTCAATTGGGAGCAGGCGCACTGAGCGGGCGGTGCGGGGCAGAGGTTGCCGCGAAAGCGTGTCCGGAATTGTGATAATATAACGTTCAGTGCGCACTGCGCTCTCTATACACCCCCCTCTTTTCGAGCAGATCCCGTGGACCATCCTTTGCTGCACATCCTGCTTGCGACCTTTGCGGCCGGCACGATCAGCGTGCTGGCGGCCGCCTGGCTCTCCCTGTCGCTGCTTGCAGGGCTTGTGCCGCGCCTGGTCAGCCTGTCAGCGGGCTTGCTGCTGGGCACTGCGGTGCTTCACCTGCTTCCCGAGGCCTTCGAGTCGCACGCCGACCTGCATTCGCTTTCGTGGACGCTTCTCGCGGGCCTGTTGGGTTTTTTCCTTCTGGAAAAGCTGGCGATCATGCGCCACAGCCATCACCACGAGGGTGATGGTCATGTTCACCACTCCGGGCACGATCGCGACGAGGCGGGTCCGGGCGGGCTGCTGATTCTGGTGGGAGATGCCATTCACAATTTTGCCGATGGCCTGATCATCGCCGCGGCTTTCCTGATCGATATCAAGCTGGGTTGGCTGACTGCGGCGGCGGTCGCCGCGCACGAAATCCCCCAGGAAATCGGCGATTTCATCGTGTTGGTCAACGCCGGCTACAGTCGCGCCCGCGCGCTCGTCTTCAATCTGCTGTCTTCCGGGGCGGCGGTGCTTGGTGGGCTGGTCGGCTGGCTGGCCTTTGCGAGGAGCAGTGAGCTTCTCCCCTACGTGCTGGCGGTATCGGCGGCGAGCTTCATCTATGTGGCGCTGGCCGATCTGGTCCCTGACCTGCACCGGCAGAGCCGCATTCGGCAAAAGGAAGGCGTCCTGCAACTTGTCTTGATGCTGGCCGGGGTCGCGATGGTGGTCGTGGTCACAGCCGGGGCCCACGCGCACGCGCACTGAACAAGCTTGGGCCGGACTCGGGCACAATAGTCCCATCGGGCTATTGTCCCTTTCAAATTGAGTCCATCGTGAGTCGACCCGTTCCCCGCGCGACCAAGATCGTTGCCACCCTCGGCCCTGCCTCGTCATCGCCCGAAGTGCTCGAACGCATGGTGGCGGCCGGGGTCGATGTGGTGCGGGTCAATTTTTCGCATGGCACGGCGGCTGGTCACACCGAGATCGTCGAGCGCGTGCGCGCCATTGCCGATCGCCTCGGCCGGGGCGTAGCCGTCCTCGCGGATCTGCAGGGCCCCAAGATTCGGATCGGCCGGTTCGCCGACGGCAAGGTCCAGCTGGCGCCGGGCGAGCGGTTCACCTTTGATATTGATTGCGAGCTGGGCGATCGGCAGCGGGTCGGGCTCGATTACAAGGAACTGGTCAACGACGTCCAGGCCGGCGATACCCTGTTACTGAATGACGGCCGGATGGTGATGCGGGTTGATCGTGTTGGCGCGACGACCATCGACTGCACCGTGACCGTGGGCGGCGTGCTGTCTGATCGCAAAGGCATCAACCGTCAGGGGGGCGGCCTTTCGGCCCCTGCGCTGACATCCAAGGATATGGACGATATCCGCACGGCCTGCGCGTTTGGGGCGGACTACATTGCAGTGTCCTTTCCCAAGAACGCCGCCGACATGTACATGGCGCGCGAGCTCGCCCGGGCGGCGGGCGGGCGAGCGCTCATGATCGCCAAGATCGAACGGATCGAGGCAATCGACAATCTCGAAGAGATCCTGAAGGCCTCGCACGGCATCATGGTGGCGCGTGGCGATCTCGCGGTCGAGGTTGGCGATGCAGCGGTGCCAGGCTTGCAGAAAAAGATGATCCGCCTGGCCAAGGAGCACAACAAGCTCACGATCACCGCCACCCAGATGATGGAGTCGATGATCGAGTCCCCGGTCCCCACCCGGGCGGAAGTGTCTGACGTCGCCAACGCGGTACTCGACGGCACTGATGCGGTCATGTTGTCAGCCGAGACCGCGGCCGGACAATATCCGGTCGAGACCATCGAGGCGATGGCGCGGGTCTGCATCGAGGCCGACCGCTTCCAGCACAATGCACTCACCAGCGGCTTTCTCGATCGGACCTTCACCCGGATCGATCAGTCGATCGCAATGAGCGCGGTGTTTGTCGCCTGCCACCTGAAGGTGAAGGCCATTGCCGCACTCACGCAGTCGGGTTCCACTGCGCTGTGGATCTCGCGGCTGGATTCGGGCGTGCCGGTTTATGCCTTGACGCCCGAGGAAAGCAGCCGCCGGCGCATGTGCCTCTACCGTGAGGTGCACCCTCTCCTGCTTGCTTATCAGACACTTGACCGGGACAGCCTGCTGCTCGAGGCTGAATCCCTGCTGGTCAGGGAAGGGGTGGTCGAAAAGGGCGATCTGCTGCTGATCACCGTGGGCGAGCCCATCGGCAAGTCGGGCGGCACCAACACCATGAAGATCGTCAAGGTCGGCGAGCACTGATTCAGATTGATCGGGTCTCCAGGACTCGAGGTCTTGCCGCCCTCCGGCAAGCCCTTGCCGGTTGACGGGCCGCAGGGGTCTGCGGCCAGCGGCCTGTCGTGCCTCTCCGCCCGGATCCGGTCTTGACCTCGGCCGGATAGACGGGTTTTCTGGAATGAATTTTGCTTGGTGTGTGGAGATTGTCACACCCGGACGGCGGATCCGTTGGGTCTGACGGGGCCCGCACGCGTTTGAGCGCGTTACGGACTTACGGAATTACATTCGAGCGATCTATCTTTTGTCACAGTGATGCGGTACTTTCAGTCAGTCGTACTAGGCGATCCGGATGATGTCCCAGCCATGGATGCTTTTTCGTATGGCGAATTTCCAGTCCGGCCGATTGCGTTTGGCGTATTGCAAGGCCGCCACACGCGCGCTTTCGGCCCGGCGAAACTCATCGAAACGGATGCTGTCCCCCACTTCCATGTCATTGAACGGGTAGCGGGAGCGGGGCCGGAATCCGTCGAGCTCGGTTTTTTCAATGGTGGCAGTGAACATCGGGTACTCCACTTCGACCCTTTTTTAGTCGACGCGAAAGCGGTCGACTTTAACTCGTGCAAATCGCCGAATTCGTTCGTCTCGGCCCAAAGCACTAAAGTCTTAGGCATTCCGGTCGATAGTACGTATCCGGGATAAGGTTTTTAGGCGGCGCCAGTTGTGGGCGTCGCCTGATCGTTTCTCCGCGGCGACGCGGTGAGGACAAGCAATGAGCACACTTGATAGTTGGTACACGGACACGGCAACGTTCGTCGACAGGACTCAAGCCGAGATCCAGAGCCTGACTACGGCTGATATCGCGGACTCGACCGCAGGGCTGGTCGCTTTGTCCACGACGCAGCTCCCGTGGCTGACCGCGGCCCAGCTACCGGCGCTCACGACTGAACAGATACAGGCTTTTTCGACCGAGCAGATTCAAGCCTTTACATCTGCCCAGATCCGCTACTTTGAGACGGATGACATTGCTGCGCTGACAACAGCTCAGGTTGCCAGCTTGCTGACCACGCAGATCCCTGGGCTGACGACTTCGCAGATCCAGGCACTCGAGACCGAGGATCTGGTCGCGCTTACGACCTCGCAAATCGTCGAACTATCAAGGAATCAACTGCGAGCGCTCACTGATACACAGATCGCCGTAATTGCAACCGACGACATCGCAGCCTTGACGTCCGTTCAGTTGAGTCATCTCACGACGGCTCAAGTGTCTGCTTTAACCACCGAGCAGTTTGCTGCCCTGACCACTGATCAGATTCCCGGCTTGAGTGCCACGCAGGTTAAGGCGATCCAGACGACTGACATCGAGGCACTGACGACCAGTCAGATTTCGGCGCTTACGCCCGCGCAAATCACATCGCTCCTGGCGACCCAGATTCAGGCGCTTGAGTCGGAGGACTTCGCTGTCCTGACCAGTGCACAGGTCCAAGCGCTCTCCGGGACTCAATTAAGGTCCCTCAGTACTGATGATGTTGCCGCCTTCACGACAGTACAGGCGGCTGCGCTGACGAGCGCTCAGATTTCAAATCTCGGCACAGGCATTGCTGTGCTCAGTACCGACGCTATTCAGGCTTTGGGCACTAGTACGGTTGCTGCGCTTACTGCGTCTCAAATCGGTGCTTTGACCGAAGATCAAGCGGCGGCGCTGTTGACAGAACAATTGGTTGTTCTGTCGAACACCCAGATCCAGGCCTTCGAAACGGCCGATCTCACAGCGCTGACCACTGACCAGGTTGCGGCCCTCACTTCGTCTCAAGTTGCAGCGCTCACTGCCGCTCAGATTCCAGGTATCGCGACCGACGATCTGGCTGTCCTAGATGCGACGCAGCTTGGCGCGTTCAGCGCTACGCAGATCGCTGCCCTGACGACCGAGCAGGTTCAGGCTGTGACAACGAGTCAGATCCCCGATCTGTCGACGGCCCAACTTCAGGCGCTGACCGTTAACGCGATTGCAGCGTTGACGACCGAGCAGATTCAGGCGATCGAGACTACGCAAATCACTGCGCTGAGTCCGGCGCAGATTGCTGCGTTGACGACTGAGCAGGCAGCTGCATTGTTGACTACACAGGTGTCAGAGCTGACGACAGGCCAGATCGCTGCACTGGAGACGGCTGACATCGTTGCTTTGGATAGCAGCCAGATTCAGGCGTTGACCCCGTCCCAGCTGCAAGCGTTCTCTTCGACGCAGGTCCAGGCTTGGGCGACAGATGACCTGGCAGCACTGACGACCGATCAGATTCAGGACCTGCTCCCTGAGCAGATTGCGTCGCTGACCACATCCCAGCTGATCGAGCTGACGACAGAGCAGATTCCTGCGCTGACAACGAGCCAGATTCAGGGGCTGACCACGGCGCAGATCGAAGCGCTCACAACGACCCAATTCGCAAGCTTGACCGGTACGCAGATTGGGGCGCTCAGTGCGGATCAAGTAGCTGCCTTGCAAGACGAGGACTTTGGGGTCTTATCCACTGACCAGGCGCCCGGTCTTACAACGACGTCAATCAGTGGGA
>JBDLRB010000015.1:0-7147 GCA_039800205.1 Pseudomonadota bacterium | reverse complement strand
GGCTCCATCATCGTCGCCACAGCGGTGGCGGTGGGCGGGGCGGATTCCGCCATGGAGATCAACGCGGGCTCGGGACTGCGGCTCCTCGAAGGCGCGAGCCTTGCAGTGGAGGGCGATCGCGCCGCCATGACCTTGCGCTCAAGAGGCTACCTCAGCCTCGATAGCGGTGCGGCGATCCGCGCGGGCGCGGCCTTCCGGGATGAGGGCGGCATGCCGGTGGCCTATCGCACCGGCGTCGATACCGTGCTGCTGATCGATACCGACGGCGAGCTGGGACTGGCCGGCAGCCTCACCACCGGTGGCACGATGACCCTGCGGTATGGGGAAACGACGTCGAGCCATGCAAGTTATTTCGACACGATCAACGGTCGCCGGGTGGCCGAGGTCACCGATCAGCAATCGGTCGCGGCCATCGTCACGGCGCTCCGCTCAGGCGATATCCCTGCGGCGCTTCGGCAATCGCTCGCCGATGCGGGCCTCGGGCTGGCCGAGTCTGCGGTGGTCACCGCGGTTGGGCAAAGCACGCCTTTTGCTGCGCTCTCCGACGAGTCCAAGCTCGCGATTACGACCAGCCTCGGCTACACCCGTCATGCCGAGGGCGGCTATTACAACGAATCAACCGGCGCCTTTTACGAGTCGATCGAAATCGGTCCCATCGCGCCCGCCGTCAACGATGCGCAGGCGCTCGCGCGGGGCTATGAGAAGCTCGAGGGCGTCTGGTATTACCAGCCCGCGAGCGGCATGCTCAAGCGCTCGCTCATCGAGGGCGAGTCGGCCGATTACAGCAACGCGTCCATCGACTGGGCGTCGTTCGGTGTCGAGGCACCGGTTGATACTGCGACCCCGTTTGAATCGCTCTCGGCTGAACAGCAGGCCGCCGTGGCGCACACCCTGGGCTACACGCCCGAGCCGGTGATCTCCTACGAGCGCGAGACACTGCTTGGCAAGCCCGATGATCGGCGCAGCGTTTTCCAGACCTACTACTACGACCCGAGTGCCCCTTGGGGCGATCAGGATCCCGGGAGCGCGCGCAAGCTGTCCGAACTCAGCATCGACCAGAAGGTCATTGCGGCCAAGTATCTGTCGGCGTTTCCCGATTTCGATCTGCGCGAAGTGGTCTGGCCGGAAACGGTCGATCCTGCCGTCGTCGGCACCGAATTCGATCGCCTGACCCCTGCGCAGCGCACGCTGGTGGCGGCAAGCCTCGGCTACAAGGCCATCATCAGCGGATACGACTTCATCAACCTGTCCGCCCGGCCCGACAAGCGCGTGCTGCAAACCTTCACCGAAGGGCGGGTCACCGACTACCGCAACAGCGACATTCATTGGGGCACGTTGCCCGCGGCAGAGGGCACGGCTTTTGATGCGCTGAGCCCGGCGCAGCAGACGCATGTGGCCGCGTCGCTCGGCTACGAGGTGTACAGCGGAACGCACTATTTCAAGGCCGATGCGGGGCCCGGCAGCCGCATCGTCCGGAGCTTTGCGTCTGGCAACCGGATCGATATCGACACCCTGGACTGGGGTGGGCCCGAGGCGCCGGTGGATCCGTATGCGCCGTTCGAAGCGCTCGGCATTGCGCAGCGCCTGCGGGTCGCGCAGAGCGTGGGCTATGCGCTCTTCGAAAAGCAGGTGCTGGTCGGTGTCGACCCCGACGGCGAGAACGGCGAATTGCGGGTCCTTGCAACGCTGGTGGCAGGGTCCGACTTCATCGTGGGCGAGATCGAGTGGGGTGACGTCGAACCCGCCAACGCCGAGTTGTCCTGGGAGGAGTACACAAGCGAGCAACAGGAGCAAGTCCTTGCCGCGATGGAATTGCGGCGTTTTGACGGACAGGTCTGGCGCAATCAGGGCAACGGCATTCTGCGCTTGACCCTGGTCCAGGGCGAAACCGGGCCGGGCGAGGACGACACCCCGGTGTTGGCCGAGCGGTTCGACTACCGGAACAGTGCAATCACCTGGTCGGTACTCCAGCGGCCGGAACCGGGTGTGCTGTTCTCGAGCACATTGAGCGCGGAGGCGCTCGAGGAGCAGGAACTCACTGTGCTGGATTCAAGCCAGCAGTTCCGCGTGCTGGAGGCGCTTGGGCTGCAGCGCTTTGATCAGACCGTGTACCTGAAGGCCGAGCCCGATCCGGAGCGGTTCCAGGAACGGCTGATGACCGGCTTCATCGAAGGCGTGCACTATGTCAATTCCGAGATCGCCAACGCGGCCCCCGACCTGCGTATCAATCGCTGGCAGTTGCGCGATGCGCTCAACCACCATGTTCTGGTGGCGATCGACGACAACCGCGATGGCGTCGTCGAGCGGCTGGAGATCCAGAGTCCGCACGAATTGGCCGGACAGCGTGGGTATGGCTTCCTGCTCACCGGCACGCTGACCACGCTGGACGACCAGGCCGGCATCACGGTCTCGGGTGACGATGCGGTGATCGTCCGCGGAAACATCAATCTGCTTGGCGCCGATTCGGATCTGGTGCTCCAGTCAGACCACTGGATCTACTGGGAGGGCCAGGCCCGCGTGTCGGGCGTCATCAAGATGTACGGCGGCGTGCCGCTCAACTCGACCACGGTGTCGGGAAGCGGTGGTGCCAACGAACGCGGCGTGAGCCTCATGATCGATGGCACCTCCCGGCTGATCACGCCGGGTGCGGAGCGTTCCATCACCTTGATGGCCGCGCAGGATGCGATCCTCGCCGGTTCGGTGATCGCAGGCGGAAACACCAGCGACCTGGGCCTGATCTGGGCCGATGGCGGCGGTGCCGACCTCACGGTCATTGCAGGCCAGCGAATCAGCGTTGACGGCTCGCTCGCGGCTGCGCGCTCGGTCAAGCTGGAAACAACCCAGGTGCCGGGCCCCAACGATGGGCAGGTGTCGGTCTGGCTGAGCAGCGCAGGCTCGATTACGGCGGGGGCGCTCGCCAGCGACGGATTCTCGGGTGGCAGCGTCCGCATCGATGCGTCAGCGCATGTCGAACTGGGTGGCTCGGTGCTGGCGGGTGGGGCGCTCAATCGAACGGAAACGGGTTCCGCAATCCTTTGGACAGACCAGCCCTCCGAGGTGCGCATCCAGACCGACGGCCAGCTGTCGCTGGGCGTGATCATCGAAAAGCCCGATGGTCAGAGTGTGGAGGTGGGCGCCTCGATTGCGGCCTGGAACGAGATCTGGCTCGAGGGGGGAACGGGGCGCCAGCGTGACTCGGGTGCTGGGGCCTTGTCTGACGGAACCGGGTTGCGCATACCGGGCAACAGCCGAATCGTCGCCGGCAGTGGCGATGCCCTCGTGCGGCTGTCTTCGGTGCAGGACGTCGACCTGTTCGGTGAAATCGTGGTGGGCGGCCAGCTGAGCGACCGCTACGACGTCCGGGGCGAGTTTGTTGGCAGCGAACTGTTCCGCAACGCGGGCGAGTCCCGGCTGGAGGTGTTTGCCGAACTGGGGCAGATCCGCGTCGGCCGCGAGTTGAGCGCGGGCCTACTGATCGACTTGCGGGGTGGTCGCGAATCGGCCATGTCTCGCGATCAGTACGTCCGTCAGTTCGGTGCCGCGGCAGCGGACTCAAGCCGCGATCAGGGGGTTGTTGTGTATGGCTCGGCCCACCTCAGGGTCTTTGAGCCCGATGCGCAGATCAACCTGAGCTCCGCGGGCAATGTTCTGGTGATGCCGGCCACCTGGACCCATCGCCTGATGGCCGACGATTTCTTCGAGCATGCCCGGGGCGACCTTTCGGATGATGTGGTGCTCGCGCTCGATATCGACCTCGGCGACCGCATGCTTCGGGGCACCGTGACGGTCCTCGCATCGGCAACCCGCGACAACCGCCTGGTCAGCGATCTGTTGGCCGATCTCCGCTCGGCGCTTTACAGCACCGATTTCGCGGTGTGGGACAAGGCACGACAGGAGCCGACGGGAGACACCGGACGCGTCACGAGCGACCAGCTTGGCGTGAACGACCAGGGCGGGCATTTGACGTTCACGGGCTTCCTGCCCGTGACTATCAATCTCGCCGAATCAAGCGGCGTCGAGCGACTCGGTTTCGTCGATCAATCGTTAAATAGCCGGGTGTCGACCAGCATCGCAGGCCTGGATGCCAGCACGCCCGGCTCGGTGATTCAGCTGGGCAAGGCGGGCGCGGCCGGTGGGCGGGTGCTGATCCAGCGCCATGTGATCGGCCATGACGGTGTGCGTTTCCTGTCCGGCAGCACCGGTGCAGGGTTTGATCTCGGACCGCTTGGCATTCTCGAAACGCGTCTTGGCAATATCGAGCTGCGCCCCTTGGGCGATTCTGTGTTGCAGGGCAGCCTGATTGCTGCCGGACCCAGCGCCGACATCATCATCGATGCGAGCCGTTCGATCGAGGTTCGGGGTGACCTGAGCGCCAACCGCAATATCGTGATCAGTGCCGGCAAGCTGGTCGAAGCGGGTGTGGTGAGCGTACGAACCCACAGTTCTTCGCGGCTCACCTCAACCGGCACGGCCGGCCAAATCACGATCACGGGCTTGAACGACGTTGTCATCAACAATGTCATCGGCCTCGACAATTCCGGCCTCACCTCGGTTGCGGTCACGGCCGAGTTCGGTACGCTGACCGTGGCTCGGGAAGCGGGGCGCATCGAGACCGGGGCCGAGTTGCTGTTGAGGGGCCAGAACGTTCAGGTCGAGGGCATGCTTCGCAGCAGTCGCGCCACGGCGCAGGAGGACGATCACGAGCTCCGGATCCTTGCCATCCAGGATCTTCGGGTGCTCGCCGATGTGCGGGTCTCGGGCTCGGCGAAGCTCTCTGCCGGTCGCGACATCCGGGCGGACAATGCCACGATCACTGCAAGTGCAGCGGGTCAGTCGTTGACGCTGACTGCCGGCCGCAACCTATCGCTGGGTAATGTCGATCCGGTCGCGGGCGACCTCGCGCCGCATGCGGTCATTCTCGCGGCCGATCGCTCGCTGGAACTGCGGGCCACGTCAGATCTTCGCCTCGCGGCGGACGCTTCGGCCAGTGTGTCGGCATCGGATGCTGAGCTGCGTCTGGTGGCAGGCTCGATGCATCTGGTGGGCGAGTTGTTGGCGGGGGTACGTGTCGATGCCGCTACGGGCAACTCCACCTGGTCGGGGCCGGGGGCGCTGATCGAGCTCGACGCATCAGGTGGCCTCACCATCGGTGGCCCGGGGCTTGACCCGAACGCTGCCTTGACCGATGTCGGCGCCACGCTTGCGGCCTCGGGCGAACTCAGGATTGCAGCGGGAGCCGATGCCAACGACGTTGCCCTCACGCTCACGCCCAGAAGCTCGCTCACCAGCAACGCAAGGTTTGACCCGGCATGGTCGACCGGCGGGCCCTCCCGCATCCAGGTGCAGGCAAGCGGGCTCGTCAATCTCGAAGGCACCGTGCGCGCCATCGATCCGGGCGCCGACATTTCGGTTGCGACGGACAGCCTGGTGATCGTTGATGGGCTGGTTTCCGCGAACGACAGCCTGTCGATTGATGCGGGCAGTCATCACACGCGCCTGGGTCTGGTCGTCAAGCCAGTCGTTGTATCGCCGGATCCAGGCGGGTCGCCCAGGGGCGGGGTGCTCGATGTGGCCTCAGGCGGGTCGATCAGCCTGTCTGCCATCGACGGAATCGAGTTGAGCGGAATCGTCGGGCAGATTGAAGCTGCGCAGACCCTCGCGTCGTCGGTCGCCGTGGCGTCGGCTGCCGGCGATGTCAGCGTCACGGGGTCGATCGATGTCACGGACTCGCTCACGATCTCGGCGCTGCAGATCGCCGTTCTGGCGGGCGGGCATGCCGAGGCGAGCGGACGCGACTCGCGCGTCTTCCTCAATGCCAGCCAGTCGATGCTGCTGGCGGCGGCCCAGGGAGCGAACCCGCTTGCAACGGTCCGCGCAGGCGCAACCGCCCATCTGGTGGCGCCGGTTGCGATCGTGGCGGGCCTGGTCGAGGCAACGCGCACGGCCGATGCAACGCGCCCGCTCCCCGCTGAGCGAACCGGCGGGCAGGTGCTGCTGAACGCCGATGCGCAATTGACGATCACGGGTTTGCTGCGCGCCCAGGGCAATGTGGCGCTGATGGCGGGCGCGGATACGCGGCTGCCCCGTGCAACGCTGGAGGCAGGGCTTGCGCTCGATGCGCTGGGTGACGGCGTGATCGAGGTGCTGGATGCCGGTGGAATTTCCGCAGGCGGAGAATTTTCAGCCCGCACGGGGGGCGAGTTCCGGCTGCTGTCAGCGGTGGAACTGCTCGGCAATGTGACGATGCTGCGGCCGGCAGTACAGGTGGTCAGCGAAGAGGTCGAGGTGGTGCGCGGCAGCCGCGATGTTGCGATTGGCACGATCCAGCGGACGGTGTTCACCACTGCAACCACCACGGTGATCGAGAAGCTCCGCGATGTCGAGGTGAAGATAGGCAAGTCCTATCAGAGCATGGAAGTCACCCTGACCCAGGCCGGTTACTACAACCCCAGCGAGCCCAATCCGGAGCGCAAATTCCGCGAGTATTTTGTTGAGGGGGTCGATTACCTCAACAGCCAGATCGACTGGAGCGACGCCGGCTCGGAAGCCTTGCCGAACCGGCAGGCTACTGCGCCCGGGCTCACCTATCTCGACACAGGCTATCGAACATTCAACCAGCTGAACGATGCGCAGCGGCAGGCGGTGCTGAACCATCTCGGCTACATGCCGCTTTACGACCTGTCTTACGCCAGCGGCAGCATCGGTGACGGCGATGCGTCGGTACCGGGTCAAGTCTATGAGCACACGAGCCTGAACACCGCAACGGGCGCGCTCACTACCAGCGTAAAGCGCACGCCCACGTGGGCGGCCGCGCCGCTCACCATCTACCACGTTGATGTGGCCGGCTGGCGGGACAAATATGTCCGGATGCCGATGGGTGCGCAGGAGTCCATCTATCGGCTGGTGAGCCAGGGCGAGGCGCGCTATCTCACCGGGGACACCACCCTGAACGGGTTGAGCGATGGCAACTGGCAAAACGCGGTCAATGCCGGGGTGATCTATTCCCTGCCAAACGGCTCTGGGCCAGTGACCACGTTTGCGTTGGGAACCGCCTACAACGGCCGCACCTACGCGAATGATCAGATCGACTGGGCAGCTTATGGCGCGGTGGCGCCTGCGACCGGTGCGCTCTTCGACACCTTGAGCG
>JBDLRB010000014.1:0-4304 GCA_039800205.1 Pseudomonadota bacterium | reverse complement strand
ACCGACAGCCGCTGGAAAGCGATCACGACCCCGGCTGTGAAAGTCAAGGCGGGCTACACGGTCAGCGTCGACCCGCTTCATTCCGCGGGCGGCCTTCCTAACCGCGTCTACCGCTTCATTGGCCAGCCTGAGCAGTACACCACCGAAGCGGGGCGGCGTGTGGTGGCCACCGGTGACGTGATCCGGGTGGCGAGCAACCATGACGATGGCGATCTGGTGGGCAAGCTCTTCGAGTACCTGGGATCGAGCACCTCGATCGACCTGAGTGACGCCGACTTCGAGGACGAGGGTCTCTGGGAAGAGGTGGAGGTTGAAACCAGCATCGAGCTCTGGAAAGAGAACTTTGCCAACACCGCGCGCTGGCAGCTCGCCACCGACTATGCCGATCCTGCGGTGGTGAAAGCGCTCCCCCAATTGCTGGCCGACAAGGGCGTGGATCTCCCCGATACCGACTTCCTGCGGCCGTCTGCGCTGTACCGCAGTTCCGATAGTCTGCAGTGGGACTACGCCACCACCGATGGCACGCAAGAGCTCGACAAGGGCGACAAGGTGGGGATCGTCTCCGGCACCTTCGCTGGACTGGTTTATGAGTACATCGGTACGTCCGATTGGAAAACCGACCTCGCCAAGCTCGATTTCAACGACACCAGCCGCTGGAAAATTGTCAGCTCCGACTACAAGCGCCTTGAACGTGGCGACACGGTCAAGCTCGTCGACGACTACCGCAAGGGCGGCGAGGGTGGTGCCATTTACCGCTACATCGGCAAGAACCGGGTGGAGTACGACCTGGGGCGAACCAACTATGCCGATACCAGGAACTGGGAGCGGGTACGGCCCGAGCTCGACGTCTCGGTGCTTGAGGCCGGGCGCAGCTGGATGGTGAGCGATGGGCTCGGCAATGCCTACATGCTGGAGGTGGTGGGCAACGACATCGAGATCACACGCAGCAACCTCAATGCGCTCTCGGTGGCCGCATCGATGGCCGTGGGAATCGGCAAGACCGGCATTGCGGTGTCGGGGGCCGGTGCGGTGGCGGTCAATTCGCTTGCAGGTGGCGTGGACGCCATCCTGCGCGACAGCACCGTTGTCGCCAAGACCGATGTGAACCTCACCGCTGAAGGCGATGCGGTGATCGCCGCGCGCGTGGCTGCGATTTCGGTCGCGATCGCTGCCGGTCAAACCGGCGTGGGCGCGTCGATCGGCATCTCGGTGGCGCGCAATCTCATCGGGCAGGAAGGTTTCGGCAAGGTGGGCGATGCATCGATTGCCACCGTGCGTTCGCTGGTGATCGACAGCGACATCACAGCAGAAGGCGATCTCAACATTGGTGCGACCACCCGTCAGATGATCGATGCGCTCGTGGTGGCGGGGTCGGCCGCCATTGCGGCTGGCCAGACGGGCGTTGCAGTCAGTGGCTCGGGCGTCTGGGCAGAGAACCAGATCGGGGTGCGCGTGCAGTCGGGCATCGACACCGCGTCCACCACGGCTGGCGCGCGGCCCAGCCGCATCATCGTGGGCGATATCGACATCGCAGCCAATGATGTATCGCTCATCAATTCATTCGCGGGTGCGGCCACCATTGCGGCGGCGTTTGGCCAGACCGGCGTTGCGATTTCGGTGGGCGTGTCGCTCGCGCGAAACGTGATCGACGGCGTGGTTGAAGCCAGCATTCATGGCGCCGACATCGACGCCAAGGGCATCGTGAAGGTGCTCGGCACCTCCGACTCCACCATTCGCGTCACGGCTGCGGCGGCCTCGATTGCACTTGCAGCGGGCCAGACCGGACTGGGCGTGGCGGGTGCGGGCGCGTCGGCGGTGAACGTGATCCTGGGCGATGCGTTTGCCAAGGTCGACGACAGCCTGATTCGCGCAGGCTCGGACGTCACCATCAAGGCCAATGCCACCAACCTGATCGATGCCTGGATTGTTTCGGCGGCAGTGGGCGTGGGTGTGGGTCAGGTGGGCATCGGCGCATCGGTGGGCGTATCGATTGCGCGCAACTACATCGGCTACGACCCGCAGGGCTACACCGGCGCGGTCACCTACACCTCGGGTGTCGACAAGCCAAAGCGCATCAAGAAGGGCGAGATCATCAGGCTCGGACCGGCCTCAGGGGGCCGCGCCAACGAAACCTATGAATACATCGGCGACAAGGAACTTGAGGCAGTTGATGCCAACAAGGACGGCACTGACGAAGACCTGATCCTCACGCAGGACTACTCCGACACCAAGAAGTGGAAGCAGCTGGTTAACACCGCTGCCAACCGGATCGTTGCATCGGTCGAGCGATCGTCCATCCTCGCGCTTCCCAATACCACCGACACGCTCGATCTGTCGGTGCAGGCGATTACCGATCAGGCGATCGATTCCACCGTGTTTGCCGGCTCGGTCGCGGCGGCTGGTGGTCAGGTCGCGGCTGCGCTCTCGGGCGCGGGTGCAAGCGCGGTCAACCGCGTGGGGTCGCAGACGCAGGCCTTCATCGCCAGCTCCACCGGTGCCGGTATCGATGTCGACGGCAGCATCACGGTGGATGCCTCCGACACCTCGTCGATCGATTCCACCGTGTTTGCGGTGTCGGTGGCGGCATCGTTCGGCATGTTCGGCGGCTCGGTTGCCGTGGGTGTATCCACCGCCACCAATGAAATCGCGAGCAACACCTCGGCGATCATTGACCGTTCGCTCGTGAAAGCCGCGGGCGACATCACGGTGCGTGCCACCGATGATGCACGCATCGATTCCGAATCCACGGCCATCGCGTTTTCGCTTTCAATCAGCATCGGTGTGGCCTTCGCAGGGGGCGGCGCGAACGCGTTCAACACGATCCGCGGCAGCACCTATGCGGCGTTGGACCGCAGCACGCCCGACAAGGTGCCGGGCAGCGACACCGGTCTGTCGGTGGTCAATACCGGCAAGACGCTCACCGTACTGGCCGACAGCAAGTCCGAAACCAATGCCGAGGTGAAGGCCGCGGCGCTGAGCTTTGGCCTGATTGCAGCGGCGGCGGCTGGAACCGTCACCGAAAACACGCTCGCGCCCACCGTCAAGGCCTTGTTGCGCGCCACCGAGGTTCCCGGGTCGCGCGACACCACGCAGGTGGTCGTCGAGGCACGCGGGCTGCAGAAAGCGATGGCGAAGTCCAACTCGCTCGCAGTGAGCACCGGCATCTCGGTCGGCACGTCGCTTGCCACCACCATCGACGCGGGCTCGATCACCGCCGAAATTGGCGATGATGCGCGGGTCACTGCAGCAGTGTTGCGCGCGCGTGCACTGGGCCAGGACGAAACCTATCAGCGCGCGAGCGCGTCGAGCGGTGGCCTCATCTCTGCCGTGGGTGCCGACTCGAAGCTTGCCATTCTGGCGGCCACGCTGGTCCGCATGGGTGATCGCGGCGTTCACAACGTGGGCCTTCTCGATCTGTCGTCGTCACGCGTACAGAACTTCGATGCGACATCGAAGAACCTCTCGGTCGGTATCTTCGCCGGCAGTGGCGCATCCATGAGCACCATGCTCACCGGTGCCGCCGATATCCTGATTGGCGCAAGCAAGGTCAACGCGGGATCCATCACCATCAAGGCCGACAACGTCGCCGACAAGAGCAAATTCTCGGCCACCGAAGAGTCGCTACGGTCGGGCTCGGCGGGGCTTGGGAGCATTACCGCGCTGTCGGCCGACACCGATATCGGCACCAGCGCCAGCCGGTTCGGTGCCAACGTGGCGTTTGGCCAGGGTGCGGAACTGGTCGTTGAGGCCGCCCCGGGCAAGACCGGCGTGTTCCAGGTGGATACCTATGCCAACGCCAACATCATCGACAAGGTGAGGGTGGACGGGGTTGGCGGCCTTGCAGTGAGCGTTGCGCAGGCCGATCAGCAGGCGAAGATGCGCTCCACCATCAGCGCGAGTGGCGCGAAGATCCGCAATTTGAGCGGCAACATCGATTTCGCCACCCGCAGCGACTCCGACCTCGAGTCGGCGGCCAATGTGCTGTCGATTGCGTTCATCGCGGGCGCCTTTGCGAGCGCCGATGCAGTGGTGGATGCCGACAATTCCATCCGCCTCACCAACACCGATATGCTGGGCAACGATGTGCGGCTGATGGCCGGGCAGGACCGCTTGCGTGTCCCCAACATCCTGCTCACCAAGGCGCAGGTCGATGCCACGCTGGTGGGTCTGGGCGGCGCAATTCCGCTGGGCACGTCCAAAATCACTGAACGCAATGTGATCGATATCGGTGGCACCAGTTCGGTCAAGGCGATCGGCAATGTGTCGTTGCTCGCGCAGCCGGGCCTCGGCAAAGGCGAGCGCGC
>JBDLRB010000013.1:0-12542 GCA_039800205.1 Pseudomonadota bacterium | reverse complement strand
GTGGCGGCACGCATCGTGAGGCTCGGGCGCTCGATCGAGCGAATGGGCTTTCAGAGCCTTGCATTGCAGGTCGCCTTGCGTGCGGATGCCCGTGGGCGCGACGAATGGTTGCTTCAACTGTACGCATCCGCCGATGATCCGGAACCCGCGCGTTGGCCGCCGCCGATGATGGGCGATCCACGTCATGGGCGGTCGATCGACCCGAATCATCCGGCCCGCTTACACGTGTTGGCCCTGCAGGTCCGGGCTGACGTGGAGTGGCTGTTCCGGAACGATGTGCCGCACGCCCGCTCCAGCGCGTTGGCCGCCCTTCAAGCGCTTGATTGCGACAACGCCCGCCCGGGCGCCTCGGCCGACGAGCCGGTTCTGATGGACGCCATCGGGCGGCTCCGCACGGGCGTGTTCGATTTGAGTGATCTCCTGCATCAGTGGCTCTTCAGGCCGGCGCGAGCCCCTCGCCTCAATCGGACACCGGCATTGTGATTGACCCCGTACGCTATCGCGTGACTCACGAAACACGGTATCGCTACGACGGCCCGGCGACGGCGTCCCGGCAGCGCGCACACCTGATTCCCCGGCAGACCCCCTGGCAGCATCTGCTCTCACACGATTTCAGCGTGTCGCCGCAGCCTTGCGAACGCTGGATCGAAATAGATCCGTTCGGCAACAGCGTGCACCGATTCTCGATCGAGGCGCCTCACGAAGCATTGCTTGTCCGGGCGCGCTCCGAGGTGCGGGTGGGTGCAGGGGCCGCTTGGGACTGTATCGCGGGGTGCGATTTCGACTGGCAGCAGGCTCGTCGGCCTCAACGAACAGCGCTGGGTGACATCGATCTCGAGATCGAACTCTGTCGCGTGGGTTCGCTCCGTGCCCCCGTTCTCGCAGAAGCGGCCGGATACGCAGGAGTGTCCTTCGGTACTGGGCGCGGCTGGCTCGAATCGATGCTCGATCTGAATGCGCGCATTCACTGCGATTTTGCCTACGATCGCGGTTCCACGACCGTTGGTACGCCGGTGATCGATCTGTTGAAGTCCCGGCGAGGCGTTTGTCAGGATTTCGCTCACCTGATGATCAGCGCACTGCGCTCGATCGGTTTACCTGCGCGTTATGTCAGCGGCTACATTTTCAGCGAGGGCACGGGGCAGAGCAGGGTGGGCGGTCACGCCTCGCACGCCTGGGTGGCCAGCCATGCGCCGGGCTACGGCTGGGTGGCCTTCGACCCGACGAATGCCAAGCTGGCTCAGTCCGAATTCATCACGCTCGCCTGGGGCCGGGACTATGCCGACGTGGCTCCGCTGCGCGGTGTGATGATGGGTCGGGGAGACCAGCAACTGTCCGTCTCCGTCGTCGTGGACCTGCTCGCAGGCTAGGCGATCCGGGGGGGCGCATCCTCGCCTATCATTGCGGCGTTTTCTCATACGACCGCCACAGGCAGGAGCTCGAACATCATGCGGATTGGACTGATTGGTTTTGGCGAAGTGGGACAAATCATGGGCGCGGGTCTGCGTCGTCACTGTGCACAGATGTCCGCCTGGGATCGCCTGCTTCCGGACACGCTTGCATCGACTGCGATGCGGGCGGCCGCTGAGGCTGCGCAGATCCATCTGGTCAACGGGGTCGAAGCCCTGTGTGCGGGGGCTGACCTGATTGTCTCGGCTGTGACCGCGTCGAGCACCCTTGAGGTGGCCCAGGCCGTTGCGGGCTCGATCCAACCCGGGGGCTGGTTTCTGGATCTGAATTCAGCGTCCCCGCTCACCAAGCAGCAGGCGGCCGAGGCGATCAACACTGCAGGCGGCCGGTATGTCGAGGCGGGGGTCATGACCTCCGTTCCCCCACATGGGATTGCCGTACCCATGCTTCTTGGCGGGCCGGGTGCGGTCGAGCTTGCACCGATCCTGAGCGGATGGGGCATGAAGCCTGAGATCGCGAGCGATCGCTACGGTGTGGCCTCGGCGACCAAGATGTGTCGCAGTGTCATGATCAAGGGGCTTGAAGCGCTGGTGATCGAAAGCTACACGACGGCGCGTCACTACGGGGTCGAAGACGCGATGATCGCCACACTTCAGGAAACGTTTCCCGGGATCGACTGGACTCGTCAAGGAGAATATTTTTTCAGTCGCGTGGCCCAGCACGGTCGTCGGCGGGCGGAGGAAATGCGGGAGGCGGCCCGAACGGTCGAGGAGGCCGGGTTTGAGGCCTCGTTGACATCGGCGATCGCTCAAAAGCACGGCTGGATGGCCGGGCAGGCCCGCGAGGGCCAGTTTTCGAACTGGGGGACCGGTCGGGGCTGGCCGGCGTATGCAGACCGACTGCTCGAGCAGCGCGACGCGGACGATCCGCGTGGGATGGATCAGCGCCCCTGAGCGCTCGCCCTGAGGAGGGCCTCAAGCGCAGGCCATACCCGCTCCATCATCAGCGGCTGGGCGCTCTCGTTCGGATGGATCCGGTCGGGCTGGAAGTATTCGAACCGGTCGCCGATATCCTCGAGAAAAAACGGCACGAGCGCAGACTCGGTCTCACGGGCGACCTCGGCGAACAGACGCGAGAACCCCTGGCCGTAGGACACACCGTAGTTGGGGGGCATCTGCATGCCAAGAAGCATGACCCGCGCGCCCGCCGCCCGCGCGCGCTGAGCCATCGCACGCAGGTTGCTTCGGGTCGAGGCCAGATCCAGTCCACGCAAGGCATCGTTTCCACCTAACTCGATGATCACGATGGCCGGGCGCTGGCGGCGCAACAGGCCCTCGATCCGGGTGAGTCCACCCGCCGTTGTCTCGCCGCTGATGCTGGCATTGACGATTCGGTAGTCGAAGCCCCGGGCGGACAATCGTTCACTGAGGCGCTGAACCCATCCGGTGCCCCGAGTCAGCCCGTACTCGGCCGACAAGCTGTCGCCCAGCACGAGCAGCGTCGGACGGTCGGAACGAGATGCCTGGGGGGCGCCCGTCAAGGCTGATGCGCCTGCCCCGCCCGCGGCAGGGGATTGAGCCGCAGCGGGCAGTACACTAGGGCAAACAGTCAGCGCACCGATCGTGGCCAGCACGCCTCGGCGAGTGAGCGGACGACGCCCGCCCTCCATCCGTTCCAGGAAGTGTTTCATGACCGCCATTATCGTCGACGCGCTGACTCAGAAGGTGAGAGACGCCCAGGGTTGCTTGACCATTCTCGATCAGGTCAGCTTCAGCATCCCGGCCGGTGAAACAGCGGCGATCGTGGGCGCTTCGGGCTCCGGCAAGTCGACCCTGCTGGGGTTGGTGGCTGGGCTCGATCGACCCAGCAGTGGTTCCGTATCGATCTTTGGCCAGGCGCTGGATGCGCTCGATGAGGAGGCCCGGGCGGCGTGGCGGGCGCAGCATCTGGGATTTGTCTTCCAGTCGTTTCAGCTGCTGCACCAGATGACTGCGCTTGAAAACGTCATGTTGCCGCTGGAGTTGGCAGGCCGTCGCGATGCGTCTGCGGTCGCTCAGCATCTGCTCGAGCGGGTGGGGCTGGGCGATCGGCTGCATCACTATCCGCGGACCCTGTCCGGAGGGGAGCAGCAGCGGGTCGCGCTGGCGCGTGCCTTTGCGCCCCGTCCTGCGTTACTGCTGGCTGACGAACCGACCGGCAGCCTGGATGCTGCGACCGGAGAGCGGGTTGCGGATCTGATGTTCGAACTGAATCGGGAGACGGGATCGACCCTGATCCTGGTCACGCACGACGAATCCCTGGCCGCACGGTGCGGACTGAAGCTGAGGCTGCATGCCGGTCGCCTCGAGTCAATCGAGCGTCGGTCGGTCTCCTGACAAGGCGGTCAGGCTGGCCGCGGAGGCCAGATCGAGCGCATCCGGATCACTCGAAAAGGCCTGGCCCAACAACGCTTCGAATCGTTCGGCCAGCCGTTTGCCCAATTCCACACCCCATTGATCGAAGGGATTGATGCCCCAGAGCCAGCCGAGCGAGGCCGTCTTGTGCTCGTAGAGGGCAATCAGGGCACCGAAGGTCTCCGGATTCAGCCCATTGAGCGTGATCACCGTGACGGGCCGGCTGCCCGGATGGCGTCGCTCGATGCGCGCGTCGGCATGACCTAGTGAAAAGGCCTGAGCCTGAGCCAGCGCATTCGCCTGGAGGGCTCGGTCCCGCTGCCAGGGGTCGGCGGGTGCCGTTCGGTCGGCGACCATCACCAATTCAATCGCGTGCTCGATCGGTCCCTGGTGCAGCGCTTGAAAGAACGAATGCTGGCTCTCGGTTCCGGGCTCGCCCCAGATCACCGGCATTGCGGCATTGCGCGCTCGACCCGACCCGTCGGCCCGGACCGACTTGCCGTTACTCTCCATCTGAAGCTGTTGCAGGTGCGCTGCCAAGCGCCTCAATCGGTCGCTGTAGGGGATGACGACTTCACTGGCCCCGGAAAACAGCCGCGCATTCCACGCGCTGGTCAGCGCGAGCATGACCGGCGCGTTGCAGAGGGTCGGTGCAGCCAGATGGTGTTCGTCCATCTGGCGTGCGCCCTCAAGCATCCGGTCGAAGGCGTCGGGCCCGATTGCGATCATCAGGGGGAGCCCGATCGCGCCCCACAGCGAATAGCGCCCGCCCACCCAATCGGGGCATTCGAACAAGTGCGGCTCTGCGATTCCGAACTGTCGGGCAGCCTCGCGGTTCGAGGTGACGCCCAGCAGGTGCCGATGCAGCATGGGCTCGCTCACCCCTCCGTGCAGCAGCCAGTCGCGGACGGCCTGGGCATTACGAGCCGTCTCGGGCGTCCGCCACGACTTCGAAGCGACAATTACCAGCGTGGTTACGGCATTCAACTCGGGGCGGATTCGAGCCCAGGCCTCCGGGTCGATGTTGCCCAGAAAGTGGATGCGCAATCGCCGATGCGAAAAGGCCTGCAAGGCCTCGCAGGCCAGCTGGGGTCCGAGTTGAGAACCCCCAATACCGATATGAAGGATGTCGCTGATGGGTCGACCCGTCGCACCGCGCCACGCCCCGGACCGCACCGAATCAGAAACCCCGCGCATCCGGTCAAGCGTCTCGGCCACACGCGTGGACAGAGCGCGGTCAAGTGGAGCGGTCGGCGATCCCTCACGAGCCCGCAGGGCGGTATGCAAGGCCGGCCGCTGCTCGCTCACATTGATGGCGAGGCCAGCCATCATGGCCGATCGCATCGCGCTCAGCTGAGTCACCTGGGCCAGATGTTCGAGCGCTCGCCGGGCCATCCCGGGGAGTCGCTGCCGGGACAGATCGATCCGAAGGCCTGCGGCCTCGATGGTCAGGGCCTCGAGCCGCGCTGCGCCGCCCGAATCGATCAGCTCAGCGCTCGAGAAGGGGCGGGTGGCCGAACAGGCGAGATCCACCGCCTGCCAGGCGAGGTCGCATTCGTGCCGGTCGATGACGGGCAAGCCAGTACTCATGGTGCATGCTCCAGATTCAGGGTGCTGCGGATCCAGTCGGGAAGCTCGGAGGCCGCAAGGCCGATTTCACCCCCGTGCTGGGTGGCGCTTGACCAGCGCTCTGCGGCTCGGCCGTGGGCCCAGGCCCCCCAGAGCAGGGCCTCCCACGCGCTCAGACCCTGCGCAAGGAGCGCCCCCACGGTGCCCGCCAGGACGTCACCGCTCCCGGCGGTCGCCAGCGCCGGTGAGCCGCTTGAGATGACGCACCATCGCCCATCGGGGGCGCTGCAGACGCTACCGGCCCCTTTCAGGATCACGAACGCCCGGAAGTCTCGGGCCAGTGCACCGGCCGCCGTAATCCGGTCCTGCAGAATCTGGTCAAGCGAGCACTTCAGCAGGCGTGCCGCCTCGAGCGGGTGCGGGGTCAGGAGGGTCGAGGCCTGGCGGGCGGGCAGCCGTCCGGGCGAGCGCGCAATCAGGTTCAGTGCATCCGCATCGACCACCACCGGGCAATCGGCTTCGAGGGCACTGCGTAAGGCTGCCTCCGCAGAGGCGGACTGCCCCATGCCACACCCCACCACGATCGCCGAAACGCCCGGCACCGTCGCCTGAGGCGGAGCAACCATCCAGTCGGGATCCAGCGGCGGCGCTCCGTCGCTGTCGTCGATCAGGCTCAGGTAGACCTTGCCTGCGCCCGCCCGCTGGGCCGCACGGGCGGCCAGCATCACCGCCCCCCGCATGCCGGGCGCGCCGCCCAGCAGGCGGACCGTGCCCTGCCGACCCTTGTGGGCATTACGAGCCCGCCTCAGGGGGGAGAGCGTGCCTGGCGAGGGTCCGATCAGCCAATGGCCCTCCACAGGGTCGATGGCGAGTCCAAGGGTCGCGATGGTCACCGTACCGACATGATCGAGCGCGGCACCGGTGCGCAGGCCGGGCTTGTCCCCGATGAAGCTGACGGTTTCCACACATCGAAGCGCAAGCCCCTGGGCGCCGCCGACAACGGCGCCGGTATCGGCGTGGATTCCGCTGGGTACATCCGCGGCCACGACCGTCGCTCGGGCAGCATTGAGGAAGCGAATCCAGTCGCGTGCCCGTCCCTCCACGGGCCGGGTCAAGCCGATGCCGTAGAGCCCGTCGATCCAGAGGGCGCGCTCGGCCACAGCGTCCTGGACGGCGCGTGTATCGGCCCGGCCCCGATCCTGTGGATCCATGGGCTCCGGTTCCCAGAGCGGCATGCCGGACTGCCTGGCCTGGCGGAGCACCGCGGCAGCGTCCGCCGCGTCGCCCGAACGCGTGTCCAGGAGCCAGGCCCGCGCATCAAACCCCTTCTCGCGCAGGATCAGCGCTGCGAGCAAGGCGTCGCCCCCGTTGTTGCCGGGCCCCACCAGCGCGATGATCGGCGCGCACACGGGCTGGCGCCTTGCCCAGTGAGCGACCCGGTCGGCGAGCGCATCGGCGGCGGCAGCCATCAGTGCGCCGGGTGGATGACGGGAGAGGGCCTCCGCTTCGGTCGCACGCACGCTTGCAATCGAAGCGAGGCCACTGAACGCGAGCGACGCAGGCCAGTCGCCTTCGACAGCCGGTGCCCGGCAGCCGCCGCACTCAGTACTGGTTGATGTCATCCTGCTGGAGCTTTTGCTGATCGCTGCGCTTTCTGAAAACCATCCGAAGGGCGAAAAAGGCGAGTGCTGAGGCAAGCGCAAAGATCAGCACATCCCGATTGATGGACAGCCCATCGCCCCAGTACTGCGCCGCCGAGACGGCCAGCATGCCGACCGCCATGCCCAACAAACCGAACGAGAGCGATAGCAGCTCGAGAATAGCCAGCGCGAACGCGATGATCAGCGAGATCTGCCAGGCGTCAATATTCACAGCCGGCCTGCCAGTCGGCCCAGCACGCCATTCAGCCCATTCAACACATCGCTTGGAACCAGGACGATCTTTGAATTGGAGCCTTTTGAGAGTTCCTGAACTGCGCTGGCCTGGAGCTTCCGGATCTCGAAATCGACCGCACTCTCGCCGCCTGCAGCGATGGCCTGCGCGACCACGCCGACCGCATAGGCCTCAGCATCGGCGGTCAGCCTTTTCGCCTCAGCCTGGCGCTGGGCCGCATAGAGCTGGGCGTCGGCGTCCAGCTCGGTCGCCTGCTTTTTCCCTTCGGCTTCCCGAACCAGCGCTCGGCGGTTGCGCTCTGCGTTCAGCTGCAACTGCATGGCCTGTCGCGTGTCCTGGTCGACATCCACTTCCAGGATCTCGACACGGGTGAGAACGATCCCCCACTCTTCCGATACGCTCTTCAGCTCCGACTCGATCTCGCTGGAGAGATATCTGCGATTGGACTGTACGCCGTCGAGGTCGGTCTTGCCGATGACGCTTCGGACGGTACCGTTGACAATCGTCAGGATGGCGTCGTCGACGTTGGCGATTCGATACATGGTTTTGGACGCGTCCGCGATCCGGTACAGGACCGCCAGCGAGGTTGAGATTGTCACGTTGTCGAGCGTGATCGCATTGATCGGTTTCGGGGGTAACTGTCGCTCTTGAATCTGGACCTTGTAGCGCACCGATTCAAAGAATGGGATGAGCAGATGAAGACCCGCCTCCATCTTGCGGTGATACTTGCCCAGTCGCTCGACCAGCCAGTTTTCGGACTGCGGGACGATCTTGACGGACCCTCGGATCGTCATCACGATCAGAAGGGCGAGGACGATGATGACGAGGGTCGACGCTGAAAGCGCTTGCATGGTGTCGGGCGCCTGGGCGCGGGTGAGTGGTGGAGGAACCCCGAAGATACCTTCTGCTGAAGCCGAGTCAAGCGAAGGGGCAGGGGAGCGCCCGCAGTTCGTATAATCGGCGTTTTATTTCGGATCGGGCGGCATGCCTCACTTTCTCACGCTTTCGGGCACGGCCCCGCATTCCGAGGCGCGCATGCGGCGCCTGCTCGAGCAGGTGCAGGGGGTCGAATCCCGCATCAACTCGATTTCTGCGCGATATGTGTACTACGTGTCGGTCGAGTCGCTGCTCGATGCTCCGTCAACGCAGCGGCTGTGTGATTTGCTGGACGCCGCGGCGACGCCGCCCGAAGAGCCCCAGGGGGATGCGGTGTTCGTGGTGCCACGCATCGGTACGGTTTCGCCCTGGTCGAGCAAAGCGACCGATATCGCCCACAACTGTGGTCTGGTCGCGGTCGTACGGATCGAACGTGGGATCGAGTATAGGCTGCAGCGCCGAGGGCGCTTTCTGGCGGGGCGCTTCGGCTCGCCCGAGGCGCTTGACGACGGACGCTGGCGGGCCCTTGCAGCGGTTCTGCATGACCGGATGACCGAGAGTGCACTGCCCCAGACGCCGTCACCCGAGACGGTTTTCACCCGTCTGCCCGGGCAGCCCATGCGGGCGATCCCGGTATCCACCGCGGGCCGCACTGCCCTGATCGAGGCTGATCGGGCGCTGGGGCTGGCCCTGTCGGAGGATGAGATCGATTACCTGCTCGAGGCTTTCGGTCAGGCGGGACGCGATCCGACCGACGTCGAGTTGATGATGTTCGCGCAGGCCAACTCTGAGCATTGCCGTCACAAGATCTTCAACGCGAGCTGGACCGTGGACGGACAAGCCGTCGAGGGCTCGCTCTTTGACATGATTCGCAGCACCCATCACGCGAACCCTTCCGGCACGGTGGTGGCCTACGCGGACAACGCCGCGATTCTGGAAGGGGGCGAAGTGGACCGGTTCAGGGTCACCGAGCCCGGTGATGCGCCGGGACCCTACCACGCCGAGCGCCTGCTGACCCATAGCCTGCTGAAGGTTGAGACTCACAATCACCCGACCGCGATCGCGCCCTTTGCCGGCGCCGCAACGGGTGCGGGCGGCGAGATCCGTGACGAGGGGGCGACGGGCCGGGGCGGGCGACCGCGCTTCGGGCTGACCGGCTTCACCGTGTCCAATCTGCAGATCCCCGGCTTCGAGCAACCGTGGGAAACCGCGCAGGACGTCCTCGTGCCCCGGTCGGCACGCACCCCTGGCGCCGCAGGGATCGGCCGCCCCGAGCGGATTGCCAGCGCGCTATCCATCATGATCGAGGGTCCCCTGGGCGGTGCGGCGTTCAATAACGAGTTCGGCCGCCCGAACTTGCTGGGCTACTTCCGGACCTATGAGCAAAACATCGGCGGGCAGTTTCGCGGCTACCACAAGCCGATCATGATCGCGGGCGGCGTGGGCCACGTCGATGGCCGCCATGCTGAAAAGCTGGGCCTCGATCCGGGCGCACTGCTGATTCAGCTGGGTGGCCCCGGCCTGCGGATCGGCGTGGGCGGTGGCGCAGCGTCCAGCATGAACACGGGCAGCAACGCGGCCGAGCTCGACTTCGGTTCGGTGCAGCGGGGCAATCCTGAAATGCAGCGCCGCGCGCAGGAAGTGCTTGACCGATGCTGGAGCCTGGGCGAGGCGAATCCGATTCGCTCGATCCACGACGTGGGTGCGGGGGGCTTGTCCAATGCCTTCCCCGAACTCGTGCATGGGGCCGGTCGCTCGGCCCGGTTCGACCTGACCCGTGTTCCGCTCGAAGAAACCGGCATGTCGCCCGCTGAAATCTGGTGTAACGAGTCGCAGGAGCGCTACGTCCTCGCGATCGCGCCGGACGCCTTCGAGCGGTTTTCAGCGCTGTGTCAGCGCGAGCGTTGCCCCTACGCCATTGTGGGCGAGGTAACGGACGACGGGCGTCTGGTTGTACTCGCCCGGGAGGGGTCCGCTGCGGTGGACATGGACATCGAAGTGCTGCTCGGCAAGCCGCCCCGCATGCATCGCGTTGCAGAACATGAGGCGCCCGTTCGCGCGGCGCTCGATCTCATCGGGCTCGAACTCGACGAGATCGCCGGCCAGGTCTTGCGTCTGCCGGCCGTTGCCAGCAAGGGTTTCCTGATCACCATCGGCGATCGAAGCGTCGGCGGGATTACAACGCGGGATCAAATGGTCGGTCCCTGGCAGGTTCCCGTCTCGAACTACGCACTGGGTCTGATGGACTTCGCCGGGTATCGGGCTGAGGCCTTGTCGATGGGCGAGCGCAGCCCGATTGCGGTCCTGAACCCGGCGGCAGCCTCGCGGATGGCGATCGGCGAGGCGGTGACCAACATGGTGGGCGCCCTGCCCAGCCGGCTGTCCGCGCTGAAGCTTTCGGCCAACTGGATGGCGGCGTGCGGGCCCGCGGCAGAGGACGCGGCCCTGCGTGACGCAGTCGAGGCCGCCGCAGATTTCTGTCGGCGCGCGGGGCTCTCGATTCCGGTCGGCAAGGATTCCCTGTCGATGCGGACGGTTTGGACGCCCCCGGGCGGGGACGCGCCGATTGAAGTCAGCGCGCCTGTTTCACTCGTGGTGACCGCCTGGGCCCCGGTCAACGATGCCCGTGCTGCCTTGACGCCCCAGTTGAAGGCCGACCCCGCGACGACCTTGATCCTGATCGACCTCGGCGAAGGTCGGATGCGCATGGGCGGCTCGGCGCTGGCCCAGGTGACGCAGCAGTTGGGTGAGGAGCCGCCGGACATGCGTGACCCGGAGTCCCTTCGGGCACTGGTCGAGGTGCTGCATCGGCTCGGGACAGAAGGGCGCCTCCTGGCCTGCCACGATCGATCCGATGGTGGGCTCTTCGTGACGCTCTGCGAGATGGCGTTTGCCGGCCACTGCGGACTCAGCATCAATCTCGACCTGCTGACGATCGATCCGCACGCCGCGGATTGGGGCGACTTCAAGATTCGTCCGGAGCAGGTCGCTGTCCAGCGAAACGAGCTGACGCTGCGCGCCTTGTTCAATGAGGAACTCGGCGTCGTCATTCAGGTCCGTTCAGACGACCGGGATGCGGTCATGGGGTGTCTGCGTGAGGCGGGCTTGTCACGCCATGCTCACGTCATCGGCAAGCCCGCCAGCGACGACCAGGTCAGTTTCTACCGGGATGGCCGGCGTGTCTGGGGCGCCCGGCGGACCGACCTTCAGCAGAAGTGGTCTGAGACCGGTTTCAGGATCGCTGCCCTGCGTGATGATCCCGAATGCGCGCAGGAGGCGTTCGACGATTGTGCGCGGGCGGACGATCCGGGTTTACGTATCGATCTGACGTTCGATCCCTCGGTCGACGTTGCGGCACCGTTCATCGCGCAGGGTGCCCGTCCGCGATTGGCGGTCTTGCGAGAGCAGGGGGTCAACAGCCACGTCGAGATGGCTGCCGCGTTTGATCGGGCCGGGTTCGACGCCTTCGATGTACACATGACCGATCTGCTCTCAGGGCGGGCCGATCTGGCGGATTTCAATGCGCTGGCCGCGTGCGGTGGGTTCTCCTACGGCGATGTCCTGGGCGCCGGAACGGGCTGGGCCCGCTCCATCCTGTTCAATGAGCGCCTGATGGCCATGTTTGCGGCCTTTTTCGCTCGACCCGACACCCTTGCGCTGGGCGTTTGCAACGGGTGTCAGATGATGTCGCAGCTCAAATCCATTGTTCCGGGGGCGGCGCACTGGCCGCGGTTCCTGCGCAATCGCTCGGAGCAGTATGAAGCCCGGCTTTCCATGGTCGAAGTGCTGGATTCGCCCTCGCTGTGGCTTCGGGGGATGACCGGCTCCCGTATGCCTATTGCCGTTGCTCACGGCGAGGGCAGGGTGGCGTTCGATGCGGGCGCATCGGCCTCGGCTGCGCGTGCCTGCCTGAGATTCGTGGATGGCCAGAATCAGCCGGCCCAGCGATACCCGGCCAATCCGAATGGTTCCGAGGGCGGTCTGACCGCCTTTTGCAGTGACGATGGGCGGGCCATGATCATGATGCCGCATCCTGAGCGGGTCTTCCGGTCCATCCAGTTAAGCTGGCGGGACCCCAGCCTGGGCGAAGACTCTCCCTGGATGCGTGTCTTCCGCAACGCCCGAATCGCGTTGGGCTAGCGCCCGCCGGCGTTGACCGCCTGCGTTCGGGGCGATGGAGCCGCCCCGACGATTCTCGCACTCAGGCGGATGGGATGAACTCGGGGTCGCCCTGGTGTTTGCGTTCAAACTGGATGAACGTGTAGTAGCCGCAGCGTCGACCGTTCGGGTAATCGCGGCAGACTTGGGGCCGTGCCTCGTACACGGTGCACCGTCGCTCGCGCAGATCGAAAAAGCGGCAGATCGAACCGTAGACCGTATCTTTTTTATGACGCAGGATGC
>JBDLRB010000012.1:0-7578 GCA_039800205.1 Pseudomonadota bacterium | reverse complement strand
GATACCGCTTTCTTCGGCCCCGAGCCTGAGTTCTTCATTTTTGATTCCGTGACCTGGAACGTCGACATGGCCGGTTGCGCGGTCAAGATCAATTCCGAGGAAGCTGCATGGTCGTCAGGTCGCGAATACGAAGGCGGCAATCTGGCGCACCGGCCGGCAGTCAAGGGCGGTTATTTCCCCGTGCCACCCGTGGATTCGTTCCAGGACATGCGCTCCGAGATGTGCCTGATCCTCGAACAGATGGGGGTACCCGTCGAGGTGCATCACCACGAGGTGGCGGGTGCGGGTCAGTGCGAAATCGGCACCAAGTTCTCGACCCTGGTCAGGCGAGCCGACTGGACCCAGCTGCTCAAGTACGTCGTGCTGAACGTTGCACATAGTTACGGCAAGACAGCCACTTTCATGCCCAAGCCCGTGGTGGGTGACAACGGTTCCGGCATGCATGTGCATCAGTCGGTCTGGAAAGATGGGGTGAACCTGTTTGCAGGTGACAAGTACGCCGGGCTGTCGGACTTCGCTCTCTACTACATCGGCGGCATCATCAAGCATGCTCGCGCGCTCAACGCAATCACCAACCCCGGCACCAACTCGTACAAGCGTCTGGTCCCCGGTTTCGAGGCCCCGGTGAAGCTTGCCTACTCGGCACGTAACCGTTCAGCGTCGATCCGTATTCCCTACGTGTCCAACCCGAAGGGCCGCCGGATCGAGGTGCGCTTCCCTGATCCCACCGCCAACTCCTACCTTGCCTTCTCCGCCATGCTGATGGCTGGCCTCGATGGTGTGCAGAACAAGATTCACCCGGGCGAGGCAGCCGACAAGAACCTTTACGATCTGCCGCCCGAAGAAGACGCGAAGATTCCGACCGTTTGCTCCTCGCTCGATCAGGCGCTCGATTATCTCGACAAGGGCCGGGAGTTCCTGACGCGTGGTGGCGTCTTCAGCAATGACATGATCGATTCGTACATCGCTCTCAAGATGGAAGAGGTCACCCGATTCCGGATGACCACGCATCCGGTTGAGTTCGATATGTACTACTCGCTCTAATCAGGTGCGCTGCCGCGTATCGCCGGTCCGGGAACGCGGCACACGCAGCAGGATGAAAGCATGACGACGGGGCGGTTATCCGCCCCGTCTTTTTTGGGTGGTTCATCCGGCAGCACCTCCTTCGTCCATCGTTCGGAATGTAGCCATGACGGTTGTTTCGGTTGATCAGACAGCCCGTCGCAGCGGTAGCGCTCCGACCCCGTCGGGTGCGCAGGCGACGCGCCCCGATTCGTTCGATCTGCTGGCTACGTCGGTGGTCATGCTCGACACGCAGGGACGGGTCGTGAGGGTGAACGCGGCTGCCGAATCACTTTTTGACATTTCCAGCCGCATGATGATTGGTCAGTCCTTTCATCGAATGTTTTCCAACGGGCATCTGATCGAGGCACTGCTTCGCGAAGCGATCGACGGCGGATATGAGCAAAAGCGGGTCGATCTCCTGCTCGAACGTCCGGCGCGCGAGCCGCTTGCGCTCTGGACGATGGCCAGCCGGCAGGATGCTGGGGCCGCGGCACTTCTGCTTGAGTTCCGTGAGCAGGACAAACGCTGGCGGGTTGATCGCGAAGAGCGCCTGATCGATTCCGCGCAGGCCAACCGCGAACTGGTGCGAAATCTCGCTCACGAGATCAAGAATCCGCTGGGCGGGATTCGTGGGGCCGCGCAACTTCTCCAATCGGAACTCGACTCCGCCGATCTGCGCGAATACACGGAAGTGATCATCAAGGAAGCCGACCGGTTACAGGATCTGGTCGACCGACTGCTCGCGCCGCATCGCAAGGCGCGACTGCTCGCCGAACTGAACGTCCACGAGGTCTGCGAGTACGTGCGGTCACTTCTTCTCGCCGAGTATCCGCGAGGCCTCAGAGTGGTGCGTGATTACGATGTCAGCATCCCTTCGCTCACGGGCGACCGCGAGCAACTGGTGCAGTGCTGCTCAATCTGGTGCGTAATGCGGCGCAGGCCCTGCATGGACGGGGTCGGATTGAGCTGCGTACCCGGATCGCGCGCCAGGTGGTGATCGCCAAGCAACGGTGGAAGCTGGCACTTGAATTGCATGTGATCGACGACGGTCCTGGCATCCCGGAAGACATTCGTGAGCGAATTTTTTTTCCGCTGGTATCCGGACGTGAAGGGGGAACGGGTCTCGGACTGACACTGGCGCAGACCTTCATTCAGCAGCATGGAGGCCTGATCGAGTGCGACAGCCGGCCGGGCCGAACCGATTTCTGCATTCTTCTGCCTTTGCGGTGAGTGGTCAACGATGAGCGCAGTCTGGGTAGTGGATGACGATCAGTCGATCCGTTGGGTGCTTGAAAAGGCGCTCGGCCGTGACGGCTTCGATGTACGTGCGTTCTCAAGCGCACGAGAGTGCCTGCGCGCGCTGTCGGTCGACGAGCCTGATGTCCTCGTCTCCGATATCCGCATGCCGGGCGAATCCGGGATCGAATTGCTGCAGCAGGTCAAGGTGGATCACCCTGCGATGCCAGTGATCATCATGACTGCCTTCTCTGATCTGGAAAGCGCGGTATCCGCATTCCAGGGCGGAGCCTTTGAGTATCTTCCCAAACCCTTCGATGTACCGAAGGCGGTCGAGCTGATTCGTCGCGCGGTGGAGGAATCCGAACGCGACCAACTCGGGGCGGACCCGGTTGAGCCTGGGGTCGATATCCTGGGACAGGCGCCAGCCATGCAGGAGGTATTCCGTGCGATCGGGCGGCTGTCACAGTCCAACGTGACCGTGCTGATCACGGGTGAATCGGGAACCGGAAAGGAACTGGTCGCCCGGGCATTGCATCGACACAGCCCGCGAGCCGATCGGGTGTTCGTTGCGCTCAACACTGCGGCAATTCCGCGTGACCTGCTCGAGTCCGAATTGTTCGGTCACGAACGCGGTGCGTTCACCGGTGCGCAACAGATGCGGCGTGGGCGTTTTGAACAGGCGGAGGGCGGCACGCTGTTCCTCGACGAGATCGGGGACATGCCGGCGGAACTTCAGACACGATTGCTGCGCGTGCTGTCGGACGGGCATTTTTATCGCGTGGGCGGGCACCAGCCGCTGAAGGCCAATGTGCGAGTCATTGCCGCCACGCATCAGAATCTTGAGGATCGCGTACGCCAGGGCCTGTTTCGTGAAGACTTGTTTCATCGTCTGAACGTCATCAGATTGCGCCTGCCGGCGCTGCGCGAGCGTTCGGAAGATATTCCGCTTCTCATCCGGCATTTCCTGTCCCGAAGCGCGCATGAGCTTGGCGGCGAGCCCAAGCGTGCGAGCGATGAAGCAATTCGCATGATGAGCGGGTCGCCCTGGCACGGCAACGTCCGTCAGCTCGAAAATGTTTGCCGTTGGCTCACCGTGATGGCGCCCGCGCAGGTCATTGAAGTCAAGGATCTGCCGCCCGAAATTCGCGGAGCGTCTCCGCCCGAAAGCGCTGCAGGTTCCTCTGGCATGAACAGCTATGCAGGCTTTGCAGGTGGCCTGGGCGCTGGCCTTGGGGGCAGCGCCACGAACGGAGCGGGTGCTGCCCACGAAAGCGCCATCACCGCATTTCAGTCCGAAGCGCTGCCGTTCTCAGCAGCGCTCCCGCGGTCCGATCAGGCTGTGCAAGGGGGTGGGGCCGGGGCGCAGGTCGGGGCAAGCGCGGCGACCCCGGCATCGTTAGCTGGAATCTTCCCCTGGGGCACTGCCATGCCCGCGTCGAATCACGCGGGGCTGCCTGGCGCCGCATCGGCAGGATCGGGGGAGCCGGTCACCAGCCTGGCTGAGTCGACAGGTGCCGACCTGCCGCCTGCGTGGGTCGCGCAGCTCGAGAAAGATGTGTCGCTACGTCTCAACGCGCAGTCGGTGGAGGAGCGGCTCCAGGGGGACAGCGAACTGATGGATCGACTTACCCGACTGTTCGAGGCGGCAGTGATTCGTACGGCGCTTCGCCACACCCGGGGTCGGCGGATCGATGCGGCCCTCAGGCTGGGTATTGGTCGAAACACCATCACCCGGAAAGTTCAGGAACTGAAGCTCGAGGAAGGGTCCGACCTGACCTGAGGGGCTGGGCGCGTGGCGGGTAAGCGCTGGGCGGTCAGGTGAGTTCGGCCACCACCGGCGCGTGGTCGGAAGGCTGCTGCAGCTTGCGTGGTTCCCGGTCGATACGGCAGGCCGTCAGGCGCGAGGCGCTCGTTCGGTCCACCAGGATGTGATCGATCCGAAGGCCTGCGTTGCGGCGAAATCCCAGTTGACGGTAGTCCCACCAGCTGAAGCTGCGATCGGCCTGCGGAAATACACGGAATGAGTCAACGAACCCCGCCTGAATGAGCGTACGAAATCGCGCCCGTTCGGCGTCTGAGCACAGCACCTGCCCGCTCCAGGCGACAGGATCGTGCACGTCTTCGGATGCTGGCGCGATGTTGAAATCGCCCAGGAGCGCGATTGGGCGACCCGTTGCATCGGCAGCCTGCGCCTCGGCAGGCAGTTGAGGGGCGATCCATTCGATCAGGGCATCGATCCAGCGCAGCTTGTAGTCGTACTTGTCGCTGTCGACCGCCTGACCATTGGGGAAATAGGCGCACACCACGCGTAACCCCGCCACCGTTGCACTGATCAGGCGCTTTTGTTCGTCCGGGAAAAGCGGATTCCCGATCACCACGTCGGAGGGTGCGCCAACCGTTTCCCTGCGGCACAGGATGGCCACACCGTTGTAGGTGGGCTGGCCGCTGAACACTGACTCATAGCCCGCTCCTGCGAGTTCAGCGGCGGGGAAACGGTCGTCGATCAACTTGGTTTCCTGCAGGCACAGCACGTCGACCGGGTGGGCGGCGAGCCAATCGAGCACCTGTGGCAGTCGAACCTTCAGTGAATTGACATTCCAGGTGGCGATTTGCATGGCGGTGCTCCGGGCTTCAGACGGTTTCGACCATGCCGCTGTGGCGCAGCAGCGCCTCAGGGCTGGGCTCGCGGCCACGGAACGCCCGGAACGACTCGATCGCGGGGCGACTGCCACCCACCGCCAGGATTTCGCTCAGGAAACGTTGCCCCACGCTACCGATCTTTTCCGGATCCGTAGCGACCTCTTCGAACGCGCCGTAGCAATCGGCCGAGAGTACCTCAGCCCATTTGTAACTGTAGTAGCCCGCTGCGTAGCCGCCAGCGAAGATGTGCCCGAAGCTGTTCTGGAACCGATTCCAGGCAGGCGGAATCAGGACCGCGACCTCCTCACGAACCTGGTCAAGCAGCGCCTGCACTGAAGCGGCGTCGGGCACTGCGCGCGACTGTGCATGAAGCTGCATGTCGAACAGTGCGAACTCGATTTGCCGGAGCGTCTGCATGCCGGCCTGGAAGTTTCTCGCTGCCAGCATGCGGTCGAACAGCTCGCGCGGAAGGGGTTCGCTGGTTTCGGCATGGGCCGACATTTCGCGGACCACTTCCCATTCCCAGCAGAAGTTCTCCATGAACTGGCTGGGCAGCTCCACCGCATCCCATTCAACACCATTGATTCCCGAAACGCCCAGCTCATCGACGCGGGTGAGCAGATGATGCAGCCCGTGGCCGAACTCGTGAAACAGGGTGATCACGTCATCGTGCGCGAGCGTGGCTGGGCGATCACCCACCGGCGGTTGGAAGTTGCAGTTGAGGTAGGCAACCGGTGTTTGCAGCGTGTTGCCCACCTGCTTGCGGCCGCGCGCGTCGTCCATCCATGCGCCGCCTCGCTTGGTGGCCCGCGCGTAGAGATCAATGTAGAACTGACCGATCAGCCGGCCGTTATGTTCGACGCGATAAAAGCGAACATCGGGATGCCAGGTCTGGGTGGCTTCTTCGGAGATGCGCAAGTCGAACAGGCGCTCGACCAGCGCGAACATTCCCGAGAGGACGCGCGGTGCCTGGAAGTATTGTTTGACCTGCTGCTCGGAAAACGAATAGCGCGCCTCTTTCAGAAGCTCGCTTGCCCAGGCGATGTCCCAGGCCTCTAACGCCGGCAGCCCCAGCTTGTCGGCGGCAAAGCCTCGCAGCTCGGCGAGGTCGCGCTCGGCGAAGCGTCGTGCACGCCCTGCGAGGTCGCGCAGAAAGCCGATGACCTCCTCAGCGCTGCGGGCCATTTTGGGCTCGAGCGACACCTGTGCGAAATGCGCGTACCCAAGAAGCTCAGCCTCTTCGTGACGCAGCGCGAGCGTTTCGGTGATGAGCGGCGCGTTGTCGAGGGAGGATTGGCCCAGATCGGATGCGCGTGTGACGTAGGCGCGATACATCTGCTCGCGAAAGGCACGGTCTTCTGCGTATTGCATGACCGGCAGATAAGAGGGCATCCGCAGCGTGAACTTCCAGCCGCCGCGGCCCTCGGCTTCGGCTTCAGCGCGTGCTGCGTCACGGACATCCTGCGGCAGTCCCGACAGCCGCGATTCGTCGTCGATGAACACCGCGAACGCGTTGGTGGCATCGAGCAGGTTTTCGGAAAATTTCTGCGATAGCGTTGCCTGCCGGTCCTGAATGTCCGCATAACGTTCCCGGGCCGGTGACACGAGCTCGGCTCCACCAAGACGGAAATCGCGCAGGGCGTTGTCGATGATGCGCTGGCGGGCCGGTGACAGTGCGGCGAAATCTGGCCTGGCCCGCAGCGCCTTGTACCGGCCTTGCAGTCGGGTGTCCTGCCCGAGTTCGGTCCAGAACTGAGTGACCCGCGGCAGTTGCGCGTTGTAGACCTCGCGCAATTCGGAGGAATCGGCTACCGCATTCAGATGACCAACGATTCCCCATGCCCGCGACAGACGCTCGGTGGCTGTTTCAAGCGGCACGACCACGGATGCCCAGCTGATGGGCGCGTCGTCGCTGCAAACCGACTCAAGTGCAGCGCGCGCGTCGGCGAGCAGCGTGTCGAGCGCGGGTTCGACCCAGGTCGGGCTGAAGTCAGCGAATCGGGGCAGGCCGGAAAAATCAAGCAGGGGGTTGTTACCTGGAGCGTCAGTCATTGTTGGCTACGATTGCAGTGGGATGAAGGCAGTAAGGTACGCGAGGCGGATCTGCGGTCAGTGCTTGCGCTCAGCCGCTTCGAGGGTATTGACCAGGAGCATGGCCCGGGTCATGGGACCCACGCCACCGGGGACCGGGGTGATGGCGCTTGCCACCTCGCGTACGGAATCAAAATCGACATCGCCGCACAATTTGCCGGTTTCGTCGCGATTCATGCCGACGTCGATCACGATTGCGCCGGGCTTGACCATATCACCGGTGATCATGCGGGCACGCCCGACGGCAGCGATCAGTACATCGGCACGGCGTGTGTGGGAGGCCAGGTCGCGGCTGCGGCTGTGGCAGATCGTGACCGTCGCATCGGCCTGCAGCAGGAGGAGCGCCTGGGGTTTGCCGACGATGTTGCTGCGACCGACCACCACCGCTTCGGCGCCCGCCAGCCGGGCGCCAGCATGCTCGAGCAGCCGCATCACAGCGTAGGGCGTGCATGGCAGAAACCCAGGCTGTCCGGTCATCAGTGCGCCGGCGCTCGCCACATGGAAGCCGTCCACGTCCTTGTCGGGGGAGATGGTTTCAATCAC
>JBDLRB010000011.1:0-5216 GCA_039800205.1 Pseudomonadota bacterium | reverse complement strand
ACCCCTGGAACCTCGACTTCCCGCATCTGATGCTGCGCGGCAAGGCGATTCAATTCAAGCAAGGCACGCCCACGCAATTTCGCGACGTACAGCTCGCTTCGACTGACCGGAACGGCAAGCTCGCCGGTATCCCCGTGGTCGTCAGCGCGGTGAATGCCCTGAACAAGAACAAGACCGTCCGCAAGATGCTCGACAAGCACCTCGGTGTTCACGAGCGGGCCTGGCTGCCTGAATTCACGAGCGAACGCTTCCGTAATAACGCCGCCCCGGCCAAACCCTGGCCGGTTCGTCATGGCGATCGCACCCCAGGCAAGGTCGCCATCTACAGTACCTGTTATGTCAACTACAACGAGCCGGGGATCGGCCACGATCTGGTCAAGATCCTCTCCCATAACGAGATCCCCTATGTGCTCGTCGACAAGGAGGCGTGCTGCGGCATGCCCAAGCTCGAGCTGGGCGATCTCGAAGGGGTCCGCGCTCTGAAGGAGCAGAATATCCCGGCCCTCGCGCGACTCGCTCGCGAGGGCTATGCGATTCTCGCCCCGATCCCGTCCTGCGCCCTGATGTTCAAGCAGGAGCTGCCCCTGATGTTTCCGGACGATGCGGATGTTCAGGCGGTCAAGGCCGCCCTGTTCGATCCCTTCGAGTACATGATTGGCCGAGCCAAGGACGGCCTCCTGAAGACCGATTTCACCGCAGAACTGGGTAATGTGTCCTACCACATCGCCTGCCATCTCCGCGTGCAGAACATGGGCCAGAAGACCCGCGAAATGCTTCAGATGGTGCCGGGCACCCAGGTGCATACCATCGAGCGGTGCTCCGGACACGCCGGCACCTGGGGCGTCAAGAAGGAGTACCACGAGACCGCCCTGAAGATCGGTCGACCCGTTTTTCGCCAGATGGCCGAACACCCCAAGGGCGAGACGCGCTGGATCGCGTCAGACTGCCAACTGGCTGGTCACCACATCGAACAGGGGATGCATGAAGCGGGCAAGGCGGTCGATGGCAAGCTCGCACACCCGATCACCCTGATCCGGATGGCCTACGGGCTCCCCGCCTGAGTCGTTCGGTGAACGAACCCTTCCCGTTGTCCTTCAGTACCGGAGCTTTCAAAATGCCTCAAGTGTCCCGTGACTCGCTGATGACCCTAGAAGCCTACGCCCGTGCACGGCCCGAATTCCGCAAAAAGGTCATCGAGCACAAGAAGCATCGAAAGGTGCACCTCGGAGCGAACCTCACGCTCTTGTTCGAGGACGAGATGACCGTTCGCTACCAGATTCAGGAAATGCTGCGGATCGAAAAGATCTTCGAGGAAGAGGGCATCCTGAGTGAGCTCGAAGCCTACAATCCGCTGATTCCCGACGGACGCAATTTCAAGGCCACCATGCTGATTGAGTTCGAGGACGCCGATCGTCGACGGGCTGAACTCTCCCGAATGATTGGGATCGAAGACCGCGTGTGGGTTCAGGTGGAGGGCTCGGCCCGCGTCTACGCCATCGCGGACGAAGACCTGGATCGCGAGAATGAACACAAGACCTCGTCAGTTCATTTCCTGCGCTTTGAGTTGACCGAGGAAATGGCCGCCGCGCTGAAGTACGGCGTGTCACTGTCGGTCGGTGTGGATCACCCGCATTACACCGCGGCATGCACGCCCGTGGCAAACGAGGTGCGCTCGGCGCTGGCCGCCGATCTCGCCTGATCAATCCCGGCGAGCACGGGCGATCATTGCGATCGCCTGTGCAGATATTCCTTCGCTGCGCCCTTCAAAACCCAGTCGTTCGGTCGTCTTGGCTTTGACATTCACCGCGTCCGGTCGAACACCCAGGGCATGAGCCAGCCGTGCGGCAATCTCGGGCAAATAGGGCGCCAGCCGCGGACTCTGGCAGACAATCGTACTGTCGACATTCACGATCCTGAAGCCTGCCTCACCGACCCTTCGCGCCGCCTCGGCGAGCAAAAACAGACTGTCTGCCCCCGCAAAACGCTGGTCCGTATCCGGGAAATGGCGACCGATATCGCCCAATGCAGCCGCACCAAGCAGCGCGTCCGTGACGGCATGCGCCAGCACATCCGCATCCGAGTGGCCCAGCAGACCCATTGGATAGTCGATGCGTACGCCACCCAGAATCAGGGCTCGCCCGGGCACCAGTGCGTGGACGTCATAGCCCTGCCCGACGCGGTAATCGAAACCCTCGGTCATCGTGCCTCCAGTCGTTGGCGCATCTGTTCGAGATCGGCGCGGGTGGTGACCTTGAAGTTGCTGCTCGAGCCCTCTACGAGTCGCACCCGACCGCCCGCAGCCTCGATGGCAGAGGCCTCGTCCGTCGCATCGGACTTCGCCTCCAGGGCCGCAATCAGCGCTCCGACTCGACCGGCCTGGGGCGTCTGCGCAAGCCAGAGCTCGGTGCGGTCAAGGGTCTCGGCCACCTCTGCCGAGCCCGGACGGGCGCGCTTGACGGTATCCGCAACGGGCACCGCAAGCAACGCGCAGTCAGGCGGGGGCGTGTCCTCCGCGCCCATCAAAACAGCACGCAAGCGGTCGAGTTCAATCGCTCCGACCCCAGGGCGCGCGGCATCGTGAACCAGGATCCAGTCGCCATCGCAGTCCGGCTCGCGCTCACGCAGTGCACGCAAGCCGCCGAGAACCGTATCGCGGCGGGTCGCGCCGCCGCGCGGCATCACGAGGACTCGATCCACGTTCTCGAAGAGCGTCTGGGCCTGCGGATCATCGGGCGCACAAACGACCAGAACCTGACTGATCCAGGACCGCTCGAGCAGGCGCGCCACCGACCACTCGAGCATGGTTCGACCCCCAAGGTCGAGGTACTGCTTCGGGCGGACATCGCCCAGGCGACGCCCGGTTCCCCCGGCGGGGATCAGTGCGCGAATGCGCTCGGGCGCAGGCGGCATAGGGACTCTGCATAAAAGCTAGAATTCTAAACTTGAAACCGATCGAAACCGCCTCCCCCTCTCGCCTCGACGACCTGATCGCCGCCTGGCGGGCGCCCGCCCCCGGGGCCGTCGCGTCCTTGCCGGCCTGCCATGGCGCGTCAGACGCCTGGCTGATCGCCACCCTCGCCCGCCGTGAAGCCGCAACGGGCGGCATGCTTGCGCTCGTCTGCGCATCCGCCCCCGATGCGCAGCGACTGCACGACGAGATCGCCTGGCTCGAGCCGTCGCTGCGCTGCCGACTGTTGCCCGACTGGGAAACGCTTCCCTGGGACAATTTTTCGCCGCATGACGATCTGATTTCGGGTCGACTGGCCACACTTCATACCTTGCAGCGCTCGGCGGTCGATTTGCTCGTCGTCTCGGCCACGACCGCACTGCATCGTCTCGCGCCCGCCAGTTTCGTCGCCTCACGCAGCTTCGATTTCGTGCGAGGGCAACAGGTGGACGAGCAGGGCTTGAGGGCCCAGTTGGTCGCGGCAGGCTATGAGCACGTCGAGCAGGTCGTACACCCGGGGGAGTACTGCATTCGAGGCGGACTGGTCGACCTGTTCCCGATGGGGGCCACCCTGCCCTACCGACTGGATCTGTTCGGCGACGAGCTGGAATCCATCCGGACCTTCGACCCGGACACCCAGCGAAGCCTCTACCCGACCCAGTCCATCAAACTGTTGCCCGGTCGGGAGTTTCCAAGTGACGAGGCGGCCCGCAATACGTTTCGTGCGCGCTGGCGGGAACGGTTCGAAGGCGACCCCTCGCGCAGTTCCATTTACCGGGACGTGGGGAACGGGCTCTCGCCGCCGGGGATCGAATACTGGATGCCACTGTTCCACGGAGAGATGGCGACCCTTTTTGATTACCTGCCGGAGCGGGCACGCGTACTCACCCACGGCGATGTCGAGCGCGCAGGAAAAGTCTTCGCACAGGATGTCAGCCAGCGGCATCGGTTTCTCGCCCACGATATCGAACGCCCGCTGCTCTCACCCGACGAATTGTTCATCGATATCGAACAGTTCTTTACCGAAGCGAAACGGCGAGGACGCTGGGCACTGACCCGTCACCAGAGCGGCCTCGTTCGACACGACCTGTTCACCTCAACGCCCCTTGAGGGCGAGTCGTCGACCGACGGGTCAGCGAGCGCACCGCGTCCATCCGACGGACCGCCTGACCCCCAGGACGAGCGCATGGTCTTGAGCGTGGCGCTCCCCCGCGTCGCCGTCAATCGCAGAGCCGATGCGCCCCTCGCCCTGCTCGATCGCTATCTGAGCGCCCTGGATGCCGGGCACCGGGTCCTGATCGTTGCCGAATCGCCCGGCCGTCGCGAGACGCTGTCGCAGATGCTGGGCGAGGCGGGCCTGGGCTGCCCCGAGCAGGAGGGCTGGGAACCGTTTCTGACGAGCCCGCTCCCGGTGGCCCTGACGGTCGGCCCGCTCAGCGAAGGCTTTGTGGTCCCGGCGCTCGGCCTCTCCGTCGTCACCGAAGCAGAACTTTTTGCGAATGCGGCGCGGACCGGTCGTCGCGGGCGGCGCGAATCCACCACCGATGTCGATGCGTTGATCCGGGACCTGGCCGAACTGAAGATCGGCGATCCCGTCGTCCACAACCAGCACGGTATTGGTCGGTATCAGGGGCTCGTCACAATCGACCTGGGCGATGGGCCGACCGAATTTCTACACCTGGTCTATGCGAACGAGGCCACGCTTTATGTGCCCGTTGCCCAACTGCACTTGATCGGACGCTACAGCGGCACGAATCCCGACGAGGCCCCCCTGCACCTGCTCGGCAGCGGGCAGTGGGACAAGGCGCGACGCAAAGCAGCGCAGCATGCACGGGACGCCGCGGCCGAACTGCTGAACCTCTACGCGCGGCGAGCCGCCCGAAGCGGCCATGCCTTTCGATTTGATGCGCGCGACTACGAAGCCTTTGCCGAGGGTTTTGGTTTCGAGGAAACGCCTGACCAACTGGCGGCCATCCATGCGGTCATTCAGGACATGGTCGCGAGCAAGCCCATGGACCGCCTCGTCTGCGGCGACGTGGGTTTTGGAAAGACTGAAGTTGCCCTGCGCGCGGCCTTCCTCGCTGTGGCCGACGGGATGCAGGTCGCCGTGCTGTGCCCCACGACCTTGCTGGCCGAACAGCATTTCCGGACCTTCTCCGACCGGTTCGCCGATTTTCCGGTTCGTCTGGCCGAGCTGTCGCGTTTTCGTTCGTCCAAGGAGACCCGCGAGGCGATCGAGCAGATCAATGCAGGTCAGATCGACATCGTC
>JBDLRB010000010.1:0-3889 GCA_039800205.1 Pseudomonadota bacterium | reverse complement strand
GAGATTGATTCAATCGACTGAGACGCGTCAATCCTGAGAAATCTGCCGGGCATGGCGTCGGCGCGTGCCCGATAGGCCCGGTCCACTCGCCGGAAAAATTCGATGGCTTCACGTTCGATTCGATCGGCCGGGCGAGCCTGCCCGCGGCGATGCGCAGCCTCTTCGGGCGACAGCTCAAACAAGACGGTGAGGTCGGGTTGAAGATCGCCGTGTACCCAGCGTTCCAGTAGCGCCACGGGCTCGGCCCCCAGTCCGCGCCCGCCGCCCTGATAGGCATAGGTGGAGTCCGTGAAACGATCACAGATGACCCACTCGCCCCTCGAGAGCGCCGGTCGGATGGTCTGTTCGAGGTGATCGGCCCGCGCTGCAAAGGCGAGCAGCAATTCAGTGATTGCGGACATCTCGGCGGTCAGCAACAGGGTTCGGATGGACTCGGCGAGCGGGGATCCACCCGGTTCGCGAGTGAGGACGACCGAGTGGCCTGCCGCGCGCAGCATAGTGGCAAATGACTGGATGTGTGAGCTTTTTCCCGCGCCGTCGATGCCTTCGAACGTAATGAAACGGCCCGGATTCACAGCCTGTTGAAAATCGCTATTCAAGGGCGCCCCTTCAGGAATCGGTTCACTGCGCGCTGGTGCGCAGCGAGATCCTCGGAAAACTCGCTGGAACCATCTCCGCGCGCAACGAAATACAAGGCGCGGGTCCGGGTGGGCTGCAGTGCGGCCTCGATCGATGCCCGGCCGGGCAGGGCAATCGGCGTTGGAGGCAGCCCCGCGATGACATAGGTATTGTGCGGCAAAGCGCGTTGCAGGTCTGCACGAGTCAGGCGACCTGAAAAAGCATCCCCCAACGCGTAGATGGTGGTGGGATCACTTTGCAGACGCATGCCCCGCTGTAATCGGTTGACGAAAACCCCAGCGATCAGTGCACGATCCTGGTCCAGACCCGTTTCCTTCTCGATCATCGAAGCCAGCACCAGGGCTTCATACGGGGACGCCAAGGGGAGATCCGCCGCTCTGCCCGCCCAGGCCTGGTCGAGGACCTTGCGCATCGCATCGATTGCTCGCCGATAGACGTGCCGCTCGCTCATGCCCGGTGCAAAACGGTAGGTGTCCGGGGCAAGCAACCCTTCTGCTGAGTCGTGTCTGATGTCGAGGAGCTCGCGCAGTTGCGCTGTACTCAGGTCACGGGTGTCCTGCGCCAGATCGGGATGTTTTGCCGCCGCCTGACGAACCTGCGCAAAGGTCCAACCCTCGATGATGCGGAACTCGGACAAACGGCCCTCCCCCCGCGTGATCCGGTCCAGCAAACCGGCCAGCGGCATCCCAGGAGGAATCTCGTAGTGGGCCGCCTTCAACGCATGCACATCGCCCCGAATACGCAGGGCCAGAGCAATCTGCCAGGCGGGCCGATCGATCCCGACCGCGGCCAGCGCCTCGCTGATCCGCTCAGGGCCCGATCCGAGGGTGATTCGAACGGTCACGGGAGCCGTGCCCCGTTGAAGCGGCTCAGCGAAATACCGGTAAGCGCCCAGCACGCACAGCACCACCAGCACAGAAAGGGCCCCAATCCTCCCGATTCGGGCCCCTCGGGATAACACTGTGCGGTCTGCTGACATCCACTCACCACGCTCGACGGGTCTCCCTATAATAATTCGATGGACAAGAAAACTCTCGAGCCTGCCTTTGAGCAGGGCCCTCTGGATACCTGGGCGGCACAGTGTGGGGGCGAACGGACCGACGATGGCCACGGTCCGCAAATCCACTTTCCTGGCGCGACGGCGGCGCCCGCCCTTGACGTGGAGGCGGGTTTCGTATGCCCGCTCCCCGATCTCGGCCTGATCACCGTGGACGGCGCCGAAGCGTCTCGCTTCCTCCAGTCACAACTCACCAATGAAGTTGAGCAGCACCCCCCTCAGGCCCTGGTGCTGAACGGATATTGCACGGCCAAGGGGCGCTTGCTTGCGAATGGATGGCAGTGGCGCGAAGAGGGGGCGGTCAATCTCCTGGTCTCGCGCCCGCTCGCTCACCCGCTGGTGCGGCGACTGTCCATGTTCGTCATGCGGGCGAAGGCCCGGGTACGGGATCGCTCGGCTGAAACAGTGTGCTTTGGGCTCGCGGGGCGCCCGATTGAGTCCGCGCTGGCTGCGCTCAGTCTGAGTGTGCCCGCGGCCGGAACGGTACAAGTGGGCGCCAACGGTCTCGTTGCCTTGGCACAAACACCGGTTCCCTGGGCCGACCGTTCGCTTGAACGGGTATTGCTGGTTGCACCGGCCGAGTCACTCGCCTTGGTGTGGTCGACCTTGCTCGACTATTTTCCGCCGCAGGCCTCAGAGCGGTGGCGCTTCACCGAGATCCTTGCGGGCACGCCCCGCATCACGCCCCTCGTATCGGAGCATTTCGTTCCCCAGATGGTCAATCTCGACCTGGTAGGCGGGGTGAGCTTCAAGAAAGGCTGTTACCCCGGCCAGGAGGTTGTGGCTCGCAGCCATTATCTGGGCAAGCTCAAGCGCCGGATGTATCGTGCCTGGTTGCCCGACGGCCCAATGCCTGACCCCGGTACGGACATCGAAGCCGCGGAGAGCGGCCAGCCCTGTGGCGAAGTGGTCATGGCGGCCGCAGACCCAGGCGGCGGCATCGCGCTCCTGATCGAATCGCAGATCGAACAGGTGTCCTCGGCGCGGCTTGGCGACCGAGCGCTCGTCCTTCAGCCCCTGCCCTACGCGCTGGCCTGAGCGTCTGGTCGCTCGCCGAGACCCACCGCTGTGCCTCACCCGTTCGAGCCTCCCTGCGCATCGTCCGGCATGACGGGTCAGGTGACGCTATTCATCTACTACAAGGTCCACGAGCCTCAATCGGCGCACGTGCGCGCGGCCCTGCGGCAGCTCGAGGCCGAACTCCCGGCGAGTCATCGCCTGCGCGTCATGAGACGCACCGAGGCCACGCACGGCGGACTTGAAACCTGGATGGAAATCCACGGCCCGTTTGAACGGAGAACCGTACCCGGTCAACTCGAGCTCATCGCAGGGCTCGCAGGACGGCTCGGGCTCGAGACCCTGTCCGCAGGCGGCCGAGTGGTCGAGCAGTTTGAAGACATGGAGAGCCTCTCCCGATGTGTCTGATTGCCTTCGCGCTTGGACTGAATGATCAGTGGCCGCTCGTCATTGCAGCCAATCGAGACGAGTTTCATCATCGGCCGACTCTGGCGGCGGACTGGTGGGCGGACACCCCTGCCCTCTACGGGGGGCGTGACCTCAGCGCGGGTGGAACCTGGCTCGCGCTATCGACCTCGGGACGCTTGGGTGCGCTCACGAACTACAAGGAGCCCGTTCCCGCTCTGGCGAACGGTGTCCGCTCACGCGGTGAGGTGATCCGGCAGTACCTGTGCAGCGACGCCTCCGCCGAGCAGTGGGCGGGCGAGCACGTGAGCGTGCTCGAGCAGTACGCGGGATTCAACGCGCTGCTGTTCGACTGGCACGCCGATACAACCCAACCAGAGGCCTGGTATCTCAGTAACCGCCATCCCTCAACGCCGGTGACCCGCCTCCGGCCAGGCATCTATGGCCTGTCCAATCATCTGCTTGGTACGCGCTGGCCCAAGGTCCAGCGTCTGCAGGCTGCCCTGAGCTCGGCCCTCGAGCGCGCCGCGTCGATCGAATCCGATCTGTTCGATGCGCTTGCTGATTCCCGACCGATCGGCGTGGCCGAGCGTGCGACCGGGCACGCCGGAGCAAGCGACGAGGTGCTGGCCCGTACGCCCTTTATCGCGGATCAGCGCTACGGCACACGGGCCTCCACCGTGGTGATGGTCGGTCGCAGGGGGGACGTCCGTTTTTCCGAACGCAGTTGGGACTGGCATGGGGGCGCCCCCCGGCTGACCGGCGAGCGTA
>JBDLRB010000009.1:0-16663 GCA_039800205.1 Pseudomonadota bacterium | reverse complement strand
TTGCGCAAGACCCCGCGTTCGGTATCCAGCATCACGAAATCGGTAAAGGTTCCGCCGATATCGACACCGATCCGAAAGCGGCCCCCTTTGACGGATGACTGTGGGGCGGTCATCGGGCGTTTCCTTCATCTGACTGACTTCCAAGGGGGCCATAGCCGCCCCCGCCTGGCGTTTCGAAGGTCGCCACGTCTCCTGGGTCCAAGGTGTAACGGCCCTTGGGGGCAACGACCTGACCATTGATCAGGTCGCGGCCGGGCGCACCCGGCTCTCCGCCCAGAATGCCCCTCGGCGGAAACTTCACACGCTCGTGGCGGATCGTCATCACAATGGGCTGTTCGCCGGTCACCTGAAATGAAATACGCTGCCCGGGGCCGCCCCGATAGCGCCCCGCCCCACCCGATTCCGCGATCAGGGACTTTTCGGTGACGAGCATCGGCACACTGGATTCGAACCGCTCGATGGACAGCGTGGCCACATTCGACGGGAAAGACAGGCAGGCCGGGCCATCTCGCCCGGCACGGGCTCCGTGCCCGCCGTTCATGAAGAACATCTTCACGAAGTTTCGACCATCCGGCTGTCGGCCCTGAAAGTACGCACTCCAGAGCGGCGAACCACAATCTGCAATGACCCGATCGGGCAGCACCTGGGACATCGCACCAAAAACAACTGGCGGCAGGTAATGCCCGCACAAGTGCCTCGCCCAGACCGGAGCGGGCCGACGCGGGTTGACGATCGTGCCTTCGGGCGCGCGGACCCGCACCGGTCGAAAGGTGCCGTCGTTGTTGGGCGTGGTGGGGTCGAGCAGGCACTTGATCGCATAGTTGGTGTAGGCGATGGTGTAGTTCAGTACCGAGTTGATCGGCCGCGCGATCTGCGCCGAACTGCCCTCATAATCGACCAGGATGCCGGCCTCGTCGATCGTCACGGCACAACGGATCCGCAGCGGCGAGTCAAACCCGTCGAGATGAATCTCATCCTCGAAACAACCGCGTGGCAGGGTCTCGATCGCCTGCCGCATGCTGGCTTCGGACCGGTCGAGGATTTCATCGACCAGACCGTCGAGATCGTCGATGCGCTCGGCCTCGAGCAGGGCGATCAGGCGATCGCGCGCCTGCCCGTACGCAGCAAATTGCGCACGAATGTCGCCCAGGGTCTCCTGCGGCGCACGCAGGTTGGCCTGAAGAAAGGCCATCACGTCCGGATTGTCCTCACCGCGAACGCGAATCCGGCAGACTGGAATCGTGAGGCCCTCCTCGAAGGCATCGCGCGCGTCGACTGAGGGCGCCCCGCCGATGTCGACGCTGTGAAAGGTGCTGCCGATAAACGCAATGAGACGCGTACCCTGGAAGACGGGCATCACCATCGTGATGTCGTTCAGGTGACCCGTACCGTGATAGGCGTCGTTCGAGATCAGGACGTCGCCCGGCTCGAGTTGCTCACGCGGCACGCGCTCGAGCATCGCAGCAAGCGTCCGTGGCATGGTCCCGATGAACGACGGGACGCTCTTGGACGACTGAACAATTTGCCGGCCTCGGCTGTCCATGAGACCCAGGGCCATGTCCCAGTTGTCTCGCACCACCGATGAAAAGGATGTCCGCAGGAAGACCTGCGCCGCTTCATCGATGAACCCGGACAAACGTTGCCAGATCAGACCCAGTTGCAGGGCACCCAGACGGGTCATATTGTCTCCCTATTGATGTTGTCAGGCACAACGGATCGGGCGGGACGCCCGGACCCGAAAGGCTGCGTGACCGGGAACCGCGTCACTCAGTCTGCACGGGGCGTATGGTAATGTAAGGTGCATGAATTCAGTCCCTTCGGGCGATGACGGCGCCCGGTCCGAAAACGATCCGTCGTCCCGCCAAAGCGTTGCCGATCGTCTGGTTGAGCGAATCCGCGCCACCGGAGCGCGTCGCCTGTACGGTCTGCCGGGCGGCGGAACCAGCCTGGACCTCATCGAATCGGCCCGGGTCCGCGGCATGCCCTTCGTACTCGCCCGCCATGAGTGCGCCGGCGTCATGATGGCGGCGACCGCGGCCGATCTCGAAGAGTCGGTCGGCCTGGCGCTGACAACCAAGGGACCGGGTATGGCGAACGCGGTCAATGGGATCGCGCATGCGTCGCTGGATCGGTCACCCCTTGCCCTGGTGGCGGACGGGTTTTCCGACAAGCAAATGACCTACGTGACCCACCAGTGGTACGACCAGCGGGCTGTCCTTGCGCCCCTCGTGAAGGCGCACTCGACCCTTTCGCCGGATACGGCCGCAACCGAGATCGATCGCCTGATCGCCGCCGCACAGGCGCCTCGTCCGGGACCGGTTCACATTGAACTGAACGGCTCGGATGCGCGCGCACTGATCCAGCGGACATCGGCCGATCGCGCCCCGGGGCCCGGCCGCGCCCCAGCCACGCCCGAGGCAGAGCCCGCGACGATCGAGCGCGCCTGTGAGCGACTGCGCCAGTCCCGCCGGCCCGTGCTGGTGATCGGTCTGGAGGCCCGGCGCTCGACTGTCGTCGACCGGGTCCGACGTCTGGCTGAGCGGCTCGGTTGCGCCGTTCTGGTCACTTACAAGGCCAAGGGCGTCATCGCGGATGATTCTCCGCTCCATGCGGGCATTTTCACGGGCGGTGCGGCCGAGCAGGCCACGGTCGCATCGGCCGACCTGATCGTCCTGATCGGTGCCGACCCCGTCGAATTCATTCTTCAACCCTGGCCTTACTCGTTGCCGGTTCTTGAGGTCGGACTCAGCCGTCATCCCGTCCATTACGTGGACGCGCAGATTGCGCTCCATGGCGCACTGGAGCCCCACCTCGAGCATCTGATCGACGCCGCACACGCAAGCGATTGGACGCTCGCTGAGATCGCCGAGCGACGAAGTGCGATGCAGGCCGCCTTGGCCTACACCGGATCGGGCGACCTGATTGATCCCCAGGAGGCCGTCGAATCGACCCTTGCGGTCTGCGCAGCCCACTGTAGCGCTTCGGGAGCCCCCCTGCCCCGGGTGAGTGTCGACGCCGGAGCGCACATGTTCTCCGCAACGACCTTCTGGCCGTGCGCGCAGGCCCACGACCTGCTGATCAGCAATGGTCTGGCGACGATGGGCTACGCCTTGCCCGCGGCGATCGCATCCGCCCTGCACGAGCCGCATCGTCCGGCCATCGCCTTCACCGGCGACGGTGGACTGTTGATGACCCTGGGTGAGCTCGCCACGGCGGTCGAGCAGCGCTGCCGGTTGATCACGATCGTCTTCAACGACGGCGCGCTCTCGCTGATCGACATCAAACAGCAAAGCCGTGCCCTGCCGATTCAGGGCGTTCGCTGGGATCGGCCCGATTTTGCAACGGTGATGAACGGGCTGGGAGGACTGGGTTTGTCTGCCCGCTCGCCGGCCGAACTGCGTCGTGCCGTCGAACGGGCGCTGGCCGCCGACGGACCGGTGCTCATCGACGCGGCCATCGACCCATCCGGCTATCCGGCACAATTACGGGCACTGCGGGGTTGAACGCCCTCTCGGTGTCCGCAAGCCCCGAACTGATAGAACGCACGACTCAAGGCCCGTTCGAGGCCTCGCACGGCCAGGAGGAGATTGTCGATGTGGCAAGCACGTACGATCATGCAGAACGGCGAACTGATCCCGTTCGAGCAGGCATCGATTCACCCCCTCTCGCTCGCCGTCACCTACGCGTGCACGGTCTTTGAAGGCATTCGGGCCTACAAGCTGGCCGAACCCGGGCGCTTTGCGTTTTTCAGACTGCATGAGCACTTGAAACGCTTGCGCTTCGGGATGAAGGTGATGCGCATGGCGCCGGCCTTCGACGACGATTTCCTGACCGACTGTCTGACGCGTCTGATCAAGGCGAACGACCCCGACGACGACGTCTACATTCGCCTGCTCGTCTACATCGAGGGACAGGGGCTGATGGCCACCAGCGGGCCGATCGGATTCACCGCGGCGGCGATGCCCCGCGAGCGGCCCCGTTTCGCCGAAACGGGGATGACACTCGGCGTCAGCTCCTGGAGCCGCCTTGCGGACAATGCCAGTCCGCCTCGTGTCAAGGCAACCGCGAACTATCACAACGCCCGACTGACCCAGATGCAGGCCAAGGCCGACGGTTACGATGGCGCATTGATGCTGACCCCATCCGGCAAGGTCTCGGAAACGCCGATTGCCTGCTTCTTCATGGTTCGGGACGGACGACTGATCACACCCGGTCCCACGTCCAACATCCTGGAAAGCGTCACTCGGGATACGCTGCTCTGTCTGAATCAGGACATCACCGGTCTGCCAGCCGAGGTTCGCGAGGTCGATCGCAGCGAGCTCTACCTGGCCGAGGAAGCGTTTGTGTGCGGTACCGGCCAGGAAATCATCCCGGTTGTTTCGATCGACCGACTGCCCGTCGGCGATGGCACGCCCGGTCCGCTAACCCGACAACTTCAGTCTCGCTACTTTGACGTGGTACGCGGCATAGGCGGCGACCACCCGGAGTGGCGTACGCCGATCTGACCCCGGCCCTCCCTTCAACCCTCTCGCACTGTCAACAGGAAGACGCTCGCATCATGGACTTTCGCCTGACTCACGAACAACAGGAATTCAAGGATTCGGTCACCCGCTTCGCGAAGAAGCACCTCGCCGAAGGCGCAGTTGCCCGGGCGCATGATCCGGAGTACCCGTGGGCGGTCGCCCGCCTGATGGCGGAGAACGGACTCCTGGGGATCACGATTCCCGAAGCCGACGGCGGGCAAGGCGGTACGCTCATGGATGCCATTCTGGCGATCGAGGCCGTCGCATCGGTCTGTCCGCGCAGTGCAGACGTGATCCAGGCCGGCAGCTTTGGCGCAATTCGCGTTCTCGCAGAGTACGGCACCCAGGATCAGAAGGACCGCTATCTGAAGCGCCTGCTTTCGGGTGAGGGCGTGATCTCGGTCGGCATGACCGAACCCGAAGCAGGCTCGGCGGTCACCGACCTGACCACGACGGCCACGCCCGACGGCGAGGGCTTCCGGATCAACGGCAGCAAGGTCTTCACCACACACGCCTGGTACGCCGACGTGATCGTTGCCTACGTGCGCTATGGTCCCGGACTCAACGGCATCGGCTCGGTACTGATCGACACGAAGAGCGAAGGCGTGCGTTTCGGGAAGAAGACGAGCTTCATGTCCGGCGAGGAATGGGCCCAGTCGTGGTACGACAATGTCTACGTCCCGCCCGAGAATGTCTTGCTGCGCGAAGGTGGTTTTCGCAAGCAGATCGCGGGCTTCAACGTCGAGCGCATTGGCAATACCGCCCGGTCTCTGGCCTTGGGCCGCTACGCGTTTGAGGTCGCGCGCGACTGGGCCCTGCAACGCAAGCAGTTTGGGCGGCTGCTCGCGGAGTTCCAAGGGCTTCAGTGGAAATTCGCCGAAATGAAGCTGAAGCTCGAGGCGGGGCAACTGCTGCTCTATCGTGCAGCCTGCAATGCCGATGCGGGCATTCCCTCTGCCGACGATACGGCAATCGCCAAGGCCTTCTGCAATCAGGCCGGCTTCGATGTGGCCAACGAGGCCATCCAGATCATGGGCGGCATGGGCTACAGCCAGGACAGCCTGGTTGAGTACTGCATGCGCCGCTGCCGGGGCTGGATGATTGCAGGGGGCTCGCTCGAGATCCTGAAAAACCGGATCGCCGAAGGCGTGTTCGGGCGTTCATTCTCACAACGGGGATGAGCGCGACAATGATCGATCAGACCCTCTGGCGGGCGATCTTCGAACCCCGAACGGTTGCCCTGGTGGGCGCGTCGGGCGAAGCAGGCAAGAACACCGCACGGCCTCACCAGTTCATGCGAAAGCACGGCTGGACAGGCCGTATCGTACCGATCAACCGGAACCGCACCGAGATTTTCGGTGAGCCGGCCTGGCCTGATCTCGATCAGGTGCCCGGTGACATCGACCACGCATTCGTGATGGTCCCAGGCTCCCAGGTGGACGGCGTACTGGAAGCGTGCGGGCGCAAGCGTATCCCGGTCGTCACCCTGTATTCAGACGGCTTTGCAGAGGCCGGCGAAGCCGGGCAGGCCGCACAGGCCCGTCTTGCTGCGCGCGCGCGCGAACTCGGCGTGCGGCTGCTCGGCCCCAACTGCATCGGATTGATCGATGTCGTGGGCCGGATGCCCTTAACGGTCAACGCCACGCTGGCGGGCGAACTCCTGCCCGCCGGCAGAACAGCGGTCGTTTCGCAGAGCGGATCGATGCTCGGCACGCTGCTTTCCCGGGGTCAGGCGCGGGGCCTGCGCTTTTCGCGGCTGATTTCCGTCGGCAATGAGGCCGATCTGGGGGTTGGCGAATTGACCGAGATGCTGGTGGCTGACGCGCAGACCGACGTCATCCTCCTGTTTCTCGAGACCCTGCGCGACGCGCCGCGCCTGGCCCGGGCCGCCCGAGCGGCCCACGAGGCGGGCAAGGCCATCGTCGCCTACAAGCTGGGCCGCTCCAGCGTGGGCGCCGCACTCGCAGTTTCGCACACGGGCGCGATCGCCGGTGAGGACGTTGCCTACGACGCCTTTTTTGCGGCGCATGGGATCTACCGGGTGGAGATGATCGAGGCGCTCCTGGAAATCCCGCCGCTCCTGCGACAGCGAACAGGCGAAGCGCACGCCATCACATCCCGGACCCGAAGGGCGCCCCGTGTTGCGGTTGTCAGCACAACAGGGGGCGGCGCAGCCATGGTGGTGGATCGCCTCGGACTGCTGGGCATCGATGCGGCGATTCCGACGCCCGCATTCATCGAATCAATGGCCGAGCAGGACATTGCGCTGCGTGCCGCACCGGTTATCGACTTGACGCTTGCCGCAACACCGCGCAAGTACGCTGCCGTTCTGCGAGGGCTCCTGGAATCCGACTTCTGCGATGCCGTTCTGGCGGTGGTGGGCTCGTCTGCACAGTTCCAGCCTGCACTCGCAGTCGAGCCGATCACACAGGTCGCCGCAGAACGCGAATGGGGCAAACCACTCGCTTGTTTTCTTGCACCCCAGGCCGATGCATCGCTCTCGCTGCTGGCCGAGCGAGGGATCGCCGCCTTCCGGACTCCAGAGGCCTGCGCAGACGCACTCGCAGCCCGTCTGAACAGATCCGTTCCAGCCGAGGCCGCCCGTGCCCCGGTGCAGGTCTCGATGGCGATCCCGGTCGAGATCGAACAGGCTCGAGCGCGCGGCGAGAGCGTTCTCGATGAGCTGCAATCGCTTGCGCTATTCGACGCCCTGGGCATCCCGACCGTTGATCGGCGGATCGTTCACGAGGCGCCCTGGACCCACGACCTCGCAGGGCCCATCGTGGCCAAGCTGATCTCCGCTGATCTGCCCCACAAGACCGAGGCGGGTGCCGTGACGCTGGGCATTGAGACGGCGGCCGAACTATCCGAGGCGGTCGCGCGAATGCGCGCGTCTGCGCTTCGCTACCAGCCTTCTGCGCGACTGTCCGGTGTACTGATCCAGAACATGATCGCGGGCGGCTTGGCCGAGGTGCTGCTGGGGTATCGAGATGATCCGGCACTGGGCCCGCTGATCACTCTGGGCGTGGGCGGACGCCTCGCAGAAGTCTACAAGGACGCGACGACCCGGGTTGCCCCGGTAGACCTCGATGAAGCCCGCGATATGATTGAGGCGGTTCGAGGTCTAGCCTCGATCCGAGGCTGGCGCGGTCAGCCGGCGGGAGACCTCGATGGTCTGGCCGCCCTGATCGTAGCGCTGTCGCGTCTGGCCTTGATTCCGAGCCGCCCCATCGCTGAAGCCGAGATCAATCCGATCATCGTCCTGAGGGATCGCGTCACGGCTGTGGATGGACTCGTTGTGCTCAAGCCCCCCGGTTGAACGCACTGGACACCGGGCTGATCCCCCTTACGACAACAAGGAGATTCCAATGAACTTCAAGCGAAACAGTCTCCAGGCCCTCGCCTGCACGGCGCTGACCGCATGGGTCGGTCTTGGACCCAGCACCGTCCTCGCCCAGGACGCCGCCGCCAACTACCCGAGCAAACCCGTCAAGATCATCGTCGGCTTCGCGCCAGGGGGCGCAACGGACCTGGTTGCGCGCTCGGTCGCCGAGAAACTGACCAAGGCGCTTGGGCAGTCCTTCATCATTGAAAACCGTCCCGGTGCAGGCTCGAACATTGGCGCAGAGTTGGCCTCCCGGGCTGATCCGGATGGCTACACCCTGCTGATGGGCACGATCGCCAACACGATCAGCATGTCGGTTTACAAGAATCTGAAATACGACACATTGCGCGACTTCGTTCCGATTTCGCAGCTGATGGCGGCGCCCAGCGTGCTCGTGGCCTCCCCGGCGTTCCCTGCGCGCACCGTCAAGGAGGTCATCGAACAGGCCAAGGCGAAGCCCGGTACGATTACCTACGCATCCTCAGGCGCGGGCGGGTCGCCTCACATGGCCGGCGCAATGCTTGAGTTGCGCGCAGGCGTACAGATGGTTCACGTGCCCTACAAGGGCGCATCGCCTGCTTTGCGCGACGTGGTCTCCGGCGCGGTCAACATCGGCTTCAAGACCGCCTTGTCGGCCCTCCCTTCGATGCAGTCCGGCAAGCTCGTTCCTCTGGCCGTCGCGGCAGACAAGCGGCTTGAACTGCTGCCGAATGTTCCGACCATGGCTGAGGCCGGTTTCCCGGACTTCAATGTCAGCTCCTGGAATGGCTTGTTTGCGCCCACCGGGACGCCTCCTGCGATCGTCAGCAAGCTGCACCGCGAGGTGGTCAAGGTGATTGCCATGCCTGATATCCAGAAGGCCTTTGCCGCTCAGGCGGCTGTACCGGTCGGCAACTCACCCGCAGAGTTCCGCGCCTTCATCGAAGCAGAGATCAAGCGTTGGAAAGAGGTTGCTCAGGCGGCCAAGATCTCACTGTAAGCGCACTGCACGGCCGGACCCGCCGCTCCGGCGAGCGGGCCCGCCGCCCCCTCTACTCCAGCCGTTTCAAGATGAATTTCGAGATCGATCCGGGGTTCGCGTGGCGTTCAGCGGACCTCGACCAGAACCGCAGCTGGATCCGCGTGCTCGATGACCGGGCCCGCACTCATCTGCACCGGACCTTCAGCCTGATCCAGGAGCCCCTGGAGCCGCTCTTTGACTATCGGCCCGAAGCGTTTGATCTCGGACCGGCCGCTGAGACACTTGCGGCGGCCCTGAGCGATGCGAAGCATCGGACCGGCATTGCCCTTGTTCGGGGCCTTCCGCGGGAGGGACTGTCCGAAGCGCAGTTCCGGCTCATGAGCTGGGTAATCGGGCTACATGCTGGGGTCGCGCGGCCGCAGGGCAAATCCACGCAGTACCTGTCCGCCGTGCGCGATGCGGGCAACCCCTATCGAACCGGTACTGGACGCGGGTACTCGTCAAACGCCGAACTGGATTACCACACCGATACCGCCGATCTGGTGCTGCTCAGCTGCTTCAACCGTGCGGCATCGGGGGGCATGTCGATTGTCACGAGTTCGCACGCCGCCTGGCAAACGCTGGTCGCCGAGCGCCCCGAGCTGAGCGACTGGTTACGACACCCGCTTGCATTCAGCCGACAGGGCGAAGAAGCGCCGGACGAAGGCCCGTATGTCATTCAGCCTGTCTTCGACAGCATCGGAGGACGCCTGTTCGGACGCTGGAACTGGAACCGAATGCGCTCGGCCCAGCAGATCGCCGGCGCACCCAGGCTGGACGCCGAGCATTTGAAAGCACTTGAATTCTTCGACCAGCTGTTGCGACGCCCCGATCTCGCCCATTCGATGTGGCTCGAACCGGGCGATCTCCAGATCATCAACAGCCACAGCACCGTTCACTCCCGTACCGAATTCATCGATCACACTGACCCGGCGATGAAGCGCTTGCTGTTTCGGCTTTGGATTGCGCCGGCAGACAGCCCTGAACTGCCCGACAGCTGGCGCGATCTCTATCGGTCAACGCTCGCCGGAAGCGTTCGCGGTGGGCTGCGAGGTACTGAATGGGACGATCGATGTCGCGCCTTTGAGGCCAGGCAAGCCAGGACTCATGGATTGATTGTCGTGGACTGAGTCGTCCGGACCCGTCGGGATCCGGACGCTCCTCGTCACGCCAAACCGTTCAACCCTGCTGAAGCGCGCGAATCCGCTCCTCGATGGGCGGATGGCTGGAAAAGAGGGCCATCAGCCCGCTCGGCCGCGAATTGATCCCCATGTTCTGGACAGTCTTGGGCATCTCGCCCGGGTCCATATTGCCCAGACGGGCCAGCGCATTGATCATCGACTGACGCTGCCCCATCAGGTGCGCAGCGCCCGCGTCAGCGCGGTATTCCCGATGCCGCGAGAACCAGGCCACAACGATCGCAGCCAGCACGCCCAGGAAAATATCCATCACGATCGTGGTCACGTAGTAGCCGATACCCGGCGCGTCATCCTGGTTGCGCAAAATAATGCGATCAACCACGTAGCCGACGACCCGCGAGATGAAGACCACGAACGTGTTCATGACGCCCTGGATCAGAGTCATGGTCACCATGTCGCCATTGGCAACGTGCGCGACCTCGTGACCGATCACGGCCTCGACTTCATCACGATTCATTGATTGCAGCAGCCCGGTCGACACCGCGACCAACGCCGAATTCCGGAACGCGCCCGTCGCGAACGCATTCGCTTCGCCTTCGTAGATGGCCACTTCCGGCATGTTGATCCCGGCCTTTTCGGAAAAGCGCGCGACCGTACGAACGATCCACTGATGACCGGGATCAGGGGAATCGTTGATGACCACCGCACCCGTGGACCACTTGGCCATGGGCTTGCTGATCAACAGGGAAATAAATGCCCCCCCAAAGCCCATGATTGCCGCGAAAACGAGCAACATGCCGAGATTAAGCCCCTGGCTGGACATGAACCGGTTGAGGCCCAGAACAGACACGACAATGCTGAGCACCAGCATCACGGCCAGGTTGGTCAGCACGAAGAGGATGATGCGTTTCATAGTGTGGACTCCGAAGGGAGACGATCGAGGGCACATATGCTAGCAAGCGGCCGGAATCGGTGCGGAGATTCCCCGACCCCGTGGCGGAAACCCTGCCGAATGTCAGCGCGACGCGACGCTCGACCTCGACCAGAAGGCCGAAAACGACCGACATTCGCGATCCGGCCAAGTGAAGAGCCGGGGGGGCGGGACGCTCGGGACACCCCTCAAATACGCAGACAAATGCGGATCGGCGACCATTCCCCCGGTCGTCCAGTCCAGACCCGTTGGCGGCTCGTCCACACACCAGACGATCCGATCGCAGACCTCGTCCATCGCGGACAACACAAAGGACCAGCGACGGGCGCTCCAGGGCCAGGTCCGATGAAACGCGCTCACCAGTATGCCCACCGCCGACTGCCCCGCCGGCGCGGGACGAATGGCCCACGGGTGAACCAGCCATTGATCTGTCAGGTCAGCCCCCTTGACTTCGGGCAGGGTGCGCTCCGGGCGACTCATCAATGCCGGCTCCGGTACGCCTGAGGGATCCCCGAGCAACGGGTCCGAACGCCCCTCCGGCCCGCGTACGCCCGTACGCGCCCGAGACCCGCCCGCGTCCCTTTGGGACGGATCGCGGGCCATCGCATCGAGATCCTCGTAGCGTGCGTCGATCACCGACCCCGGACTGTGCCAGTCGGGGGGCGCATACCGCGCAACATTCTCGGCATTGAACAGGTAGGGCTTGTGGCTATCCGTGCCCGCCACCCACTGCCAGGACAGGTGATTGCTTGCGAGATCGCCATCCAGCAGGTGGCCCACCATCCAGTCGGCCCCCACCCGCCAGTGAATCTTGCGCACGTGGATCAGATATGAGGCCAGCCACATCCGCGCATGGTTGTGCAACCACCCGGATCGGTAGAGCTCAGCCACGGCGCGGTCGACCACTGGAACGCCCGTTGTGCCGGTCCGGATGTCGTTCGGCAAATCCTTGCTGTACGCTCCGTCCGGCAGGGGCCCCGCACGCTGCGATTCGAATATCCCATCGCCCAACGATTGCCACCTGAAGTGAAAGTATTCGCGCCAACCGAGTTCGTAGGTGAACTTGTGCTGGGGACCGATCCGATCGCGGCGATCAAGCGACTGATAGATCTCGGGCAGGCTCAGGATCCCGTGGGTCACGTAGGGCGACAACCGCGATACAGCACCTTCGAGATGATTTCGCGTTCGGGCATAGTCCGCCGGACGAAACACATCGAGCCGCCTGAGCGCCTCGGCCCGCGAAGGTGGATCGTCGCCGCCCCCAGGCGATGCGGCGCGTTCAGGCATCACCCAGTCCAGGCGTACGTCTGACTTCGCCTGCTCGCTGCTGGATCGCCTGACGCTCCGCTTCGCTCAGGCGGGTCAGATTCTTGACCTGCAAGGCCATACGCGGATGCGTTTTGAATCGATCTTCATGGCGAATCAGAAAGTCCCAATACAAGGTGGTAAAGGGACAGGCATCCGGGCCCGTCCGGCGATCGGGGCGAAAGCGGCAGCCCTCGCAGTAGTTGCTCATCCGCTCGATGTACTTGCCCGTCGCGGCGTAGGGCTTACTGGCCATGATCCCGCCATCGGCGAACTGGCTCATCCCAAGCGTATTGGGCAATTCAACCCACTCGACCGCATCCACATAGACCGACAGGTACCAGCCGTGAACGGCCTTGGGGTCGACACCATACAGGAGCGCGTACAACCCCGTCACCATCAGGCGCTGGATATGGTGCGCGTAGCCGAGCTCAAGGGTGTCGGAGATTGCCTCGCGAAGGCAGCGCATGGGCGTGTCCCCGCTCCAGTACCAAGGCGGCAGGGGCTCGCTTGCCTGGAGCGCATTCAACTCAAGGTACCCAGGCATCTTCATCCAGTAGAGGCCCCGAACATACTCACGCCACCCGAGAACTTGCCGGATAAAGCCCTCGACCGCAGCAATCGGCGCACGGCCCTCGAGCCAGGCAGCCTCGGCGGCCTCGATGACCGTGGCGGGTGCCAACAGCTTCAGATTCAGTGCAACCGCGAGATGCGAGTGCCATAGCCAGGGCTCGCCCACCCACATGGCATCCTGCCAACGGCCAAACGACGGCAGACGGCGCGCGATGAAATCGTCCAGCACCTGGCGTGCCTGCTCAGCGGTGACCGGCCAGCCAAAGGTCTCGATCCGCCCAGGATGCCTCGCGTAGCGCGCATTCACCTCGGCGATTACCGCCTGAGTGAGCTCGTCGGGTTCGAACCGAAGTGGGGTTGGCACAGGGCCCGGACCACTCCGGGGAAACGATTCGCGGTTGTCGTGATCGAAATTCCATTGCCCGCCCGCGGGCTCGCCGTCGACCATCAGCACCCGATGGCGCACGCGCATCTCGCGATAGAAATACTCGAGCCTCAGTTGCTTTCTGCGCCGCGCGTGCTGGGCGAACGCTTCACGGCTGCAGAGGAAATGGCGGTCGGACCGTTCGTCGAAGGGAATCCCGACGGACCGGCAGGCGGCCGTCAGCGATTCCCGAACGCGCCACTCACCCGGTTCGACCAGGATGACCTGAGTCGGACGCAGTCGCTCAAGCTCGCTCCTGAGCACATCGCCCAGGGATCCATCGGTCTGGTGGTAATCCACGGGCCAGCCCCGCGCCCGTAATTCTGCTGCGAAGTGGCGCATCGCAGACAGGAACAGCGCGATCCGCTGTTTGCTGCTCCAGGTCTGTTCGGCTTCGCCTTTCGCCTCACACATCCAGATTCGATCAAGGCTGGGATCAATCCGGTCGAAGGCTGCGCTGTCGCGATCCAGCTGATCGCCCAGCACCACGATCAGATGTCGAATCGACGACCCGTCCGGCACCACAGCCCCGGCACTCACCGGCGAGCCCCAGTGGGCGTCGCACCGCCCCGGCGACAGCGCTCGGAGCAGTAGCGAACCTGGTCCCAGTTCGCCGCCCAGGCCTTCCTCCAGGTCATGGCACGACCGCAGCGCTGGCAGGTCTTGGTCGGCAAGAACGATTTGTTTCCCTTGAACATCGCTACGATGCTAGTCGCTCGATTCGGTTCAGGCGAACGTAGGGGCTTTGGACCGATCAAAAACGGGTTTGCGTACCGTTCGGTCGGGCAAGGACTACAATCGCCGCTTTTCCATTTGCGCCCGACGGATATTGACCATGAACGACGCTCTCCATTCCCCGATGCTGACTCTGCCCCGTGCGCAAGCGCTCGCCGAGCGCTACGGCGCCGACGCATCGCTGCCGCAGATGCCCGCAAGCGAGGTCGTCGATGCCTTGTTTCGACACCGCTCGGTCCGGGCGTACAGCGATCGTGCACTGCCGCCTGGAACGCTCGAAATGCTGGTGGCTGCAGGCCAATCGGCCGCCACCTCATCGAACCTGCAGGCCTGGAGCGTCGTCGCAGTCGAGGACCCTGAGCGCAAACAGCGCCTGTCCCTCATGGCCAATGATCAGGCGCACATTCGTCAGTGCCCGCTGTTCATGGTCTGGATTGCCGACCTGTCCCGACTGGACCGGGTGGCCGAGGGCATCGGACAGACGGCTGACGGAAACCGCTTTCTTGAAATGTTTCTGGTCGCAGCCATCGATGCCGCACTGGCGGCGCAGAACGCCGTCGTCGCAGCCGAATCCCTCGGACTGGGCACGGTCTATATCGGTGCCATTCGCAACAAACCCGAAGAAGTCGCCGCCGAACTCGCCCTGCCGCCCGATTCGATGGCCGTCTTCGGATTGTGCGTCGGTTATCCGGATCCGGCTCGACCGGCAGATGTCAAGCCACGCTTGCGTCAGTCGACGATCCTGCATCGCGAACAGTACTCCACGGCCTCTGAGGCGGCCGCAGTCAGCGAATACAACGCCCGAATGGGCGCCTTCCAGGCCAGCCAGGGGATGAAGCGCATTGACTGGAGTGCTCAGGCCACGGGTCGCGTGGCGGGTCCGCAAAGCCTGTCCGGCCGCCATCGCATGCGCGAGTCGCTCGCCACGCTCGGCATCAAGGCCGAGTAAGCCTCCAGGCGGGTTCCGGGTCGGGTCACCGGAACCGGTCGGATCGCGGATCACCCCGAGCCCGCTCGGGGTGAGGCCCTGTTCGCGGGGTTCCCATGAACGAGACGCTTGGCCCATAATCAACCCCGTCGCTGCTGTCGATGAGGTGTAACTGCGATGCCTGACGCGCCCGCTCCGATCCGCTTTATCCTGGATGGCGAGGACATGCTCGTCGAAGACGCCCCCGCTTCGACAACGGTGCTGCAATACCTGCGCGAGCACCTGGGGCGCTGCGCCAGCAAGGAAGGCTGTGCCGAGGGCGACTGCGGTGCCTGTACCGTTGTTCTGGGTGAACTGGACGCCGCCGGTACGTTGCAGTACCGACCCGTCAACGCCTGTATCCGCTTTCTGGCCAGCGTCGACGGGCGGGAAGTCGTCACCGTCGATGGACTGGCCCAACCTGACGGCACGCTGCATCCCGTGCAGCAGGCCATGGTCGATGCGCATGCCTCGCAGTGCGGCTTCTGTACGCCCGGATTCGTCATGAGCCTCTTCGGTCTGTGGCTTCAGAATCCGTGCCCCGACCGTGAATCTGTCCTGGAAGCCCTCAGCGGAAACCTCTGCCGATGCACCGGCTATCGACCGATTGTCGATGCAGCCCTTCGCATGGGAGGCTATCCGCCGCCTGCGCACTGGCCGCGCACCGATGCGTGTGACCCGGAACGTCGTACACGGATCCAGCGCGTGCAGCGCGAGCACAGTCTCGTCCGGCCGGGCTGGCAGGCCCCCAGGACACTCGATGAACTGGCGCAGGCGCTGGAGCAATCACCCGAGGCCTTGCTGCTTGCCGGTGCGACGGATGTCGCGCTCTGGTCGAACAAGCACCTTCAGACGCTGCCCGAGATGATCTGGCTCGGCGAGGTCACCGAGCTTCGACAGGTGCATTGCGACGAGCGATCGCTCTCGATCGGTGCAGCCGTCAGCCTGGCCGAAGCCTATCGTGCGATCACGACGCACTGGCCCACGCTGAGCGAGCTGGCCTTGCGCTTTGCGTCCCCGCCGGTCCGCCACTCGGGCACGCTCTGCGGCAATATCGGCAATGGCTCACCGATTGGCGATTCGATGCCGTGGCTCCTGGCCCTCGATGCCCACCTGGTGTTACGCAAAGGCCCGCGCGAACGCGTCGTCCCGCTCGATGCGTTCTACACGGGTTATCGTCAGAATAGCCTCGAGCGGGGGGAATTCATCCAGGCCGTCCGTATTCCGCTGCCCGAGCCCGGACAACTCCTTGCCTGCTACAAGTTCTCGCGCCGCTTCGAGCAGGACATCTCGGCCGTGTGCGCGGCCCTCTCGGTGAGCGTCCACGAGGGCCGGATCCGCGCCGTGCGGATCGCCTATGGAGGCATGGCTGCGACGCCCGCTCGAGCAATCAACGCCGAGCAGGCGCTGGTTGGCCAGAGCTTCTGCAGAACGAGCTTCGAGCAGGCCATGCAGGCGCTCGAATCGGATTTTTCGCCCCTGAGCGATCACCGGGCGGGGCGAGATTACCGAAAGCGGGTTGCAGCCCACGCCTTGCTGCGGTTCTGGCTGGAACACGGCGAACCCACATCGGCCATCCGCATCGAGGACGTGAGCGCAGCATGAATGCATCGATGGAGGTCCCGAACACGGTCGGCCAGTCGCTTGCCCACGACAGCGCGATCCTGCATGTGAGCGGACG
>JBDLRB010000008.1:0-6607 GCA_039800205.1 Pseudomonadota bacterium | reverse complement strand
CGATGGGGTCAGCTTCGATCTGGCGCGGGGTGAAGTCCTGGGCCTGGTGGGCGAGTCCGGATCGGGTAAGTCGGTCACCGGGTACTCGATCATGGGTTTGATCGATGCTCCCGGTCGAATCGCCTCGGGCAGCATCGTGTTCGATGAGCAAGAGCTTGTGGGTGCCGACAAGGAGACGCTGCGTCGGCTCAGGGGACGACGGATCGCAATGATCTTCCAGGATCCCATGATGACCCTCAACCCGGTCTTGAAGGTCGGGACTCACATGGTTGAGACCTTGCTCGCGCACGAGTCCATCAGCCTGGCGCAGGCCCGGGCCCGGTCGGTCGAAGCCTTGACGCGGGTGGGCATCGCTTCTCCCGAGAAGCGTCTCAACCAGTATCCCCATGAGTTTTCGGGTGGAATGCGACAACGGGTGTCGATCGCGATCGCCCTGCTGCACCGCCCCGATCTGATCATTGCAGATGAGCCCACAACGGCGCTTGACGTCACGGTTCAGGGGCAGATCCTGTACGAAATGCGCGAACTGGTCCGCGAAGCCGGAACTGCGCTGATCTGGATCACCCACGACCTGGCGGTTGTAGCGGGTCTCGCAGACCGGATTGCCGTGATGTATGCGGGTCGGATCATCGAATCCGGGCCCGCTGGGGCCGTGCTGGATGAGCCGTACCACCCCTACACCCGAGGGTTGCTCGATTCCGTGCCGTCCGCTGCGGTGCCGGGCGAGCGACTGCGACAGATAGCGGGCACCACGCCTTCGCTCGCTCGTCTGGGGCGTGCGTGTGCGTTCGCACCCCGTTGCCCAGAGCGTGCCGCTCCCTGCGAAGAGCGGCCGGCTGAGAGCGTGCACGGAGCGGGTCCGAGCCTGCGGACGGTTCGCTGTCATCTGCCCCTGGGTCAACCGAAGGTCACCGGAGATCGCCCATGAGTGCGATGCCTCCCGCCGAGCGCAATCCGTCGCCCCCTTTGCTCGCGTTCGACTCGGTCAGCAAGATCTTCTCGCGTCGGCTCGACCTCGTTGAGCGGATCGCCCGGCGGTTGGGTGCATCGGTCAGCGAGCAACGGGTTCAGGCGGTTGATCAGGTGACCCTGAGCATTCACCAGGGCGAAGTTGTGGGTCTGGTCGGTGAATCCGGTTGTGGCAAATCGACCTTGGGGCGGTTGGGCTGCGGCTTATACGAGCCGAGTGCGGGACGGGTCAGCTATCGCGGTCAGGCACTGGATGCGGCGGGGACGGGGCGACGACGGCCGGTTCAGATGATCTTTCAGGATCCCTTCGCATCCCTGAATCCGCGCATGACGGTGGCATCGATCGTAGGCGAAGCGCCCCTGGCACACGGCCTGGTCGATCGTCAGCAGGTCGATGACCGGGTCGCGTCGATCCTGCGGCAGGTCGGGCTCGACCCCGTGGTGATGAGGCGCTACCCCCACCAGTTTTCCGGCGGGCAGCGCGCCCGGATCGGCATTGCGCGTGCACTCGCGGTTGATCCAGAATTCCTGATCTGTGATGAAGCGGTTGCCGCGCTCGATGTCTCGATTCAAGCGCAAGTGCTCAATCTCTTCATGGATCTGCGCGATCAGCTCGGCTTGACCTACCTCTTCATCAGTCACGATCTGGGCGTGATCCGGCACCTGGCCACGCGGGTCGTGGTCATGTATCTGGGGCGGGTGGTCGAGTCCGCGCCCTCTGTGTCTTTGTTTTCCGCGCCCAACCATCCGTATACCCGGGCCTTGCTCGATGAGGTTCCCCGACTGGATCGTCGTAAACGGGATTTCGTCCCGATCCGGGGTGAGATTCCCTCGCCCATGAATCCGCCTTCGGGCTGTCATTTTCATCCGCGTTGCCCAATGGCCCTGCCGCGCTGTGCGCAGGAGGTGCCCCGGCTTCGCGAGCTGTCCCCTGGGCAGTGGTCTGCCTGTCACCTCAATGACGCATGAGCGTACGGGTCGTCCAACCGCCCTCACACTGTCCCATGCCAAGGAATTCTGATGACCTCCACCGATCGCCCGATTGAGTTCGCAGCGCCAGATATTTCCGCCTGGCGGCCCGGGAATACCGGCGTCGACTATGTCTGGAGCTTTGACTCCGGACGGCCCGGACCGCACGTGATGGTGCAGGCCCTGACCCACGGCAACGAACTGTGTGGTGCGATTGCGGTGGACGCCTTGTTGCGCTCGGGTCTCAAGCCGGTCCAGGGACGACTCACGTTGGCCTTTGCGAACGTTGAAGCATTTTCGCGGTTTGATGTGTCGGATCCGGATCGCAGCCGTTATATCGATGAGGATTACAACCGGGTCTGGGCCGACGACGCCTTGTTTGGTTCGCGTGATTCAGTCGAACTCCGACGGGCCCGCCAGCTGCAGCCCTTCGTCGATTCAGCCGATCTGCTGCTCGACATCCATTCGATGCATGAGCCTTGCCGGCCGATCATGGTCTGCGGCGTCCCGGGAAAGGGGGGCGAGAAAAGCGTCGCCCTGGCCAATCGCCTGAGGGTACCGGAGCATCTGCTGCTCGATACGGGTCATCCGGCGGGGTTGCGAATGATCGAGCGCGGAGCCTTCGGCGACCCCAGGTCGCCGCGCACCGCGATCCTGATCGAATGCGGGCAGCATTGGGCACGCAGTTCAGTCGATGTCGCCTTTGATACCATGTGGCGCTTTCTGGGCGAGACGGGGGTTCTCGCTGCCTCCCAGAGACCCTCCGACGTCCCGTCTCGTCCCAGTGCAGCAAAGCAGTTCCTGGTGCGAGTCACGGAGCCTGTGGTAGCGCGCTCGATGGATTTCCGTTTTGCAGACGATTTCAAAGGGCTGGAGGTCGTTGCACGGGAGGGGGACCCGATTGCGTTTGACGGAGACACCGTGATTCGGGCGCCGTACGACGACACGGTGCTGGTGATGCCCTCGCTGAAGCACCTGAAAGTGGGGACCACGATGGTGCGACTGGGTCGTCTGGAGGTATTGAACTGATATGGCGGAAGTGATTACCTGCGTCGATGATCTGCACCAGCTTTACCTCAAGCGGGTGCCTCGAATGTTTGTCGACTACTGCGACTCGGGGTCCTGGACCGAGAGTACTTACCGAAACAATATTTCCGACTTTCAGACGATTCGCCTCAGGCAGCGGGTGGCGGTCAATATGGACGGGCGTTCGACCCGCAGCAGTCTGATCGGTCAGCCAGTCGCGATGCCGGTGGCGCTCGCGCCCACCGGGCTCACCGGCATGCAGCACGCTGACGGCGAGATTCTTGCAGCGAAGGCAGCCGAGCGGTTCGGGGTGCCCTTCACCTTGTCGACCATGAGTATCTGTTCGATCGAGGACATCGCCGAGCATACGTCGGCGCCGTTCTGGTTTCAGGTCTATGTGATGAAGGATCGCGATTTCATATCGCGCCTGATTGAGCGCGCGCGCGCTGCACGCTGCTCGGCGCTGGTCGTCACCCTGGACCTGCAGATCCTCGGTCAGCGGCATAAGGACATCAAGAACGGTTTATCGGCTCCGCCCAAGCCGACCGTGCGCAATCTGCTCAATATCGCAACCAAGCCGCGTTGGGCCTTGGCCATGCTGGGCACCCAGCGACGTCAGTTTGGCAATATCGTGGGGCATGTTCAGGGGGTGGATGACATGTCTTCGCTGGGGGCCTGGACCAGTCAGCAGTTTGACCCGACCCTCAGCTGGGACGACGTCAAATGGATTCGCGATCGCTGGGGCGGCAAGCTCATCGTCAAGGGCATCATGGAGCCTGAGGATGCCCGGCTCGCAGCCGATAGCGGTGCCGATGCACTGGTTGTGTCCAACCATGGCGGGCGGCAACTGGATGGCGCGCTGTCGTCGATCAAGGCGCTGCCCGCAATCGTCGATGCGGTTGGCTCGCGGATCGAGGTGTGGATGGATGGCGGTATCCGGTCCGGTCAGGACGTGCTGAAGGCCAGAGCCCTGGGGGCGCGGGGCACGATGATCGGACGCGCCTTTCTGTATGGTCTGGGCGCGATGGGCGAAGCTGGCGTGAGCAAATGCCTGGAACTGATTCAGCGCGAACTGGAGCTGACCATGGCCTTTTGCGGTCACACCGATATCGACCGGGTGGGGCGAGAGATCCTCGTGCCGGGCACCTGGTGACGAAGTTTTTGAAGGATGTTCCTGGATGGTCAGCCGTCAGTCTCAAGGCGCACGTGATTACACTGAATCCTCAATCCGCGTTCTGAAGGGGCTTGAGCCGGTTCGAAGCCGGCCCGGGATGTACACCCGAACCGACAGCCCCCTCCATATCCTCCAGGAGGTCATCGATAACGCAGCCGATGAGGCGCTTGCGGGCTTTTGCCGCTCGATCGAGGTCACGCTCCATGCCGACGGCAGCCTCAGTGTCGAGGACGATGGGCGGGGCATTCCGGTGGGGCCGCACCCCGAAGAGCAGGCACCCGTTGTCGAAATCGTCTTCACGCGCTTGCATGCGGGGGGCAAGTTCGATAAGGCCGGGGCCAGTGCCTATAGCTTTTCGGGCGGACTCCACGGTGTGGGCGTGTCGGTCACCAATGCCTTGTCGCGACGGCTTGAGGTGACGGTCTGGCGGGACGGTGGCGTTCACCGAATTGCGTTCGAGGGCGGTGAGGTGGTGGGCCCGCTTCATTCAACGGCGGCGGGGCGGGGTGAGCGCCGGTCCGGCACCCGTGTTCAGGTCTGGCCTGATCCCCGATACTTTGACAGCCCGGCGATACCGGCGGGTGACCTGCTCCAATTGCTGCGTTCCAAGGCGGTACTGCTGGCGGGCCTCAATGTCCGCTTCAACGATGAAAAGTCGGGTCGCTCGCAGCACTGGCACTATGAGAACGGTCTGCGCTCCTATCTTGAGGAGGCCTTGAATGCGGGCGGCGCGGCCGCGCCCTTGATACCGCCGTTCGAGGGCGAGCAGGCGGTGGCTGCGGGTGACGAGACCTTTGCTGAAGGTGAGGGCGCACGCTGGCTGGTCGTCTGGACCGAGGACGGTGCACTGGTGCGCGAATCCTATGTGAACCTCATTCCGACGCCCGCAGGCGGCACGCATGAATCGGGTCTGCGTGACGGTTTGTTCAACGCCGTCAAGGCGTTCATCGATCTGCATGGGATGATGCCCAAAGGGACCAAATTGCTGCCCGAGGACGTTTTTGCCCGGGTCAGCTTCATCCTCTCGGCGCGCGTGCTCGATCCACAGTTTCAGGGCCAGATCAAGGAGCGCCTCAACTCCCGCGATGCGCTCCGCCTGGTCAGCTCCTTGATTCGTCCGCAGCTCGAGTTCTGGCTCAATGAGCATGTCGATCAGGGCAAGCGGCTGGCCGAACTGGTCATTCGTCAAGCACAGGCCCGAAGCCGCGCCGCGCAAAAAGTCGAGAAGCGCAAGGGCTCCGGTGTGGCGGTGCTCCCGGGCAAGCTGACAGACTGCGAGTCCACCGAATTGGCTCGAAACGAGTTGTTTCTGGTCGAAGGCGACTCGGCGGGTGGTTCGGCCAAGATGGGGCGAGACAAGGCCTTTCAGGCCATCCTGCCGTTGCGCGGCAAGGTGTTGAACGCCTGGGAAACCGAGCGCGACCGGCTCTTTGCCAATAATGAGATCCATGACATTGCCGTTGCCATCGGGGTCGATCCGCACGGCGTTGATGATGCGGTGGATCTCTCCGGCCTGCGCTATGGCCGGATCTGCATCCTGTCCGATGCCGATGTCGATGGCGCGCATATTCAGGTGTTGCTGCTGACCTTGTTTTTCCGTCACTTTCCAAAGCTGGTTGATGGCGGCCATGTCTGGATTGCCCGGCCACCGCTCTATCGGGTGGATGTCCCCGCCCAGGGCAAGCGTCCCGTACGAAAACTGTACTGTCTGGACGATGGCGAACTGCGTCACGTCGAGGACAAGTTGCGCAAGGACGGGGTACGTGAGGGGACGTGGTCGATCTCTCGGTTCAAGGGCTTGGGCGAAATGAATGCCGAGCAGTTGTGGGAGACGACCATGAACCCTGAGACCCGGCGCCTGCTGCCGGTCTCGCTCGGGCAATGGGATCGCACCGCGACCGTGACGCGGTTTTCGATGCTGATGGGCAAGGGCGAGGCGGCCGCCCGCCGTGCCTGGCTGGAAGCGCATGGGCACGAGGTCGAGGTCGATATCTGAGGTTGAGCCCCAATGAAGCAAGATGACCTGTTCGATTCAACGCCTGCGCCGGAGCCCTCGAGCGGGGCCGAAGGCCTGAGTCTGGCCGAGTACGCCGAGCGTGCCTACCTTGAGTATGCGGTCTCGGTGGTCAAGGGCCGGGCCCTGCCTGAGGTGAGTGACGGGCAAAAGCCGGTTCAGCGGCGGATTCTGTTCGCGATGCAGCGCATGGGGCTGGCGGCCGGCGCCAAGCCGGTGAAGTCCGCGCGCGTGGTCGGCGATGTCCTTGGACGGTTTCATCCCCATGGCGATGTGGCGGCCTACGACGCGTTGGTCCGCATGGCACAGGACTTCAGCCTGCGCTACCCGCTGGTGGAGGGCCAGGGCAATTTCGGCTCTCGCGATGGGGACGGCGCCGCGGCAATGCGCTATACCGAGGCCCGTCTCACGCGTCACGCTCAGTTGCTGCTCGATGAAATCGACGAGGGAACGGT
>JBDLRB010000007.1:0-7579 GCA_039800205.1 Pseudomonadota bacterium | reverse complement strand
AAGGGTGAAGCCCAAGCGGTAATCGCCGCCCAAATCGGCCAGCCCCCCTGCGATCATCGGGCCCCCCATCTGCCCGATCGCAATCACAAAGGCAGACAGACCGAGAATCATGCCGATTGAGCGTCGGCCAAAGTAGTCCGCCCGAATCGCCTGCATGAACGGCCCGCGCAGCCCCCAGGCGGTTCCGTGCAGTACCGCAAAGAGCACCAGCATGACGACATTGCTCGCGTAGGCGAGCGCCAGAATGCCCAGCGCATGCCCCATCATGCAGGCTGCGGCGACCAGACGCTTCTCGACCCGGTCTCCAATCAACATCCCCGTGCCCACACCGATAATTTGCGACAAGGTCATCACCATGATGATCCAGGAGGCCTGGGCGAGCGAATAGCCAAGGCCCTCCTTCATGTGCGTGATGGCATGCACGTTGATGGCCGTCACAACCAGTAGCGCTGTGCCATGCCCGATCGACAACAGCCAGAAGGCACGGGTGCGCAGCGCCTCGCGCGCGGTGAAGCCCGGATCGGACGGCGCAAGGGATGCCGGCCGGTCTGGCGTGGCGCTGGGCTCAGCGGGGGTTGTGCCCGGGGTCGCAGCGGACGACGTCTGTCCGGGCCCGGCACCGACCTGAGGTGCCACGACGGGCCGTTCGCCATCAACGTATTCGCCCAATTCATGCGGCCGTCCCTTGAAGGTTGCCGCGATCGGCAGCCCCGCCAGCAACAGGAACACGCCTGAACCAAAGGCGGTTGCGCGCCAGCCAAAGTACTGCATCGACGCCGCGACAATGGGCACCATGATGCCCCCCAGGGCCATGCCCAGCCCCACGCTCGACAAGGCCCGGCCGCGCTTTTTCTCGAACCAGTGAATCACCGCAACGTTGATCGGGAAGTAGCCGCACAAGCTCGTACCAAAGGCGATCGTAATGGCGGCGATGTAAAAGCCGAGCAGGGTCTCGACCTGGCTGAGCCCCATCATGCCCAGTCCGAAGAACAGCACCCCCAGCTGGATCACGCGTCGTTCACCGAACCGATCGATCAACCAGCCCACCAGGGGACCCACGATCGCCGTCTCGACGGACTGCAGCGCTGCAGCCCCCGATAACGAGGTCTTGCTCCAGCCCCGCTCGCTGGCCAGCAAGGCGACGTAGGCCCCGAAGGACTGCTGGTTGAAGCCGGCATGGAGGAATTGCAGGCTTGCACCTGCGATCACGACTTTCCAACCCTGAAAGAGCTTCCTCATGCCATCCATCCCAAACGTTCGATCGTTGTGTACTCAACAATCTGCTGGCTGGTCTCCGACATGGGCTCAGACGCTTTCCATTTGATCAATCGCCTGACCCAGGCGACGAACCCCTTCGCGGATCTGCGCGGGGGTCGGGGTGGAAAAGGACAGGCGCAACGCCATCGGGTCGTTTCGCTCGGCGAAATAGATGTCTCCCGGCACAAAGGTGACCTTTCTTGCAATCGCGTGCTGCAACAGCGCGCGAGCGTCACCCGCAGTCTTCAAGCGCCCCCACATGAACATGCCACCCTGCGGAACGTTGCACTCAAATCGCTCACCCAGCGCGTCTTTGAGCGCTTCGCTCATTGCGGCGGCGCGAGCGGCATACCCCGCCACAATATGGGGAAGGTGTCGCTGCAAGCGCCCCGCCCGGAGGTAGCGCTGAACGGTCATCTGGGTGAAGCCCGGATTGGAAATATCGTCCAGTTGCTTGGCCAGCATGCACGGCCGGCGAAGCGCTTCGTCGGCTTTCAGCCAGCCCAGGCGCAAGCCCGGTGCGATGATTTTCGAGACACTACCCAGGTGCACGACCCAGGGACGCGAGCCGGGGACCTGATCGACCAGTGCCGCGAGGTGCGGTACTCGCTCGCCCTCGAACCGCAATTCGCCGTACGGGTCGTCCTCGACAATCACGAAATGGAACTCGACCGCGAGCTCGAGCAGGCGCAGGCGCCGTTCGAGGGTCATCGTGGCGCCGCTCGGGTTGGCAAAGGTCGGGACCGCGTACAGCAGCTTGGGCGTGGAGAGGCCGCGCTGCCGCCGTGACCTGAGCAATTCCGCCAGCTCATCCACATTCAGCCCTTCGGCATCCACGCCGACCGTGAGGGTTTCGATGTCGGCGACCTTGAGCACGCGAAGCGGCCCGGTGTACGTGGGGCGCTCGGCAATCGCACAATCACCGGGCTGCAGCAGCGTCCGAACCAGCAGATCGAAGCCCTGCTGAGAACCGGCAGTGACAAGCAGTTCGCCCGGCGAGCAGTGCGTGCCACAGTGCTGCATCCATTCAGCAATCGCCTCACGAAGTGTCAGGAGGCCATCCGTCGGACCATATTGCAGGGTCGCGACGGGTGCATGGGTCAATGCCTCGTCGACGGATGCCCGCAGGCCCTCACGGTCGAACAGTTCAGGGCCGGGGTAGCCGCCTGCCAGTGAAATCATCTCCGGATCGGTCATGAGCCGAGCGAGTTCGCGTACCAGCGACTCACCGATCGAACGGTAGGCGGGCCGGACAAAGGAGTCAGGACTGATCGACATCGACAGGTCTCCCAGAAGGATCAGGACGGGCAAGGCGACGAGGGCGGGCCACACTCAGCAGGTAGAGACCTGCTGCACAGAGGAGAACGATTCCGATCCATGCTGCGAGATTGGGGACATCGTCCCAGACGAGCCAGCCGAACAGTAGTGCAATCGGTAGCCCGCTGTAGCGAAACGGCGCAACAACCGACAGGTCTCCGGTGCGCATGGCGAGCGTGATCATCAGATAACCGATCGCAAGGAAGACCGACGCTGCCGCAATCGTCAGCAGCGTCGAGGCACTGGGCGCCTGCCAGCCCGACGCGAGCGTGCCGACCCCGGCAAAAACCGTGACCGCAGCCGCGCTCGAGAAGGTCACCACGATCGAGGGGACTGCGCCTGGAATCCGTCGGGTCATCAAGTCCCGAACACAATGCAACAAGGTCGCAAACAGGCAGAGCAGCGAAAAGGCGTTGAATCCCTCCGAGGCCGGTTGAACAATCAGGATCACACCGATGAACCCGATCACGACGGCCAGACCGTGCCGAAGATCGACGCGCTCGCGCAGGAACACGACGGCAATCACGGTCAGCATCAAGGGGGCCGCCATATTGATTGCAATTGCATTGGCAAGCGGCATGTGAAACAGGGCAATCAGGTAGGCAAAGGTCGACGCAGCATCGACGATCGCTCGCCCCCCCACCCATCGGCCGCTGAGCATCCGGGGGGACACGCTGACCCCGGTTGCTCGTGCGTACAGCAGCACCCATGTGGTCGCAAACAGGCCGCGAATGAAAATCAGCTGGGAGGACGACAGGGACTCGCTCGCCAGCTTGACCAGAATATCGTTGCCCACAAAGGTCGCCATGGCGAGCACCATGAAGAGAATGCCGCGACGGTTGCCGTGAGGGTCGTGGTGGGACACGGCGCTCACGCCGGGAGAAGAACGGACGATCGGCAGGGGGCAGGGCTTACCCGCATATCTCTCATGCTGCGAATGATACGCCAGCCGTCCGAAATCCGGGTCATTCTGCGCATGCGCGTCAGCCATGCATCGCGATGAAGTGAACTCGAAGCCCAAGGCTCATCGTCACCTCGCGCAGCCGGGGCAGCGCGCAACAGATCGTGGGACAATTGCCGGCTGACTGGACCCTCCAATGCCCGCCGCCCGTGGCCGTCGCGGCCGCACCCGGCCCCTCCCCTTCAGGATCGATGATGAGCTCGAATGCCCAAGTACCTACTCGCTTCAGCGACCGCCTTGCCCAGTCGGAGCCTGTGCTTGCGCCGGGCGTCCACGACGCCATGACCGCATTGCTGGCCCAGCAGGCGGGCTTCGAGGCGCTCTACCTCTCCGGCGCATCGATCGCCTACAACCGCCTGGGACGTTCCGATATCGGCCTGACCACGGCGACCGAAGTCGCCGACACCCTCGCTCGAATCACCGAGCGCGTGACCCTGCCCGTCATCGTCGACGGGGACACCGGATTCGGCAATGCCCTGAACACGCAGCGGACCGTGCGGGCGTTCGAGCGCGCGGGCGCCGCCATGATTCAGCTCGAGGATCAGACCTTCCCCAAACGCTGCGGTCACCTCGACGGCAAGACCGTCGTATCGACGAAGGAAATGTGCGGCAAGCTCCGGGCGGCGCTGGATGCGCGGGCCTCCGAACAGACGCTGATCCTGGCACGAACCGATGCGCTCGCCATCGAGGGCTTCGATGCGGCAATGGACCGGGCAGAGGCCTATCTCGCCGAGGGCGTCGACGCGCTGTTCATCGAGGCGGTCCGTTCGCCCGAGCAAATGGCCATTGCGTGTGGGCGATTTGCAACCCGCGCACCCATGCTCGCCAATATGGTCGAAGGCGGCAAAACGCCGATGTTGCCCGCGAATGAACTCGGGCGCATCGGCTATCGAATCGTGATTTTCCCGGGGGGTACGACGCGTGCTCTCACCCATGCGCTGCAGAGCTACTTCGCACACCTGCATGCGCATCGATCGACCACGAGCTACGCTGATCGAATGTTCGACTTTGACCAGCTGAATGAACTCATCGGCACTCCGGAACTGCTCGCCCTGGGCAAGCGCTACGAGGGCTGATCGACCGTGGCGCTGAAATCGACCATTTTCAAGGCAAACCTTCAGCTGGCCGACATCGATCATGGCTACTACGCTGATCATGCCCTGACGCTGGCCCGGCACCCGAGCGAGACCAACGAGCGGATGATGATCCGAATCGTTGCGCTCGCCCTGAACGCGTATCAGGTCGTCCAACTGTGCCAAGGCGATGCCCGCATCGGGTTTGGCGCAGGCCTGTCCGACCCCGACGATCCGGATGTCTGGCTCGACGATTTCAGCGGCCGTCGACGCCTCTGGATTGAAGTTGGTCAACCCGACGAGAAGGCACTGACGCGCGCGCGCTCGCGCTCGGAGCAGCTGATCGTCTACGCGTACTCAGGTTCAAGCGCTGTCTGGTGGGCGGGCATCCAGTCACGCCTCAGCCGGTTCAACGCGCTTGAGGTCTGGTCAATCGATGCGGCCCAGTCGTCGGCCCTCGAACAACTGGCGGACCGCAGCATGGCCCTGCAGGCAACCGTTCTGGATGGTCAGCTGACGCTCAGCGCCGCAAGCGGGTCATTCAGTGTCGACCCGGTCCGGCTGAGGTGATTACGCTCGATCGGGCGCATCTCTGAGCGGTCCAGTCTGATCGTGCCCAGCCGATCGCAGCGAAACGGACGCGGTCAGCGGCCGATCCAGCACGCCGAGGACACTGGTCCGCCAAGCGCCTGAAGGGCCGGCCGGTCCTGTTCACAGCGTGCCATGCGTTCGGGACAACGCGTGACAAAGGGGCACCCGGCGGGCGGCGACAACGGACTGGGCAGATCACCGGTCAGAATGATGCGGGTCCGAGCGCGCTGGCGAACAGGGTCAGGGATCGGGATCGCCGACATGAGCGCCCGCGTGTAAGGATGCGCGGGCTGATCGAAAATGCGTGCGGACGGTCCTTGTTCGACCACGGTCCCGAGATACATCACGAGCACATCGTGCGCGATGTGGCGAACGACCGAGAGGTCGTGGGAGATAAACACATAGGTCAGGCCCAGCTCACGTTGCAGATCCATCAGCAGATTCAGGATCTGTGAGCGGATCGACACGTCGAGCGCAGAAACCGGCTCATCCAGAACCAACAAGGCTGGGGACAGCGCCAGTGCACGTGCGATCACGACCCGCTGCTTTTGCCCACCGGACAAGGCGTGCGGCATCCGGTCCGCAAAGGACTCCGGCAAGCCGACCCGGTCAAGCAATTCCCGCGTTCGGGCATCGGTGCGCGCACGACCCCATCCCTGAATACGCATGGGCTCGGCGATGCTCTCGCGGATCGTCGCCTTGGGGTTGAGCGCCGACGCCGGATCCTGATAGACCAGTGCGACCCGTTGAGCGAGTGCGAGACGTTCCGCGCGGCGCTCGACGGCAATCGGTTGGCCCTCAAGGACCACCGAACCCTGGGTGGGTCGAACCATCCCGAGAATGGCGTAGGCCAGCGTCGACTTCCCACATCCGCTTTCGCCCACCAGCGCCAGGGTCCTGCCCCGGTCCAGTGCGAAGCTCACGCCGTCCACGGCCTTGACGACCGACCGGTCCCCCACGCCCCGAACGGGGAAGTACACGCGCAGGTCGGTGACGCGCAAGAGCGACGATTCAGAACGGGCTGCGCTTGCCTCGATCGCGGTCATTGTGAGCCCCCGCCTGACTGCGGGCCCGAGTGCCCCGTCACCCAACAGGCCACCCGATGGCTGAGCGCTACGGCATCGAGCGTCCCAAGGGGCGGCCGCTCAGTACAGCGAGCTATCGCATCAGGACAACGGGGTGCGAAGCGGCAGCCCGGCGGCCACTCACCGGGGCTGGGCACCCGTCCTTCAATCGTGGGCAATACGCGACCCGGCTCGCCATCGAGACGGGGCACCGTCTCAAGCAGCAGCCGCGTGTAGGGGTGCGCCGGCCGCGTGAACACATCCAGCACCTCGCCCTGCTCCACCACGCGGCCGCCGTACATGACGGCAACGACATCGGCCATTTCGGCGACCACCCCCATATCATGCGTGATCAGGACGACCGCGCTCCCGACCTCCTGACGCAGGGTCTTGATCAGGTCGAGAATCTGCGCCTGAATCGTGACATCGAGTGCCGTCGTCGGCTCATCCGCAATCAGCAATCGCGGACGACAAATGAGCGCCGAGGCAATCATTACGCGCTGGCACATTCCACCGGACAGTTCGAACGGGAACTGCCGGGCACGCACGGCGGGTTCGGGTATACCGACGCGGGCCAGCATCTCGAGCGCGGCGCTGCGGGCGGCCTCCGCAGCCAGCCCATGATGGATCCGCAAGGCCTCGGAGACCTGCTCGCCGATACGCATCAGGGGATTCAAGGACGCAACGGGTTCCTGGAAAATAAAGGACGCAAGGCGGCCGCGCACCGCCCGAAGGGCCGCTTCGTCCATTGCACTGAGGTCCTGTCCATCCAGCATGATGCGCCCGCTCGTGCGCCGAACCGCATTGGGCAGCAAGCCCAGCACAGACAGTGCGGTCAGACTCTTGCCACAACCGCTCTCGCCCACCAGCGCGAGGATCTCGCCGGGACGAACACTCAGGCTGACGCCATCGACCAAGGCGACGGCGCCCGCTTCGAGGCGAAGGTCATCGATCTCCAGGACCGGTGGCGCCGCACTCAAGACTGTCCCCACCGACGCGGTCCAATCCATTCGGGCGTCGCGAGCGGCACGACGAATCGATCGCGATTCGGTGACTGCGGGTGGTACAGGGCAATCTCGCCTGCGGTGGCGACCCAGCAATCGGTCTGTCCACGAACACGCTCGAGCAACTGCTCAAGCATCAGGACCCGGTGCGCGCGACCGCTGATCCAGTCATGAACGGTCAACATGAACAGGCCACCAAACCGATGCAAGGCCTGCCACTCGTCATGCCAGACCTCGGCGACCTCGCGGCTGGATGACGGAGGCCAGTGATCGCCCCCGCCGCCCAGAAACTTGAAATAGATCGCGTCATCG
>JBDLRB010000006.1:0-16300 GCA_039800205.1 Pseudomonadota bacterium | reverse complement strand
ACTGCCAGCAGTCTACGTCCCATCTGGCTTCGCTCGGGGCCGGCGAAATCAAGCGCGCCGAGTTTCTCAGGACACTCGCCGGACTGGTTCAGCAACGCGGGCCAGATTGGGGAACGGTTCGCATCGAGATCGATCAGGCATGACCCAGCTCACGGCACTGCCCTTTTCGGCGCTGCAGTTTTATGCGACGGCCCCTTACCCCTGCAGCTACCTTGAGCGCAGGCTCGCCCGCTCGCAGGTCGCGACCCCCAATCACCTGATCAATGCCGACACCTACAGCGAACTGGTTCGGGCCGGCTTCAGGCGAAGTGGCGTGTTCACCTACCGACCGCATTGTGACGGATGCCGGGCCTGTATCGCGGTACGCGTTCCGGTCAAAACCTTTACGGCGCGACGCTCACAGCGCCGCGCCTGGGCTGCACATCGCGACCTGAACAGCCTGGTCGCCCGCCTGGGTTACACCGACGAACATTACGACCTGTACTTGCGCTACCAAACCCGCAAGCACGCCGGCGGCGGCATGGACCAGGACAGCCGTGAGCAGTACGCGCAGTTCCTGCTGCAGAGCAAGGTGAATACGCGACTGGTCGAATTCCGCGATGGTGACCGGCAGCTTCGGATGGTCTCGATCATCGACATGCTGGACGACGGTTTATCGTCGGTTTATACGTTTTACGACCCGGACGTGATGGGTGCCAGCTACGGCACGTACAACGTCCTGTGGCAGATCGAGCAGTGTCGCCGCATGGACCTGCCCTACCTCTACCTGGGCTACTGGATTGCAGAGAGCCCGAAGATGGCCTACAAGGCTCACTTCCAGCCGATCGAGCGCCTGGTCGACGGCCGATGGGAACCCCTTGATCCGGCGAAACGATCCGAATGATGAAAGACCTGTACCCCGTTATTCGCCCTTTGCTTTTTGCCCTGGAGCCCGAACGGGCACACCAGCTGACCTTCGCCCTGCTCGAACGACTGAAAGATTCGACTGCGGTTGACTGGCTGACCGGTCCGCGCTGCACCGATCCGGTCGAGATCATGGGTCTCAGCTTCCCCAACCGCGTCGGGCTTTCGGCCGGCCTCGATAAGAACGGGGACCACATCGACGCGCTGGCCGCGCTGGGATTCGGCTTCCTCGAAATCGGTACGGTGACGCCACGGCCACAACCCGGCAACCCCAAACCCCGGATTTTCCGAATTCCTCGCCGAAACGCACTCATCAATCGACTCGGATTCAATAACGACGGCCTTGATCGTCTGATCGCGAACCTGGAGCGATGTCGCTTTCGAGGCATTCTGGGCCTCAACATCGGCAAAAATGGCAGTACCCCTCAGGAGCAGGCGCTTGACGACTATCGCGAATGCCTGACCCGGGTCTACCCGTACGCAAGTTACGTCACGATCAATGTTTCGTCCCCCAACACCAAGAACCTGCGCCAACTCCAGGGGGGCGACGAGCTCGATCACCTGTTGGGCGGGCTCGCCGAGACCCGAGAGCAGTTATCCGGACGACACCACCGTCGCGTACCGCTGGCCCTGAAGATCGCGCCCGATCTCGAGGCCGAGCAGATCGAACGGATCGCGCAAGCACTCCAGACACACGGTATGGACGCGGTGATCGCAACCAATACAACCGTGTCCCGGGACGCAGTCGCCGGTGAAGTCAACGCCGGTCAGACGGGGGGGCTGTCCGGAGCGCCCGTCTTCGAGATGTCGAATGCGGTCATCCGGCAGCTGCGCGATCACCTGCCCAATGACTTTCCGATCATCGGCGTGGGTGGGATTCTCTCCGGCCGCGACGCACAGGCAAAGATTGAGGCCGGCGCAAATCTCGTGCAGATCTATACGGGTCTGATCTATCGGGGTCCGTCGTTGATCGGCGAATGTGCGCGGTCGCTCGCCGAAGGTCGCTCTCAAATTTCACAAAGTGAGATATGATTTCACGATGCCCCCACGGAAAGCGCCTCGAGAGGATGATGGCAAGGCCTCGATCCAGGTCATCGAGCGTCTGGTTTCGCTGCTGGATGCCCTCGCGCTTCGGAGCGACCCCGCCAGCCTGAAAGATCTTTCGGGTGCGACGGGGCTGCACCCGTCGACGGCGCACCGCATCCTCAACGATCTCGTGGGCGCACGACTGATCGACCGGTGCGAACCCGGCACCTATCAGTTGGGTATTCGCCTGCTCGAACTCGGCAATCTGGTCAAGGCACGGCTCAACGTTCGGGATGCCGCACTGGGCCCCATGCGCGAGTTGCACCGACTGATCGGCCAGCCGATCAATCTGTCCATTCGTCAGGGGGACGAGATCGTCTACATCGAGCGGGCGGTCTCGGAGCGCTCGGGCATGCAGGTGGTTCGGGCCGTGGGCGGGCGGGCGCCCCTGCATCTGACCTCGGTCGGCAAACTTTTTCTGTCTGCAGATGACACGCGAAACCTCCGCATGTACGCGATGCGCACCGGATTGGCGGGCCACACCCGGAACAGCATCACGGACCTGGCCCGGCTCGAGCGGGAGCTCTCGCTGGTTCGAGCTCGGGGCTATGCGCGTGACAACGAGGAGCTTGAGCTCGGCGTCCGCTGTATTGCCGCAGGAATCCGGGACGACTCCGGGAGGCTGGTGGCCGGGCTGTCGGTTTCGGCACCCACCGATTTCGTTCAGGACGCATGGATCGAGCAGGTCTGCCAGACCGCTGCGGCCATCTCGGCGTCGCTCGGCTACGAAGACATCGCTCCCGAGGCGCCCCCCGCTGCCTGAGCTGTTTCAGTGCATCCCGAATCGAACAGGCCCGGCGGCCCTCAGCCGGTCGCGAGGGCCCGAGTGTAGCGACCGCCGCCAGGCGCCTGCAGCCACGCGCGAATGCGCTGGGCATCGCCAAAGCGAGCCATCGCGCCATTGGCATCCAGCAGGACGAAGATCAGTGCGCGGCCATCGACCCGAGCCTGCATCACCAGGCAATTGCCCGCGTCAGAAATGTAGCCCGTCTTCTGAAGACCCACCGACCAACCCGGCGTCGACACCAGTCGGTTGGTATTGAAATAACCCAAGGACTGACGCCCGGCGGTTACGGTCATGGATCGGGCCACCGAGTACTGGCGGATCAGCGGATAGTTCCAGGCCTCGCGAACGAGGCGGGACAAATCATGCGCGCTGGAGATGTTCCGGCTGGACAGTCCGGTGGGTTCGACAAAGCGGCTGTCGAGCATACCGATCATCCTGGCCTTGGCATTCATCGCCGCCACGAAGGCTGGCATTCCCCCGGGATAATGGCGGCCCAACGCGTTGGCCGCCCGGTTTTCGGACGCCATCAAGGCGAGTTGCAGCATCTCTCCCCGGGTCAGACGGACGCCGGGTCGCAAACGCGATCCACTGTGACGAAGCGTGTCGATGTCGTCCCGGGTGATCTGCAAGCGCTCATCGAGACGCTGCCCGGCATCGAGTACGACCATTGCAGTCATGACCTTGGTGATCGATGCGATCGGGGCGACCGTCCTGGAATTCTTGTCGAGCAGGACCTGACCCGAACGCTGATCGACGACCATCGCCACAGTGGACTGGAGCGGCACGCGTGAAGGCGTCGCCCCGTCGGTCCGACCCGGCCAGGTCGCCGTGCTGAGGGCGCCCGCTGCGGCCGCACCGGTTGCCGCCCGACCCGCGGGCACCGCGCGCGAGGTGGAGGCTGTGTGCGGGGGCCCGCTCCGTGCGCCCTTGGACTGAGGCGCACGCGCCGCCTGTCGGGCTTTCGAAGACTGTGGGGCGGCCGCATTCCTGGATCCGGGCCGCTTGGCCGCATCCCTGCGGCCCTGAGTCTGCGGCCGAACGGCCGCACGCGCAGGGGTCGCCCTTGACGGCGCAGTGCGCTGAGGAGGGCGCTGCGACGGCGGCGTTGATTTGGCTGTTGTACCCGAGGACGACGCTCGGTTCGCACCGGCGGTTTCGTTCGCTGACGCGGACTGCGCCCGAGTTACAGGAACCCAGGAAGTCAGGCTCAGCACGCCTGCGACAAGAATCGGCAGCAAGAACTTAAATTGATGAAAATGAAACACTTGGCGCGGTTTTTTGAGAGTTTGCGCGCAGTATTCCGAGTTTATTGGGTCACGTCAACCTCTTTCGTCGTCCGGACCTCGAGTCGCGTTTCAGAAGCCGAAAAACTGCGTGAAGCGCTCAACGGGCTCGCGATCGGTGACCAGACTGTTCTCCGGCGCCGCCGGGTCGGCATAGCCCAGCGACATCCCGCAAACGAGCATTTCGTGGGCGGGCATCGCGACCGCTTCGGCAACGATCCGGTGGTAAGGCGCGAAAGACACCTGCGGGCAGGTGTCGAGGCCCCTCGCGCGAGCCGCGATCATGACGTTCTGGATGAACATGCCGTAATCCAGCCAACTGCCCTGGGCCAGATCGCGGTGAATGGTGAACATCATCCCCACCGGCGCGTCGAAGAACTTGAAATTGCGGGCATGCTGGTCGTGCATCCGCCCGTGCTCCCCCTTGGCAATCCCCAGTAGATCGTAGAGCGCAAAGCCGACCGCCCGGCGCCGCTCGATAAAGGGGGAAAACCACTTGTCCGGGTAATACAAGTATTCGCGTTGATGCTGTTCGTTCAGAACCGGATCGTTGAAGACCTCAAGGATGCGTGAAGAGAGTGCATTCAACGGCTCGCCTGCCAGGACATAGACCTGCCAGGGCTGGATGTTGGTCCCGGACGGCGCTCGACGAGCCACGTGGAGGATGTCTTCAACGACAGCTCGATCGACGGGCGTCGACAGGAACTTGCGGATTGACCGGCGACTGATCAAAGCGTCATCGACCAGGCGGTAGCTGTGCGGGTAGTCCATCAAGGCTCCGTTTGGATAAAGATCAGGAAGACAGCCCGGCAGAGCTCGGGGCGCGAAGGGCATCGAGGGCCTGTCGCAAGGGATCCGGCAAGGACACCGGGCGGCGGGACTCACGATCGACGTAGACGTGAATGAAGTGCCCCTGCGCGGCCGCATCGGGTACGGCATGACCGAACAAACCCACCTCATAGCGGACGCTGCTTCGCCCGATGTGGGCCACCCGCACCCCGGCATCGATGACATCGGGAAACGCCAGCGGGGCAAAATACTGGCAGCCCGTCTCGACCACGAGACCGATCACCGAGCCACGGTGGATGTCGAGCGCCCCGGCTTCGATCAGATAGCGATTGACCGCGGTATCGAAAAATGAGTAGTACACGACGTTATTGATATGGCCGTAGACGTCGTTGTCCATCCAGCGCGAAGCGATCGACATGAAGTGCGGATAGGCCTCGCGGGGGCGAGCGCCGCTGCGCGTCGGCTGAGCGTTGTCCGGCATGCGTCCTCCCTGAATCCGGTTCTGGAGCGTACGTTCGACCACAGAAGTGGGCCGTCGTTCACGGCCGTAAGCTTAGCAATGGTCTGGGCGACCCGCCTCAGCGACGTTGTTGAACCAGCGCAACACCGATTCCCGTCATCACCATGCCCAGCGCCGCGACCCAACCGTAACGCTCGTCAAACAGCAGCCAGGCCATGACCGCTGTCGTCGGCGGCACCAGATAGAGCAGCGCCGTCACCCGTGTGGCCTCACCGCGCTCGATCAGAATGAACAGCAGGAAAACCGCCCCGATCGACAGCGCGAGGACGGCCCAGGCCAGTGCCAGCACGAGCTCGAGGTTCCAGTTGTAGGCCCCCTCCTCAGCAAAGAGCGCGATCGGCGCCACGATGACGACGGCCGCAAAATACTGAATGAAACTACCGGTCCGAAGATCGAAGGACGGCACGAAACGCTTCTGGTACAGCGTCCCCGCGGTAATGCCCAAGAGAGCGGCCACCGCCGAGACGACGCTGTGAATCGACAGGCCTTGAAGAACGAAACGCTCCGACAGCACCAATACGACGCCGCATAAGCCCGCGCACAGGCCCAGCCACTGCCGGCGCGTCACCGCCTGGCCGCCCAGGGAAACTGCCACAGCCGTGAGAATTGGCTGCAGATTGACCACCAGCGCGGACACCGCCGAGGGCATACCAATACTCACGGCGTACCAGACGCCCGACAGGTAGACCGCATGAAGCAGGATCCCGGCGCAGATCAGGTGGAGCACCTGCCGCCTATCGGGCCACCGCGCCCGAAGCAGAATGATCAGCGGCGCGAGAACGAGGAGCGTGAATAGAAACCGCAAGGCAAGCAAGCCGAGGGGAGGCGCGTGGGGCACGCCCATTCGGGCAACGATGAATCCGGTCGACCAGAGCAGGACAAAGGCCACAGGCACAGCAACAGCCTGAAGTGCAGGCGCAGCATTCAAGATTATTTCCGATCAATGAATCGTGCAGAAAGATTCACAGGAAAGACGTGAACGTACAGGGAACAATCCAGAGAAAAACTTGAAGTACATGTTTTATATAAAAAATTTTTAACGACCTAGACTGTTGTTGCAATGCACAATTCGCTTGACAACGTCGTTTGGTTCCATCAAAATGCATTTGTTGCGGCGCACAATCGCTGACAATCTTCCGATGCCTTCAACCGACCCCTTTTTCAATTTACCTTTCGAGAGGCTCACCATGATCAACACGCCCGACCAGCTGATGCAAATTCACCGCGACGCGCTCCACATGATGCAAGCCGCTGCGATCGCATCGATCAACGGACTGGAAAAACTTGCGTCGCTGCAGATGCAGGCCACCCGCAGCTCACTCGAAGAGCAATCCGAGATGGCCAAGAGCCTGCTCGCCGCCAAGGACGTGAAATCCCTGTCCGAGCTGACCACGACCGCGATGCAGCCGACCGCTGACAAGTATGCCTCCTACGCCAAGCATTGCTACGAAATCATGAACGAGACCAACGCCGAGCTGAGCCGCCTGGTCGAAAAGCAGATGGCCGAAGGCAACAAGCAACTGTTCGCCGCGCTCGACACGATGGCCCGCAACGCGCCGGCAGGCAGCGAAGGCGTCGTTACCCTGGTGAAATCGGCCGTGTCCGCGGCCAACACCGCATTTGACCAGGTCAGCCGCGCGACGAAGCAAGTGGTCGAAATGGCCGAAGCCAACATGGCCGCCGCCGCCAAGACCAACGCCAAGCCCGCCGCAGCCGCGCGGAAGGCCGCCTGACCGACGCTCTGATCGCTTCACGACGGGTCGTCCCCTCCACGGCGGCCCGGATTCGAGAAGCTTCAATCAGGACGAGTCAACGCCTCCGAACCCGCACAGGGTCGGAGGCTTTTTTTCGCCCGGAGACGCTCTGGCGGCCGTCTCCGCTTGGTTCAGGCTTGGGCAACCGCCCTCGGCGTGGCCTCAGGCGGCGCGGTGACCGCGTCGAACTGGCGGAGTCGCTCGGCTTCGTCGATTCGGAACTCGGCGACGGATCGCTCCTTGACATGACCAAATCCGCGAATCCGCTCCGGGGCCTTCGCGAGTTCGACCGCAGCACCGAGGTTTGACGCCGTCAGCCTGGGCAGGAGCGATTCGATACGTGCCCGGTAGTCCGCAATCAGTTGCCGCTCCATGCGGCGCTCGGCCGTACGACCGAAGAGGTCGAAGGGCGTCCCCCGCAAGCGCTTGAAGCGGGCGAGCACGCGAAACACCGTCATCACCCAGGGTCCGTACGCTCGTTTGACCAGTTCGCCCTTCTCGTTCCTGCGGGCAAGGATCGGGGGCGCAAGATGGAACTTCAAGCGAATATCGCCCTCGAACTGCTCAGCGACACGGCTTGAAAAGGACGCGCTGGCATAGAGACGCGCGACCTCGTACTCGTCCTTGTAACTCATGAGCTTGGCCAGATTGCGCGCAACGGCTTCCGTCAAGGGTCGCTCACTCAAGGCCTGTCCCATCCGGCGCTCGCCGCCCCGGATACGGTCCTCGACCGTACGAACCTGATCGACCCATTGACGATAGTCCTCGGCCCACGCCGCGTCCTGATATTCGGCCAGAAAATCAGTCCGCCGCGCGATCAGTTCGTCGATCGTCTCTGACAACCGATGGGTCACCGCTTGGGCCCGGGGCGGTTGTGCGAGGGCCTGGATCCGATCTGGATCAACCGCAGCCCGCCTTCCCCACAAAAACGCGGCCTTGTTGGTCTCAATCGCAACTTCGTTCAGCTCGATCGCACGCTCGATGGAGGCTGCAGAGAGTGGAATGAGTCCAAGCTGCCAGGCATAGCCCAACATGAACAGGTTGACCGTAATCGCGTCGCCCAATAGACCCGTCGCAATGCGCGTGGCGTCGACAAACGCAACCGCCTTCGGTCCCACCGCATCGACCACGGACTGCTCCATCCGCCCAAGCGGGAAGTGCCAGTCCGCATTTCGAGTGAAGTCAGCCGTTGGGGTCCGAGCCACATTGGCGACGACCCGAGTGCGCCCGGTCTGCATCCGAGCCAGCGCCTCGCGACCCGAAGTGACCACCAGATCGCAGCCGAGAACCGCATCGGCTGAGGCGGTACCGATCCGCGGTGCGTGCAGACTGGCCTGATCCGCTGCGATCCGCACAAAGCTCATCACCGCACCATTTTTCTGGGCAAGCCCAGCCATATCGAGGACGGTCACCCCCTTACCCTCGAGATGCGCCGCCATACCCAGAAGTTGCCCGATCGTGACCACACCGGTGCCGCCGATTCCGGTCACGAGGATCGAGTAGGCCGCGCCGGGAGCGAGCATGGGCGGCGCGACCTCGGGCAAGGCCATCGCACCCGCATCGGTATCGACGGTACTGCGAAGCGGCTTTCGAGGACGCGCGCCCTCCAGAGTCACGAAGCTCGGGCAAAAACCACTGACGCAGGAGAAATCCTTGTTGCAGGACGACTGATTGATTGCGCGCTTTCGACCGAACTCGGTCTCGACCGGCTCGATCGACACACAGTTGGACTGCACGCCGCAATCGCCACACCCCTCGCAGACGGCCTCGTTGATGAAGGCTCGTCGATCCGGGTCCGGGTACTCAGCGCGCTTCCTGCGACGGCGCTTCTCGGCGGCACAGGTCTGATCGTAAACGAGCACCGATACGCCCGGGTACCCGCGAAGGTCGCGCTGAATCGCATCGAGTTCGCTCCGGTGATGGACGGGAATACCCGCTGGAAAGTAGCCCTGAGGATACTTGTCGGGCTCATCGGTCACCACGACCAGCTTTTCGACGCCCTCGGCAAGCATCTGTCGAACGATCCGATCCGGGGTCAGCTGACCATCATGGCGCTGGCCGCCCGTCATGGCGACCGCGTCGTTGAAGAGGATCTTGTAAGTGATCGGCGTGCGCGTCGCGACTGCATGGCGGATGGCGAGCGAACCGGAGTGAAAGTAGGTGCCGTCACCGATGTTCTGAAACACGTGTGGGGTCTCGGAAAACGGGGCCTGGCCGACCCAGGTCATGCCCTCGCCCCCCATCTGGGTGAAGGTATCCGTCCGGCGGTCCATCCACTGAGCCATGTAGTGGCAGCCAATGCCGGCGTTGGCACGCGAGCCCTCGGGCACCTTGGTCGAGGAATTGTGCGGGCAGCCCGAGCAAAAATAGGGAATGCGCTCGATCGGGACCACAGCCCGGGCCGTTCGCCCCTCAGCCGCGTCGAGCACGTCCAGCCGGTCGGTCATCCGCGACGCGACCTCACGGTCCATCACGCCTGCCGCCTCACCCGTTCCAATGTGCACGTCCTGCGCAAGCAGCCGGGATGCGATGACCCGGGCCAGAATCGATGGCGACAGTTCCCCGCCCTCGGGCACCAGTGGCCCGCCGTGGGGCGCCGTCTTTCCAGTGATGACAGGGCGTTCACGCTCGGTGTACAGCACCTCCTTGAGCTGGGCCTCGATCAGCGCGCGCTTCTCCTCGATGACCAGAACCTCAGCACACCCGGCACAGAACGCCCGGATGCCCTGCGGCTCGAGCGGCCAGGGCATAGCGACCTTGTAGACGCGTACACCGATCCGCCGAGCCACCGAATCATCAATGCCCAGATCGGCGAGCGCCTGCATGGTGTCGAGCCAGCTCTTGCCCGTCGAGACAATTCCCAGTCGGGCGGCCTCGCCCGCCGGGCGCCCCAGCACGACGCGATCGAGCTGGTTAGCCCGGGCATACGCCCGCGCCGCTGGAATTTTCCAGCGGGCGAGTCGCTCCTCGAGCTTCAGAAAGGAGTCCTCAGGCCAACGCAGATTCAGTCCGCCGGTGGGCATTGCAAAATCATCCGGCAAAACGATTCGTACCCGATCGTCGCTCGCGTCCACAATGCCCGCTGCTTCGAGCGAGTCGGTGACGGACTTGAAGCCGACCCAAAGACCTGCGTAACGAGACAGGGCCAGGCCGTGCAGACCCAGGTCCAGGTAGTCCTGGACCGTGGCCGGCGCCAGAACCGGCATCGAGACCGCAATAAAGATGTGATCGGTCTGTGCAGCAACGGTTGAGGATTTCGCGCCGTGATCGTCGCCGGCGATGGCCAGAACGCCTCCATGGGCACTGGTACCGGCCTGATTGGCATGACGGAAGGCATCCCCCGACCGATCGACACCGGGCCCCTTGCCGTACCAGATCGCGAATACCCCGTCGTATCGTGCCCCCGGAAAGCAGCGTAACTGCTGGGTGCCCCAGATCGCGGTTGCGGCGAGGTCTTCATTGAGCCCGGGAACAAACTTCAGGTGATGCGCGTCGAGGTGGCGGCTTGCTTTCCAGAGCGCCTGGTCGTAGCCCCCGATGGGCGAGCCGCGATAGCCACTGATGTAGCCGGCCGTGTTGAGGCCCATCGACTGATCACGCCGACGCTGCATCATGGGCAACCGAACGAGTGCCTGAGTGCCGGTCAGATAGACCGAGCCCTCCCGCGCAAGGTACTTGTCATCCAGCTCAACGGGCCGCAGCACGGAATCGTACGGACTGTTCATCAGCGGTCCTCCTCTGTGCAATATTCAGTCAGCTCGTCGCCTCAGGCAAGCGAGACCCCGACCGGAGGGGGCGCTTGCAGGCGGCGGATGCCCGATCGGGCCGGTTGGCCGGGCAGTCAGGTCGTCGGGCCGTCGAGCACGACCGGGATCCCACCCAGCAGTCTGAGGCCCTCGATCAGTCGCTGATAGGCGCCTTCGACCGCGGACGGCCCCCCCCTGACGCCCAGCTCGATGTGTCGCCGCTGGCCGCCCTCGCCGACCGAAGGCAGACTGAACACCTTGACCCCCTCGAACTCGGCCTGAATCGCCTCCATCAGGGGCGTGACCGTGGATTCAGCGAGTTCATGGACCAGACAGGCGCGTTCAACCGACGTCACACGGTGATGCAGGTGCGCAAACTGGGCATCCAGGACCCATTCGATCATGGGCCAGGCCATCACGGGAAAACCGGGTACGAAAAAATGGTGGCGGATCGCAAAACCCGGGATTCGGTTGTAGGGATTGGGGATGATGGCTGCACCGTCCGGGAACTCGCCCATCTTCAAGCGCTGGCGGTTTTCAGGCGCGTCAGGATCGGCCGGAGCCTTGCCCTGAGCCGCCATCTCGAGCGTTCGCTGCGTGATCAGTTCGCGCGCCTCCGGATGCAAGGTGAGGTCGACCCCAAGCGCCTGCGCGGCCGCCTGCCGGGTGTGGTCATCGGGCGTCGCGCCAATGCCGCCGCACGAGAAGACGACGTCGCCCGAGGAGAAGCTTTCAGAGAGTGCCCGCACCAGTCTCACCCGGTCGTCCCCCAGGTATCGCACCCAATCGAGCGACAGACCCCTCGCGCTCAGCAACTCGACGACCCGGGCAAAGTGCTTGTCCTGTCTTTTACCCGACAAGATCTCGTCGCCGATGATGATCAATCCGAAATTCAAGAGTATCTCCGTCTAGTTGCGCCCAATCATTCGCATCACCCCCAGCCACTGCTGTGACCACCACCCTTGTCCGTAGTCTCGTCCCTCGACTTGATCCCGGATACCCGTTGGAACGAATCCGAGCCTGGGGTCAGCCGTACCGAATACGCGGTCCCAGATGGGGAACAGCACCGCAAAATTGCAGCCCCGGGCCGGGCCATCGTGCCCGTAGTCGATCGCATGGTGCAGCCGATGGAAGCTCGGGCTGACCAGCAGCCACTCGCCCACCGCACCAAAATGCCAGCGCAGATTGGCATGCTGCAGGCTTTGGAGCAAGCGCGAAACCAGGACCAGCCCGATGAAGTGCGCGGGCGGCACACCGATCGCCAGCGCGACCAGTGCAAAAATCGCATGCCGAACGAGATCGTCGATCAGGTGATTGCGGTCGTCTGCCCAGAAGGTCATCTGCGTCTGACTGTGGTGCAGGGCGTGCAGCGACCACCACCATTGCCACCGATGCTGAAAACGGTGGATCCAGTAGTCAACGAAGTCCAGGACGACGAGATACATCAGAAAACTGACCCAAGGGATATCCGTCCAGCCCGGCCAGACCTGATCAATCTGGAACCGCGACAGACCCATCAGGCGGACCTGCGCCTCGATGGTGTCCACCAGTGGCGTGAACAGGGCAAACATCAGCAACGGCAACACCCCGAGGCGTTGCAGGCCGGTGTAGAGCACATCCACCCGCCAGGCCCGACGCCCCGCCGCTGCCTCGGCGGGCCAGCGACGCTCGGCCCAACCCAGGATGAGCGCCAGAAGCAGCATCTCGATCACACCAATCACCACCCATTCGAGCGCATCGAAAGCAAGCTCCGAGAACTGGGCCAGACCCAGCTCAAAAAGCAGCGGCTGCACCAGCGACTCGTGAAGGGTTTGCTGCGACCAGGCAATCCACTGAAGCAACCAGTCAAACATGATGTGTCATGAAATGAGATGAATGGTACGAAGCCACGATCCGCTCATGAGCGGTACGCTGGATGCCGGTCCAGCGTCTCAAAACAGAAGCCTTTCCGCTTGAGCCCAGCAATCAGGGGATCGAGCATGGGCGCGTACGGATCCTTGCGCGACCAGATGCCGAGGTGAGCCATCAGGATATCGCCCCCGCGAATCCGTGAAAGCGCCTGAGCCAGCAGGCGGTCGTTGGGAAATCGGTCCGAGGGCAGCTCATCGCCCAGGAATCCCGCGTCGGCCCAATGCACATGACTGAAACCACACTGAGCGGCACCTCTCATCGCCGCCTCGGGCGCTCGTCCCCCGGGCGCCCGCCACCAGGGATCGACACCGCGCCCGGTCAGCTCGCGCAGTCGCTCATCCACCCGCTTCAGCTCACTGCACAACTGCGGCGCCTGCCAGATCTGATCCCGCCCCGCATGCGGCCCGAACTCGGGGCGGGCAACGAAACGGTCTGCGCGCTGCGTCTCAGACCGGACCGACCGAAAGTACACATGATCGAAGGTATGGCTGCCGAATCGATGCCCTTCGGCCACGCGGGCGCGCCAGTACCCGGCCCAGGACGGATCAAGCGAGTAATCGCCCCGGGGGGTTCGTTCGTTGGCGAGAAAAAAGGTTGCTCGCACGCGGTGCCGATTGAGGATGTCGGCGATACGCTCGGCATCCCGCATATTTCCCGTATCGAGGGTGAGATAGACCGTTCCCTTGCACGAAGGCATCCCGTCGCTCGCGGCCGTCGTCGCGGGCATGAGGAGCGCGAGCAGACTCAGGAGGAGTCCGTGGGCCCCCCCTCTGAATCGCAACACACCCGGCCCACCGGACGGGGAGTCAAAGAAGCGGCGCACGATGACGGAAGTAGATACCGTGAGGCGAACGCCCGACCGGAATGGTCTGGACCACCTTGCGCGCCGCGATATCGACGATCGCGACCTGCCGGGCAAAGCGCTGGGTCACCCACATGAGACTGCGGTCGGCGGTGACCTCCATGCAGTCGGGCCCTCCGCGAACGGGGATGGAGTACAGCAGTTTCAACGCCTGCATATCGATCATGGAAACGGAGTTGGCCACCCGGTTGGTGACGAACACGTGTCGACCGTCGCCCAGGCCACGAAGGTTGTGCGCGCCCTTGGCGGTAACGATTCGTTGCACACGGGTGCGCTTTCGCCAATCGATGACATCCACATAATCTTCACCCATCACACCCACCATCAGGTGACGGTCATCCGGTGTAACGATGATGCCGGCCGGGAGCTTGCCGGTGCTCATTTTCCAGGCCGGAGCGAGGGTCTTCAGATCGATTGCGACGACCTCGCCGCTGTCCTGCAAGGTCACGAAGACCATCGTACTGTCGGCGTTGAACCAGAGGTGGCTGGGCGCCTTGGGGATCGTGAGCCGCTTGGCGATTCGGAGCTCGCCCCCCTCGTTCCGGTAGAGATCCACCCGATTGAGCCGGAGCGCAGCCGTGACGAACCAGCGGGAGTCATTGGAATAGCCGATCTGGTAGGGATCGTCGATCGCCGCGATACGGCGCTGCACAGCACCCGTCGCGGGGTCCAGCAGATGCAGATCATCGCTCATCGCATTGGCGATGATCACCGAGCGTTGGTCGGGCGTGAGGTAGACGTGGTGGGGCTCCTTGCCAACGGTCACACGACCGATCTCGCGGCGCTCCTGCTGATCGATCAGGGACACGTTCTCGTCGCGGGAGTTGAGCACGAAAACCAGCTCCCGAGGCGTCACGGCCGAGCCGGGCGCAGGGGCCGCAGCGCCTGGCTGGACACCCAGCAACCCTCCGCTTGCGGCCGCACCGGTCAAGGCCCCGGCGAATGCACGCCGACCCGCATGAATGCTCAATTGATGACTCCGGACATCGAGAAGGATTACCAACGCAGCGAGGGCTCGAAAGCCGCGGATTGCATGGACTTCGCAGGGCCTTCACCTCAGCGCCAATTATCCCGCAAAAGGCTACACTCCGCGCCATGATCGACGTGCTCGAAGTGACCCTCCCGGTCTTCGCCCTGGTTTTCTGTGGCTATCTCGCCTCAGCCCGATCGCTCTTGCCCAAGGGGGCCGTCGAAGGGATCAATGCGTTCGTATTCTGGTTCGCCTTGCCGGCCATGCTGTTCCGCGTGGTGGGCCTTCGGCCCATCACCGAACTGCTTGACCTGCCGTTTGCGGGGGGCTTTCTCATCACCGGATTTGCCGTTTTCGGGCTCACCTATTTTCTCGCTCGAAAAGGCGTCCTGGCCGGCACACCACGCTCGGCCGCAGAGGCGCCCGCCCTCGGGCTGAATGCGGCGCACGGCAACGGGGGCTATCTGGGGTTGGCGCTCTTTGCAGAGTTGGGCGCGCAGACCTTGCCAACGGTCGCGCTGGTCCTGATTTGCGACATCTTTATCCTGATCACCTTCACGCTGCTGTTGCTCGAATCGGCTCAGACGGTCGCCGGTGTGCGTCGATCAAGACTCGCGGTCATTGGCAGCGTGATGCGCTCGCCCATGGTGGCGTCGATCGGCGCAGGCCTCCTTTTCTCGCTTTCGGGACTGTCTCTGCCTTCAGTGGCTGAGAACTTCACCCGCCTGCTCTCGGCTGCGGCGGGTCCGTGCGCGCTTTTCGCCATCGGTGCGGCGCTCGGCGGGCGCTCGCTCGAGATCAACCGCGAGATCAACGGGCTGATCGCGATCAAACTGCTGCTTCATCCGCTGATCGCGGCGATTGTGCTCTACGGACTGTTACCGGTCGATCCACTCGCCGCCGCAGTCGGCGTGGTCTGCGCAACGCTGCCCTCGGCGAGCAACAGTTTCATCCTGGCGCAGCGGTACGGCGTGGCCGTGCCCTCGATCAGCGCCTCGATCGTCGGCGGGACAGCCTTGTCGGTGATCACGGTCAGCCTGGCGATCTGGGGCACGGGCCTGCGGTAGTTGGGGCGACCGGCCCAAACTAGCGAAGCCCCTCCCAGGCCTTCTGCAGCCGCTTGACCGACACCGGCATCGGCGTTCGCAGGGTCTGCGCGAACAGCGACACCCTCAGCTCCTCGAGCAGCCAGCGAAAGTCCTCCAGCCGCGGGTCAAGCTGACCCTTGCGCTGTGCACGCGCCCGGCTGAAATTCTGGAGAAGTGGCGCGAGCTCGGCCTGGCGCTGGGCATCGCGCTGCGGATCCTCGCGGACCTTGTCAATCCGCAGCGCGATGGCCTTCAGGTAACGCGGTAGATGCCGCAAGCGCTCCCATGGGGTCGTTGAGACAAAACGCGCAGGCAGTAAACCGGCGACCTGCTGCGTCAGATCCTGATGCAACGCAGGCCACTGCCGAGCTGCAGTCAGCTTGCGGCCCAGGGCCGCGTGCTCGGCCAGGATCTCGCCGACGCAACGCGCCAGCTCTTGCCCGATCAGGGCGAGACGCGGCCGCGCCTCCTGAAGCCGATCGGCGAACGCCTGGGCATCCGCCGGCCAGGGTTCGGCGAGGCAGGCCCGCTCGAGCATCGCCTCAACCAGTTCACGGCGCAAGCACTCACCGTCGCCAAATGGAGCGAACTGGATCGATAT
>JBDLRB010000005.1:0-2824 GCA_039800205.1 Pseudomonadota bacterium | reverse complement strand
GGCTCGGTGCCAGCGCGCTCTGGATCCACGTTTCACCCGAGGCCGCGTTCATTGGGGCCGGGCTGGCGGCCGCACTGGGCGGCCTGGCCGCACTTCTCTGTGTCCGGTGGGCGGGTCTGGGGCGCACCCGCTTATAATTGAGCCTCCATGCGACGGGCCGCCTGCGCCCCCGCGTCCCGCAATCCAGTTTTGAGAGCCGAGATGAAAGTCCTCGTAGCCGTCAAGCGTGTGGTCGATTACAACGTCAAGGTCCGGGTCAAGAGCGACCAGACCGGGGTCGATATTGCCAATGTCAAGATGTCGATGAACCCCTTCGACGAAATTGCCATCGAGGAGGCCGTCCGGCTCAAGGAAAAGGGCGTCGCGACCGAGATCGTCGCGGTCTCTTGCGGCCTGGGCGCCTGTCAGGAGACGCTCCGTACGGCGCTGGCAATCGGGGCCGATCGTGCAATCCTGGTCGAAACCGACGCCGAGCTGCAGCCCCTGGCCGTGGCCAAGCTCCTCAAGGCGATTTGCGATCGTGAGCAGCCGCAGATGATCATCGTCGGCAAACAGGCGATCGACGATGATGCCAACCAGACCGGCCAGATGCTCGCCGCGTTGGGCGGTATGCCGCAGGCCACCTTCGCGTCCAAGGTCGAGATCGCCGATGGCCGTGCGGCGGTGACCCGCGAAGTCGATGGGGGCCTTGAAACGGTTTCCATCCGCCTGCCCGCAGTAGTCACGACCGACTTGCGCCTGAATGAGCCGCGCTACGTGACCCTGCCCAACATCATGAAGGCCAAGAAAAAGCCGCTCGAGATGATCAAGCCGGCCGATCTGGGCGTCGATCCCGCGCCCCGTCTGCGCACGCTGAAGGTCACCGAGCCGCCGGGACGTCAGGCGGGCATCAAGGTCGCCGACGTGCACGCGCTGGTCGAAAAACTCCGTAACGAAGCCAAGGTCATTTGAGGAAGGATCCGTCATGTCCGCACTAGTCATCGCAGAACACGACAACGTTTCAATCAAGGTCTCTACCCTCAACACGATTGCCGCAGCGGCGCGTTGCGGCGGGCCGGTCACGGTGCTGGTGGCTGGCCACGGGTGTGCCGCAGCCGCTCAGGCCGCCGCTCAGGTTGCGGGTGTGGACAAGGTGCTGGTGGCCGATGCCCCCCACCTCGCCGATCAGCTTGCCGAGAACATCGCCGATCAGGCGCTCGCCGTTGCGGCAGGCTTCACGCACGTTCTGGCCCCGGCGACGGCCCACGGCAAGAACGTCTTGCCTCGCGTGGCGGCCCGCCTTGATGTCGCACAGATCTCCGATATCACCGCCGTACAGTCGCCCGATACCTTTGAGCGCACCATTTACGCGGGCAATGCGATTGCAACGGTCCAAAGCGCTGACCCCATCAAGGTGATCACCGTTCGCACGACTGCGTTCGATCCGGCCGCCGCGACGGGTGGCACGGCTGCAGTGGAAGCGATTGCAGCTGTCGCCGACAGCGGGCTCAGCAGTTTCGTCGGGCGCGATGTCGCCAAGAGCGACCGGCCCGAACTCGCCGGCGCGAAGATCGTCGTCTCGGGCGGCCGGGGCATGGGCTCGGCCGACAACTTCAAGATCCTTGACCCGCTCGCGGACAAGCTCGGGGCGGCACTGGGTGCGAGCCGGGCGGCGGTCGATGCCGGCTATGCGCCGAATGACTGGCAGGTCGGTCAGACCGGCAAGATCGTTGCCCCTCAGCTTTATGTGGCGATCGGCATCTCCGGCGCGATCCAGCATCTGGCCGGCATGAAAGACAGCAAGGTCATTGTCGCGATCAACAAGGACGAAGAAGCGCCCATCTTCGGGGTGGCCGACTATGGCCTGGTCGCCGATCTGTTCCAGGCGGTCCCGCAGATGGTGGGCGAGCTGAACTGAGTGACGGGGCACCCGGCCCTGCCCGCTGTCCGGGTCGTCGATTGCTTTCGGAGGTTCGGATGAACTACGTTGCGCCGGTCAAGGATATGTTGTTCAACCTGGAGCACGTCGCTCGGCTCGGGCAGCTGGCGACCTTGCCGGCGCTTGAGCAAGCCGGACTGGACACGGCGCAGGTCGTTCTCGAGGAGTGCGCCCGTCTCAACCAGGACATTGTCGCCCCGTTGAACCGCACTGGCGACGTTCAGCCGGCTACGCTCCAGAACGGGGTGGTTCGTACGACCCCGGGTTTCGAGCAGGCCTTTCGGGCGTATGCGGAGGGCGGCTGGCAGGGCTTGCAGCATCCGGAGTCCCTGGGCGGACAGGGTTTGCCCAAGGTGATCGGGACGCACTGCGTCGAGATGCTCAACGCCGCCAACCTGTCATTTGCCTTGTGTCCGCTGTTGACCGACGGTGCGATCGAGGCCTTGATCACCGCCGGGTCCGAGGCCCAGCAGCAGCGCTTCATCCCGCCGATGATCGAAGGTCGTTGGACGGGCACGATGAATCTGACCGAGCCACAGGCGGGTTCAGATCTCGCGCAAGTGCGTACCCGTGCGGTCGCCCAGTCCGATGGCAGCTATCGCATCTTTGGCCAGAAAATCTACATCACCTACGGCGAGCACGATCTTGCCGAGAACATCATTCACCTGGTGCTTGCGCGCACACCCGATGCGCCCGAGGGCGTCAAGGGCTTGTCGCTCTTCATCGTGCCCAAGTTTCTGGTGAATGACGACGGCAGTCTGGGCGCCCGCAACGACGTCTGGTGCGCATCCATCGAGCACAAGCTCGGGATCAAGGCCAGTCCGACCGCCGTCTTGCTGTACGGCGACGATCACGGCGCGGTGGGTGCCGGTGCCGTCGGCTATCGCATTGGCGACGAGGGCCGGG
>JBDLRB010000004.1:0-3592 GCA_039800205.1 Pseudomonadota bacterium | reverse complement strand
CGCCCATCAACTGGGCGTTCCTTGATGCGGTGCGTTTTGCGCTGCAGATGCCTGACCAGATCCGTTCATTGGGTTCGATCGGATCCACCTTGCCCTTGGGCAGCCTCTACAACCTGGGACGATCAGACTTCAAGTTCGCCTCGGCGTTGCTCAATACCGGCCCGGGCAGCGATTCGGCTGTGCTCGGTCAGCTCAATACCGAGGCCAACAAACTCGCCACCAAGGCCTCCGGTGGCGTTCAGGCAACCGGTCGGTCGGGCCTCGTCTTCATGCCTTACCTTCTCGACATCGGTAACTGGGCCAAGATGTTCAGCGGTAGCAACGCCACGTTGTTCACCTATGAGCTTCCGCTCTTCAACCTCGACTTCAGTTTCGATCAGGACCTGGTGCGCATCCCTGTGCCTTTCCCGCCCGCTTCGTTTCTCAAAATCACGATTGGCGCATTCGGCAGCATCCGGGGCATCGTTGATCTGGCCTTTGGCTATGACACCTTCGGCATCCAGCAGTTTATGCAGACCGACAACCTGATGGATGTACGGAACGGCTTTTATATCAGCGACTACACGATGCCGCTCTTGCGCGACGGCAAGCTCGTGCCCGGTACCGGCGGCAAGGAAAAGCCCGAGTTCAGCTTGAACCTCACGCTGGGGCTCAGGGGCTCGTTGGATGCAAAGTTGTTTGAAGGGGGCGTAAAGGGGCAGGTCAGCGCGGCGGTCAGCGCTGACCTGAGCGATCTCGCCACCGCCACGGTCGTTCGGGATGCCAATGGCCAGGTGACGTCTGCACTGTTTGCGGGCGACGGCAAGATCCGGGCCTCCGAATTGGTCAGCATGTTGCAGTATCAGGGCGGCGGCGCGTTGAACCTGTTCAACATTGATGCCTCGCTGGGGGTCAGTGCGAGCGCTTTCGGCCGCATCGGTGTCTGGCCGTTAGAATATAGTGACGAGAAGGTTCTCTTTGACCGAACGCTTTACTCGCTTGCTTATCGTGCACCGGTTGTGCAACCCCTCCTGGGGAGCGTAAGCAATGGCGTGCTGACGCTGTATGCGGGCCCAAGCTCGAGCTCGCGGGCCTACATTGACACTACCGATACGGGCGAGACCTGGAAGCTGAGCGGCTCCGGTGGCAAGGTGCAGGTGGAGTTTGCCGGCAAATATTATCGGGAGTTCACGGGGGTCAACCGAATCGACGTCAACCTCGGCGAGGGCAATGACAGTTTCGATGCGTCGCGGCTGCGCGATGTCAAGGTGGCCGCCAAGGGGGGCGCTGGTGACGACACCATCGTGCTTGGCGCCGCGGGCGGCTCTGCCTTCGACGACCAGGGCGACAACACGCTGAAGGCGCTCGAAACCAGCCCGGCGCCGGTCACCCTGGTTGGCGGCGATGGCAATGATTCCGTGACTGGCGGTGCCGGTGCGGACATGCTGTTTGCGGGCTCTGGTACCAATCTGGTCAATGGCGGCGGTGGCGACGATCAGTTGTTCGCGCTTGAAGGCGGCAACCGCCTCACAGGTGGCGACGGAATCGACCGCTATGTGTTCATCGGTGCGCTCGGCGCAAACCGCATGATCGAAAAAGGCGACCAGCCTTCGATCCTCGATTTCTCTGGCGTGCTGCCGACCGAGTTTGCATCGCTGGCCGGTCCGGTGGTGGGGGCGCCGACCGTGTCGATCCCCTCCGGATTCACCGCCATGCGTGGTGGGCCCGCACAATTGCTGTTGCGCGGTACACCGTTCCGGTTCGATGGCCCTGCCGACAAACTGCTGACGGTGACGCTGCGCGTGCCGGACGGCGTTATTAGTGCCAGCACCCAAGGGGGTGTGACCGTTGCGGGCAGCAATATTGAGCGCACCTTCACCGGTACCGTCGCGAACCTGAACACGTTCTTTACGACGCCGGGGCGTGTTCTGTACAACTACACCAGTGGGGAGGCGACCCGCCCGCTCTCCATTGAGGTTGCGAATGACTTGCTCACGAGCACGGCGCAGGCGACCATCACCGCCACCCTGTTGCTGGATCAGGTGCGGGCTTGGCGCGACGTGGCGGTCTCGGCCAGCCGGCAGGTGGCGATCGCGTCGCCGAGCGCAGCCTCGGCGGCCAGCACGCAAGGGGGCCTCTGGGTATCGACGGACGGTGGGGCCACCTGGACCGAGTCTGCCGCGCCGAAGGACCGCCAGTACTCTGCGGTTGCGATCTCTGCGGATGGCCTGAGGATTGTCGCGGCGGTCACGGGCGGCGGCCTGCTCGCCTCGACCGATGGCGGCGCCACCTGGCGCGATCCGGGTGCTCCGAGCGATGCGTACACCGACGTAACGATTCTTGCGGACGGGCGCGTGATTGCATCCGACCGTGCGATCCGCGAGCAGTATGTGAACAGCCCCCGCGACAAGGGTTGGCGAAACACCACGGGCACGGTACGCATCTCGGATGCCCAGCTCGGCAACTGGGTGGCAACCGCGTTGCCGAATGCGAACTGGAGTGAAGTGGCTTCAAGCGCCGACGGCCGCGTGACCATTGCGGTGTCTGGGACGAGCGAGCTTGGCACCGTGCCGGGCACGGTCTGGATCGGCCGGGCTGCTGCCAGTGGCGGGGCGCTCACCTGGGCCGCGTCGACAGGCGGGCTGCCTGCCAATGCCAACTGGTCTGCAGCAGCCATTGATCCGAGTGGCACCCGCGCTTACATCGCCAACCGGGGAGGCACGATTTATTCGGCGGATCTCACCAAGCCAACGATCACTTGGCAGTCCACCGGGTTGGCTTCCAGCGACTGGAGTTCCCTGGCGTTCTCGGCCAACGGCCAGTCGGTCGTTGCAGCGACCAGCGGCCTGGGCAAGAGTGGGCTCTGGCTGCTTGAAGGGACAAGTGGATGGCGGCAGATCAGTACCGTGGGTCTTTCGCCGCTTGGCAGTGGCGGCAAGCCGGTCGACGTGGAATGGACGGGCGCAGTCTTCAATCCGTCAGGCAACTCGATCATTGCTGTAGCAAGCGGGAACCGTGTGTTCACCGTACACATTCCCACTTCACGCGCAGCCCCGTCACTGAATGCGCCCACCAGCCTCGAAGCCCCAGCGGGTATGACCAGCGCATTGACGTTCGAGGCCAATTCGATCGTTGATGCCGATTCGAACTCGGTGACGCTGTCATTGGGGTTGAGCAACGCTGCCGCTGGCTCCATTTTGCTGGACGCAGCTGCGGTTACGGCCGCCGGTCTCGCGCGAGGCGGCGACAGCAACGTACCCACACTGACCGGTTCTCCCACTGCGATCTCTTCTTTCCTGACACGACCTGGCGCCGTGCGCGTCGCGCTTGGGTCCGGTGCCGGGGACGTGTCGCTTGACCTGACCGTGACCGATGGCGTCGAGTCCAATCGAACGAGCGTCATGCTGGTCGCAACGCAGCTGTTTGCCAGTACGTCCAGCTATAACGGCGGGGCGCTTGAGATCGTTGATATCGGTGGCAGTGATCTGAGGCTGAGCCGCTTCAACCTGTCCCAGACCCGCCTTGGGCCGATGAATGACGAACTCACCATCCAGCGGCTCATTGATCCAACGCTCACGCTCACCGCGTCCGGTGGTGCTGACCGTTACGTCTT
>JBDLRB010000003.1:0-4649 GCA_039800205.1 Pseudomonadota bacterium | reverse complement strand
GGCCGGGATGAAGGGCTTTCAGGTTGCGACCTGGACTGCGCTGGTTGCGCCTGCAGGGACCCCGCCAGCGATTGTCAATCGCTTGTCAAGCGAGGTGGCTGCCGTGTTTGCGCTGCCGGAGGTCAGAGACCGGCTACAGCGTCAGGGGGCGGTGCCGGTCACCAGTACGCCCGCGGAGACGGCCCGCTTCGTGTCAGACGAGATCAAGAAGTGGTCGCAGGTCGCCGAAGCGGCCAAGGTGCCGAAGGTGACGCGCTGATCGATCCGTTGTCCGATCGGACGAGGTCGGCGCCTGCGGCTGCCCGTCAGCGACTCAGGCGTCTTCCGTGGCGATCGGGTCCGGCGCAATACCGGCGATCTGTCCCAAGGCGTGCCGGAGGGTCTCGGTGACCAGTTGTCGTCCCAGCCGCTCGGCCAGTGCGCTGTTTCTCGCAGCCATCGCGTCGATCACCGCCCGCCAGGTAGCGGCCGAGCGCTGCCTGCGGGCAGGCGTTGACAGGCCCAGGCGGGTGTAGCGGGCGATCTGATTCGACATCTGAGTCAACAGATCCTGCAAGCGCCGGTTGCCCGCGCGCGCGATGATCAGCAAGGCCATTTCTGCAGAGAGTTGTGCGTGCAGACCCTCGGCCGCTGAGCGGGGATCATCGACCGCCTTCAGCATTCGTCGATGCAGCCGACCGAGTGAGAGCAGGTCCCGGTCTGTGCAGCGTTGTGCGCACAGACTCATTGCCAGTCCGAGCAGCACGGTGCGCACCTGATAGATCTCGATCAGTTCCTCAGGGCTCAGTTGCGTGACGGAGGCCCCGCGGTGTGCCTCGATCCGGACCACCCCGTCGCGCTCCAGGATGCGCAGGGCCTCACGGATCGTGCTGCGGCTGACCCCCATGTCCTCGGCGAGAGGGATTTCCCTGAGACTCGAGCCGGGGTGGTAGTGCCCCTCCAGTACGCGACGCGCGATGGCCGCAGCGGTGCGATTGGCCGCAGTCACGCCGGGTCCATCGGCCGACGGCGTGGAAGAGGGCGATGCATGGTCGGACGCTCGCATGGGCCGGTGTGTGCGGCCTTCAACCCAGATTCATGACCACGCCCGAAATCTGACTCGCTCGTGGAGACGACCAGTAAACGACCGCATCCGCCACCTGCTCCGGATCGATGGGGCGCGTGAAAATGCCTTCCTGGATCAGTCGCTCGGTCTGCGCCTCATCGCCATAGCGTTGGGCTGCCGCGGCCTTGAGCACCTTTTCGATCCGGTCGGTTCGGGTGGAGGGCGGATGCACGCCGAGGACCCGCACGCCGTGCCTGGCCGAGTCTGAGCCCAAGCCCTTGGTGAACAGGGCGAGGGCCGCGTTGGCCGACGATCCGCAGATGTAGTCAAATGTGGCGCGCTCTGCCGCGAGACCGATGACATTCATGATGACCCCGTCCCGGCGATCCGCGCTCATGGCGATGAAGGCCTGCCGACACAGGTTGATGTAGCCGAACACCTTGAGTTCCCAGGCCTGTCGCCAGGCGGCATCATCGAGTTTGACGACCGAGCCGGCCGGGATATCACCGGCATTGTTGACCAGGATATCGACGCCGGTCAGCGCTTCACTGACCTGGGCGATACCGTCTGCCTGACGCAGATCCACAGCCAGTGTACGCACATCGGCCGCGTATTGGACCCGAATGGCTTCTGCGGTCGCGTCCAGCGTTTCGGCATGCCGGGCGACCAGAATCAGTCTGCAGCCCTCGGCCGCATAGCTGCGGGCGCAGGCTGCGCCGATCCCCTTTGATCCTCCTGTGATCAGCACAGTCTTTCCGGTGAGCTTCAGATCCATGAGCATTTACTCCTGACGGGAACGGGTGGGCAGGCTTACCGTGACTCGACGGTCGACGAAGCGAGAGGCCTTGGTATGTGTATCCGGGTTATAGAGGGCTTTTGCTGTATCGAACTCGATACGGGGCGTCACGCGACAGATGTGACGTGTACGATCCATGAGTTCGTGGGCGAGGTGGTCACGGTCTTCCGCTTGTGTTGCGATCCGGATCACGAGTTCATCCATCGACAGCGGATCGGAGGGGTCGATGTGATCGACAACGACCTGGAACTCATCGACGCCCGCCAGGCCCTGGAGGATGTCGAGCAGGGCCGACGGGTTGATCAGCATGCCCTTGACCTTGACCAGGTCGCGGGTCCGAACGATCGGCCCCACGATGCGCTCTCCCGTCCTGCCGCAATGCGGACACGGGCCCCGTTCGATCGATGCGATATCGCCCACCAGAAATCGAATCAGTACCGTTCCCCTTCGATTGAGATGAGTGACGGCCAGCGCACCGCGCTCGCCATCGGGCAGGCGTTGCCCGGAATCGGGATCGACGATTTCGTGATACTGGATCTCGGGCGCAGGGTTGTGCCAGGCGCTGTCCTCGGTGCACTGCGCGAATGCACCGAGCTCCGTGGAGCCGTATCGGTCAAACACCAGAGCGCTGCGCGCGCCCAGCGCCTTCATCAGTCGACGCAGTTCATCACGCATCGCCGGTGAAGAGGCCTCGCCCGTGATCGCGCACATCCGGATCGAACGGAAGTCGGCGCCTGTTTCGACCGCGCGAAGGAGAACCCGGCGGATGAAGCTGGGCACGCCCCATAACAGCGTGGCGCGCCGCTCGGCGATTGCCTGTACGGCCGATTCAAGCGAGCGTTGAACGTCAAACGAGCCCAGTCGTGCGCCGGGCAAGGCCGCGAAGAGGGTGGCGCCCGCTGCATAGGCGTTGGTCGCCGAACGGACGAATGCGCCCATCGGCGCAGCGGTCAGTGGAAACAGATTGGCGATCACGTCATCGGGCCGAATCCCCGCGATTTCTGCGACGCGGCGAGACTGGAACAGGTAGGCATGGTAGTCATGTGTGGTGTTGTAGACCGGGGTCGGCTCAGCGCTGGTTCCGGTCGTGTACAACACCTCCCACAGAATGCGCTCTTCGAGGGGCAGGTCGGGTAGCCGGAGACGAAAGTCCTCAGGCGCTTGCATCATGGCCGTCTTGGGCGTCAGAGGCAGTCGCTGCAAGGCCTCAAGCGAGTCGATCGTGCGGATGTCGATGCCATGCGCTGCCCAGACGCGTCGGTAATAGGCATGACCGCGTGCGCACAGAAGGAGCATCGCTCGCAGCCGTTCGCTCTGGAATCGCTCGACTTCATCCTGAGGACGCTGGAGGCAGTCATTCAGGTAGACCGGGTTCAGTTGCATGATCAAGCCGGCTGTGGGTCGGCCACGGGTCTGCAGGCGATCAGTGTGATCTTGTCGTTCTGAAACACGGTCTGCCCCAATTGATTGAGCACATGATCCCGAAACGTGATGAGCCCCACCCCAGGCCTCGATGTCAGTCGCTTCGAGAGGACTTCGACCTCGGTACTCAGCGTATCGCCTGGGCGAACCGGACTCATGAAGCGCGCGTTTTCGATGGCGAGCAAGCCCCGAACGCTGTCGGAGAACAGGTCGCCGGTCATGGCGGTGGAAAATGACATGATCAGATGGCTGGGGCAGATCAGCCCGCCGAATCCCGTATGCGCACCGCGCTCAGCATCCAGAAACAGCGGGACTTCGTAGCCCACCAGACGACAGAAGGCCAGATGGTCGTCGAGGGTGATCGTTCTTGAACGGGTCGGGTAGCGGCACCCGATCTCGAACTCCTCGAACCAGCGACTGTGTGGGTTCACCGTGCGGTGCTCAGTCTTCTGCATTGCGCAACACGGCAATACCCGAGATCTCGATCAGCGCGTCCTTGCGAAGCAGTCCTGAGACCAGCACGCCGGTTGCCGTCGGTTTGGCACCGCGGAGAAACTCGCGGCGAACCCCCGCTGTTCCTTTGTAGTTCTCGGTCGTCGTGAAGAAGTCGTGAGTCTGTACCAGGTCGGCACAACTGCCGCCGATCGAGTTCAGCAAGGCTTCGAACTTGCGAAAGATCTGCCGGGTCTGCTCGACGATGTCGCCTGGGGCCGTAATCTGGCCGCTTTCGTCGGTTCCGGTTGTTCCGGCCAGAAACACCATCTGCCCGACCCGCAGGGCCGGGCTGTAGGTGTAGTGCTCAGGCCAAGGCTTGCCGCCGGTGATGACCTCCCGATCCTGACTCATGATGAGCTCTCCGATGATTGACGTCCTTCGACGTGCGGGATCCTGCGATAGACGTGAAAGCCCTCGAGCAGGGGTTCGTTGCGCTGATTCAGGATCGATGTCGCGAACCGGTAGAAGGTGCGGTGGCCGTCCTGCCAGATCCGCTCGAGGACAAACCGGGGCCGGATCGTATCGCCGACGACCGCCGGCCGGATGAAGGTGCAGCCCTGTTCCACGAACACGAAGCCCTCGAGCCGGTCACGAATGCTGGATGCGCCCAGGGCGGTCATCGATGCGAGAAGCAGACCGTGCGCGAGCGGCTTTCCGAATCGCGTCTGACGTGCGTATTCGATGTCGTAATGAATGGGGTGGGTATCGCCGGTCACGCCTGAGAACAGCAGGAAGTGCGCGTCGGTCAGCGTCTTGGATGGGCCATCGAATTGCATACCCGGGCTTAGTTCGGCGGATTGATCCACAGTGTCCTCATCAGCAGGTCAGCCATTGAGCGAGCGATGCCCGCCGGATCCAGCGGACCGTCGGGGTGGTACCAGCGGGGCAGCC
>JBDLRB010000002.1:0-6415 GCA_039800205.1 Pseudomonadota bacterium | reverse complement strand
CACAACGTTGTTTTATTCAATTGGATTATCGATATCTGCTCATGCGCAGCCTGTCGATTCGGCATCCATCCATCTGAACCCCAGGATCCTGCTTGGTACGACCGGTAACGCCGAGAAGCCCCGCATTGTCAACACCGAGTCCGGCATGCTGATCATTGCCTACGGAGACTCGCCGCCCGAGGTCGAGCAGGCCTATGAACTCAAATCCGATTCGATGCGGCGTGCGCGCGATGTGTATGTCCAGACCTGCAGGCCCGCCGGCCTCAGGACCTGCGACCGAGCCGCCGACTGGAGCGAGCCGTTCAATGTGTCGAATTCTGCCCGCTCAAGCAGCATCCGTAGCCGCTTTCACGGCGCATCGTCGCCTCGTTTGCCGTACCCAGGCGATATCGACAAGGTGAACGTACGCGCTTTCGGCCCGCTCGTCCTCCTGTCCTGGGTCAGCAAGTTCTGTCCACAGGGCGACAAGATGTCCGACGGCTCGCGCCCGATTGAACAACGCGTCGCCACGTACGCCGAGCGGGCCGGACGCGAAGTACCTTTTTCGTGCGTGTGGCTCGCCTATTCGCTGAACGAGGGCAGCACCTGGAGCGAACCGGTTCAGCGCAGTTCGGGCCGTCGAGATGCCCTCCAGGATTCGATTGTGGGGGGCTTCAATGCCGCGACGGGTCGGGGATGGTTTGCACAGATCTGGCAGGAGGACCCGCAGGGACTGCTGCTTGGCGAGGCTGAAGGCCCAGGCGACGGTGCCTCGGGTGCGAAGGTGAATGGCGGAACAGATCTCTGGTACGGACTGGGACAGGTCAATCTGAGCGCATCGCCATCTGCGGATGTGCAAGCGGGCCTGCTCGATCCGATTCGACTCACGAACAACTGGACGGGTGAGTTCGGTGGGGTCCCCGACGCCCCATCCGTGGTGGACGCCCACGGTCTCCCAGTGCCCGCCGGCGACCTTGAACGGGGGGCCGCAGGTGCGTCGAGGCCCACCGCTGCAACGTCCGGGTCGACGGTGATCGTGGTGTACGAGCACAGCGGTGCACGGGGCGCGGAGTCGTCTGGGTCAATGGGCAAACAGGTCCGCTTCCATGCCTTCGATTACCGCAAGGCTCGCCACGATCCGAACGATCCCGCAAGCAACCCAAGCACGGGATGCGTGATCAGCGACCCCGCGCGCAATGCTCGCCGCGCACGGGTGGTAGCGCAGTCACCCGATCTGGCCGGACCGGACGGTCCCCTCGCCGTTCTCTTCTGGCGCGAAGGCAAGGCGAATCAGGGCGGGCCCGCGGATATTGTCCTGAGGCGGCTGGTGGGCGGTACAAGCCCCGGCCATCTGGATCCGCCAGTCGATGCCCAATGCCCGGAGGCGGGTTCGAGCCTCACTGGACTGCGCGCCGAGAACATCAGTTCGAATACCCGACACCGAGCCGGCATCGACCGATTCGCCGATACCGAAGCCTTCCCGGACGAGAACGCGATCGCGCATCGTGCGCTGCTGCGCGGCGATCAGGTCTGGCTGGGCTATCTGTATGTCTCGGACCTGGCCCAACTGTCCGCACGCCAACAGGCCTACGAGTTCTGGCTCAGCCATTACTCCAGGGCAACCGGCTGGGGCGTTCCCCGAAGGCTGTCCAGAATGAACAACCCATCGGTCAACGTCCGCGAGCCTCGATTGATCGGCACGCCACGAAGCGGTCGGGACTGCCCGAGCGGCGAGCCCCTCGCCCCACGTACCCTGGACCCGCAGTCCTGCCAGAATCGCGCCGCCGTCTGGGCTGCATGGGGTACGCAATCCAACGAGTCCCCCGGTTCCGGCATCACACCTCGAGACCTGGGGATACAGATCACGACGAGTATCGACTCTGGCTCGAATTTCAGCCGGCCAACGGGGCTGTCCTTGCCTCCGGCGGGTGCCCTCGAAGAGGACGGCGCTGCCTTCGAGGCTCAAATGGTCGTGCGACCGGATGGTCGGCGGTTTCGCAGTGTCTGGACCCATCAATCGACGGACGGCACACGTCGGGCGGTCGCCCTTGTCTCAGGCGATCTCCGTCCGGTCTCAGCGGCCGCTCCTCTGCCCCCCGCCGACGCCGGAATCAGCGATCCCGAGGCCCCCCTGACGCAGCCCCCGGGGGAGACGCCCACCTCGCCCTTGATCGCGCAGGCCGGTGGTTGCGCCCTGTCGCGGGTCCCTCAAGCAGTCGACCCGGTTCTTGCGCTTCTCGCCTTTCTCGCCGTCCTGGGCCTGATCGCTCGGGCCGACCGATCAGGCGCACGCCCGTCGGGTCAGCGATTTCGACCGTGCATCTGATGGGCTGCGAGCCCCGTCAGGGCCAACGCCAGCACGATGAGCGCAATACCCAGCCAATCAATGGGCGCGGGGCGCTCTCCCAGCACAGCCATACTGGCGAGCAGACCGCAGACCGGCGTGGCAAGCGTTCCGAGGCTGGCGATCCCCGAGTCCACATGGCGCAGCAACCAGAACCAGACCACCAGACTGGCTGCGCTGATGATCACGCCGTTATAGATCAACGCGAAGATCAGCATCGGACTCCAGGTCCAATCGCCCAGTCCACCGCCGTGGAGGCTGACCAAGGCGAGGACCGCTGCACCGATCAGGTTCTGCCAGGCGCCTAGCGCGAGTGAATCATCTGGATGACGGGTCTGGTGCCGACGGATCAGCACCACGCCAATCCCCCAGGACAAGCCCGAGCCGAGCGCATAGAAATCTGCAGCGCCCGGCATCCGGACCGGGTCCAGCAACACGAGGATGCCGAGCAGGGCGAGGCCGGTCGCGACCCATTGCAGCCGCCCCGGCCGTTCGCCCAGCACAGGCCAGGCGATCAGGATCACAAAAAAGGGCATCGTGTAGGTCAGTATTGCGCTGCGGCCCGCTTCGCCGGTCTCGACGGCGAGCATCATCATCATGAAGGCGAGCACCGAATTGCAGAACGCAATGCCGAGCACCGAGAACGGGTGACCCACTCGCAGGGTTCGACGCATCACGAGCGCGAACGCAAACAGGCTGACGGCTGCAATCAGGAGTCGGGCCGAGACGAAGGGAATACTTGGGGCGTAGGCGGTCGCCTGCTTCATCACCACCCAGTTATAGCCCCAGATCAGTGCAATGAATAACAACGGAAACAGGGCGAACCGGGGCGAGCGCATGTCGACCATGATAGCCCAGTGCCCGGTCGGACCACGACCTCGTGCACACCTGGATCGGGCGGCTCGGCACTGGGCACCATCGACGGAACGGGCGCTCGTTCATTTGCGTGTGCTTTTTGTTTCATGGCACAGTCGACGGCTTGTCCCCTTGGAGCCGATGCGATGAACCGTGGGCCTTCTGCCCAGCCGAACGCCTTTGACCTCTTGGTCAAAGGCGGCATCTTCATCACCGCCGATCCTGCGCAGCCGCTGATCCGGGGCGGTTACATGGGTGTGAAGGACGGCGTGATCACCTGGCTGAACCGTGATGCCCCACCGCCTGGCCCTGTCGGACGCACCCTGAGCCTGCACAATCATTTCATCACGCCGGGCTTTGTCAATGTTCACAGCCATGCCATCCTCAGCATGGTCCGCGGGGTCGCAGCCGACCTTGGCTTTGCACCGTCCTACACCCCTGGCATTCCGAAGGGAACGCAGGTCAATCCCGAGCAGGCCCGCGCGCTGGCGCGGCTCGGAGCACTCGAGGCCTTGTCCTTCGGTTCCACGCTGCTCGGCGATAACTTCGTCCATGCCGATCTCTGTGCCGAAGCCATGGCGGAGCTGGGAATGCGGCTTGCACCCAGCTGGCGCATCCACGACGTTGATTTTTCGACCGTCGCGAGTGGTGAATGGCGCCATGACGCTGGGATTGGTGAGCGCACACTTGCAGCAGGACTCGCCCTGCATGAGCGCTGGCGCAATCACCCGCGAGTCACCGTCAACCTCGCCGCCCACGCGGTCGACACCTGCTCCGAATCGTTTCTCGAACAGGTCGCCCAGCATGCAGACCGTCTGAATCTCGTGGTCAGTACTCACCTGGGCCAAAGCACGGTCGAAGTCGAGCGCGTGCGCGCGCGGACCGGGCGGACCTCGACCGAAGTCCTCGACTCATGCGGGCTGCTGAATCATCGATTGCTCGGCGGGCACTGCATCTACGTCAGTGACCGCGATCTGGATCGAATGGCTGCAGCGGGTGCGCATGCGGTCCACATTCCCAAACCAAACGCCACATCGGGACGGCTCGCGCCGACTCCTCGCATCAAATCGCGCAACATCAATATCGCGCTGGCCACCGATACCCAGCATGGCGACATGATCGAACTGATGCGTTGGGCCTTGATCACCGCCCGGGTGCAGGACGGTGGGGTATCGGCCGACTGGCAGCCCCATCACGTCTTCGACATGGCGACGATGGGCGGCGCCCGGGCCCTGGGCCAGGCCACCCGTATTGGCAGCCTTGCCCTTGGCAAGCAGGCCGATTTCGTGGCGATCGACGCCAGTCGCCCGCACCTTGTCCCACACGTCAACCCCCTGGGCAACCTGGTGCACACCGGACAGGGGCGCGATGTCACCCATGTCGCGGTGGAGGGTGAACTTCTGATTGTCGACGGCGAACCGACCCGGGTCGACCGTCACCAGATCGTGGCCGACGCTGAGGCGGCCGCCCGAGCCCTCTGGGGCGCCGAAGGCAAGCAGTACTGGCTCGATTGAGACCCTCTGGAGATGCCAATGTTTAACTTGAATAGACTGCATGCGCGTTCCCTGTTTGCCGCAAGCCTGGCGCTGATCACCGCGTCGGTCTGTGCACAATCCCCATCGGACGCGGCGAGCGCAAGCTTTCCGTCGAAAGCGGTCAAGCTGGTCGTCCCGTTCCCACCCGGTGGGGCGGCGGATGTGTTCGCACGCACAGTGGGCCAGAAATTATCCGAGGACTGGGGTCAGCCTGTACTCGTCGAGAACAAGCCAGGCGCCGGTGGACGGATCGCCACCCGGGCCGTGCTGGGTACACCGGCCGATGGCTACACCTTTCTCGTCGTGACCGTGGGGCACGCGGTCAACCCATCGCTCTATTCCTCATTGCCCTACGACACCGAACGGGACCTGACGCCCGTGGCGATGCTCGCGACGCTTCCAAGCGTACTGGTCGTCAACCCAACACTGCCGGTTCAGTCGGTGTCTGACCTGGTCAAACTGGCTGGTTCAAAGCCCAATCAGATCATCTACGCCTCCTCCGGCAATGCGACGACCAGCCATGTCGCCGGCGCGCTGCTCGCCAGTCGCGCCGGAGTCCAGATGATGCACGTGCCCTACAAGGGCTCTGCGCCCGCCCTCACCGACCTGATCGCCGGACAGGTCAACTTCATAATTGACCCCATCGCAACAGCAATGCCCCATGTGCGGGCTGGACGCTTGCGGGCTCTTGCCGTCAGCTCCGCCCGCCGGTCACCGCTGGCCCCTGAGTTGCCCACCATCGCCGAAGCCGGCGTCGCGGGCTACGATTTCGCAGCCTGGTTCATGTTGCTCGCGCCGGCCAAGACACCCGGCGCAATCATCGATAAAACCCATCAGGCCGTGGTGCGCGCCGTCAGCACGGACGCGATCAGGAAGAATTTCAGCGGTCGGGGCGCGGAAGCGGGCCAGGGCAGCCCGGCTGAACTGAAGGCATTTCTGTCCGCAGAGATTCGTCGCTATGGCGAGCTCGTTCGGGCCACAGGCATGAAGGCGGACTGAGGGGCGCTGCGCTCCGTCCTCAACGAAAGCCCCGACGACTGCGCAGGAACTTCGGAATCCAGGAGAGCTTGCGCAGGTCTTCGGTTTTTTCCATGTGCCGGATCAGGCCCTCATGGCCATGACGGCGCCCGTTTGTGAAGTCGCGTTTTGAGTCGAGAATCCGGGCCGGAAACGCGGGCAGGAAGGCTTCGTTCTTCAGGAAGATCGCGACGAAATCATTCCAGGGCGCGCGCACTTGCTCGCTGACATACGACTCCAGCAGCACGGCGGGTACGCCATTTCGGCGGGCCCAGGTGACCAATGCACCCCCGCTGTCTGGATAAAACCGCCAACAATCCACGGGATGCTGATGAAACTGTCCGTTGGAGGGCACATTCAGATAGAACAGCCCGTGCGGCTTCAGGACCCGCAGCACCTCGAGGAACACGATCCAGAACATCTCTGAATGCTCGAAACAGGAGCTGGAGATCACGACGTCGACCGATTCATCCTCAAAGGGCAAGACGTAGGGGTCGTCGAGCACAACATCCACGCCCCGCCCGATCGCGAAATCCACACCGGTGTAAGTGAAGTCCGCCGGGATCGCCGATCGGAGATTGCCATTGACGTCCTGAGATCCAATCTCGATGACCGATTTTGAGCCGGTCGCACGGGCGGCCGATGCGTACGTCTGGAAGAAGATCTGGCAGTTGCTTAAAGCGGA
>JBDLRB010000001.1:0-4368 GCA_039800205.1 Pseudomonadota bacterium | reverse complement strand
GGTGCCCGCCAATCAGGCCACCATCGGTCTGAAACCGGTAATGACGACGTTTGAACAGGGCTTGCACTACCAACAGTCGCAGATCTCGTTCAGCGCCAGCGCGTCGAAGGAAAAGCGTTTCATTGTCAGTGACGGCACGAACAAGTACGTCGTTTATGCCAAGGACGAGGACAACAACGGCGTGTTTGATGCCATTGAGGTCCAGAGGCCGCATGAACTGCTGGGTCAACGCGGCTACGGCTTCCTACTTGCGGGCACGCTCACGACGCTGGGCGACAACGTTGGGTTCAACGTTGCTGGCAAGGACGACGTGATCGTTACCGGCAACATCAACTTGGATGGCCAAAATTCGGCCCTGTCCCTGCAGTCCGATCGCTGGGTGTATCTCGAGGGCGCCGCCAAGGTGAGCGGCGATTTCTTGGTACGCGGTGGCTTGCGCGCGGCCTCGGGTGGCTCGTTGCTCACCGATCCAGGTGTTTTCCCGCCTGCCACCAACGGTGGAACTGCCCAGCCCGGCGCCAACACCAGTGGTGTCAGCGTATTTGTTCACCCCACAGCGCAAATCAATACGCTCGGTGCTGGTACCGACATTGCGTTACATGGCGGTCAGGACGTCATCGTCAACGGGCGCGTCACTGCAGGCGGTGTCGTGGGCGTCACCGGTGTCACCTGGCTGGGCTCGGGCGATTCCACTGTCACCATCAGCGCGGGGCAGCGGGTCGCCGTTGATTCGGCCGTTGCAGCAGCCAAATCGGTCAAGGTCCTCACCACCGGGGCACCGGGCGCTGGCGATCAAGGTGTTGCGTTCAAGCTGGGCTCCGCCGGTGGAATCAACGTTGCCGGCCAGACCGCCAACGACAGCGGCGGTCTGATCGATATCGATGTCAACGGCCATGTCGAGTTGGTCGGCGCATTGTTGTCGGGTGGTACGGTCAAGCAGGTCTGGAACGGGTCCAAGATCGTTTCCGAAACGGTTGAATGGTCAAGTGAGCCCTCCACGTTGCGCGTCGTCGCCGACGGGCAGTTGTACCTGGGCGGTTCAGCGCCGCAGCAAGGCGGCGGCACCGTCGATGTGGGTGGATCGCTCCGGGCAAGTCAACTCATCGAGCTCACCGGCGGTACGGATCGCAACGCTGACGGCCTTGGCGTCAAGATGCCAGGCAGCGCGCGCGTGGTCGCCAACAACCCTGACAGTCGGGTCACGATTCGTTCTCTCGATCAAAACGGCGATGCCGACCTGGGCGGTCTGATCGTTGCCGGCGGCACGGTCCAGGATGTGTACCGAGACGGTGACTGGGTCGGTACCGAGGTTAAGTACAGTGAGGGCGAGTCCGAAATCGCAATTGAGGCAGTGCGCCAGGTCAGGCTTGGGCGCGACCTTTATGCCGGTTCCTTGATTGACGTTCGGGGTGGAATTGGCTCGGTAGTACCCACCCGCAGCTACGCGGACCAGGGCATCGTCGTACTGAGCTCCGCCGGTCTGCGCACTGGGCTGAACGACAGCACGATCAACCTGAGTGCCTCGGGCAATCTCACGGTGCTGCCACCCACCCATACCAAGCGCCTGCAGGCCACGGGATTCATCGAGTCTGCAAAAGGCATTACGGGTGGCGACATCAAGCTCGCCATCTGGGTCGATCTCGGAACCCATCAGGTTGAAGGTCTGATTGAGATCCCGCGCTCGCTTACAACCGACAACGTTCAGGCCTCGAACCTGCTTACTGATATTCGCGGCCGTCTTTACGCTGCCAACGCGTTCAAGGTAGTCAGTTCATTGTCGGGAACTCCAACGGTGGGTTCCTCTCAAACGCTCAACTCCGATCTGCTCGAGATCGGACAGGTCGACGGACAGCTTCGCCTTACCAGCTACTACAACTTCAAGATTTTGCGTCAGACCCAGGCGGGCCAAACGCAGATGGTGCAAACCTCGGGCGCCGACCGCCTCGGGTTTGTCATGCCGACAAGCGGTGATCTGGCTGCGATTGATGCACCCTATTCAGTCGACGCCAGCATGCCCGGTTCGGTTGTCAATCTTGGCAAGCCCGGCACCACTGGCGGCAAGATCATCATCGAAGGTTCGGTGCTCGGCCACGATGCCGTCAATCTCAATGCTGGAACCAACTCCACCGGCGACAAGGACGTCACCCTTGGGGTTCTGGGCGTCATTGAAACGCGCTCCGGCAATATCGCGTTGAACCCCGGCGGGCCCAGTGTCTTCCAGGGCAAGTTGATCGCCCGTGGCGACAACGCCGACATCATCATCAACGCGAGCAAGTCGATCGAGGTGCGCGGCAGCCTGATCGCCAACCGCGACATCGTGCTCCGCGCGGGCACCAATGTAGTGTCCGGCGAAACCAGCGTCTGGACGCGCTCGAGCAGCAGCTTCCAGTCCGAGGGGAGCGGCGGCCGTGTTGTCATTGCTGGCCTGAACGACGTTCGGATCGACAGCTCGATCGGAACGCAGAGCCCCAATCTCGCCTTGATCGATGTCATTGCCGAGCGCGGCACGCTGACTGTCGAGGCCAATGCGGGACGCATCGAGAGCGCGGGGCAGATCAGCCTGCGCGGCCTCAATGTCCAGATCAATGGCCCGATTACCAGCACCCGGAACACGGCCTCCACCACCGACTTCGAAATTGATGTCCTGACCACCGGCGCGCTGGGAGTTGGCGGAACCATCAGTGCGGTCGGATCGGTGCAGATGAAGGCTGCCGGCGATCTCACGCTGCGCAACGCCATGGTCACCTCAACGGGCAACAGCCAGCGGATGAGGTTCGAAGCGGCGGGCTCGCTCTATATGGGCAACACACAGCCCACACTGGCGAATATCAATACCCCGATGGCAGTCATTCTGGAGGCTGACCAGCAGATTGAACTGATCGCTGGACAAACGCTCCAAAGCGGCGTTGATGCCGAGGTCTACACGCGTGGTGCCGACCCGGCCGCAACAACCGGCAGCAGAATCCTGCTGCAGGGCAAGGCAATCGCTTGGGGCGGGCTGGCCATGGCTGGAGCTGACTACAGCTACACCAACGGCGCAGCATCCCGTACCTGGACCGGCAAAGACTCGCTACTCGAAATCCGCGCGGACACCAGCGCCAGAATGGGGGGCGGCAAGCGCCTTGATAACGGAAGTCTGGTCGCAGCCGGCGCCAATCTTTGGTCAAGCGGCACCGTTCGTATTCGCGGTGGCACCGACAGTGCGGGAATTGGTGTCAGTCTGGCTGCCCCGTCGTCCATCGTTGCCGACGCAAAATTCAACCCCATTTGGTCGGGCACGCCCGACGGATCCATCGACATCTTCGCCGAAGGGCAGGTGCAGTTGTCGGGCGCGCTTGAGGCGCGTGATGCCGGTGCCGACATCTCCATCGTGTCGGGCTCTCTGGTGCTGGTCGACGCCACGATCTCGGCCGCTGATCAACTCAGTGTGCGAGCCGGAACGCACTCGAGCGGCCAAGGCATTGTGCAGACCCCCGTGGTCCGCGACGGTTCGGGTAACGTCATCAGCGGCGGCGTCCTGGATACCCAGCTGAACGGCAAGATCACTTTGCGCTCGGTCGACAGCATGTTGCTGCGTGGCCTGGTGGGACAGGTGGTTACCAGTGCTGCCCGTACCGCGATTGTGGATGCCGAAGCCTCGGCTGGTGACATTACCGTCACTGGTTTGATCGATGCACGCGCTGGCGTTTCGCTGGTGGGCCGGCAGGTCAACCTCCTGCCAGGTAGTCATGCGTTCGCCAACAATTCGGGTTCCGACACCTACCTGCGCGGACGCGAGAGCATCCTGGTGGCAGGCGAAGGGCCTCAACAACTCGAGGCCATGGTCAAGGGCGATCTGCTCGCCCACCTCGCGGCACCCACGATCACCATCACAGGGATTGTCGAAGCCACTGGCGCCAACGGTCGCGTGCTGTTGAATGCGGGCGAGCAGCTGCGGGTGAATGGCCGGGTGAAGGCCATGGCCACCGGCGGCAAGATCGTGATGCAGGCAGGTGTTGATCAATCGCTTAGCCGCGCAACGCTTGAGGCGCAGGGTTTGCCCGTGAGCGGCGCCCCCATTACGGTGCTTCAGGGTGGATTCCTTCAGGTCATGGAGCAGGGTCTCATCCTGTCGGACACCGATGTCGTGATGCGCTCGGGCGGCGATGTGATGTTGCAGGCCGACCCCACGGTGAAGGGCGAGAAAACGATTCTCGTGCCGCAGATTGCCGTGCGTAACGAATCGGTGAATGTGGTGGTGGGTTCGGTGCAGGTGGATGTGGGTACGATCCAGGTGCCGCGAATCACCTACGTCACCACCACCTCCATCGAGCAGATCGGCGAGGCGCGCGTCAAGGTGGGTTCTGAATCCGCCACCATGGATGTGAC